>NZ_QPET01000022.1:0-68256 GCF_008368855.1 Bacillus sp. TE8-1 | reverse complement strand
TTGCTATCTTTTTTATTTTTTCATACATCTAATTCTATTACAGATTTGTTAAAGGTCATCTCTTCATACACCTTTAAATTTTGATATATAGATTCTAATAATGGTGCCGCTATAGAAAATTTCTCTGCTACATCCAGTAAATATCCTTGCAAGTGCTTCCCTTCAATAAACGAACCCTTTTCCATATCACGTTGCATTGATGACTTCATATCATACGAAATTTTATCAATCGTTTTCATATGTTCCTGGGCAATATTTTCCTTTACTGGAGCTCCTAATACTCTCATGATTTGTACAGATTCCTCAAACACATTACGGATAAAATCACGGCCGCCTTCACTTTCACGGATTGGTCCAATTGGTGCACGCATTAACGTTGTCACACCTGACATTACAGTAATAAATAAATATTTATGCCACATATCTTGCGTAATATTTTCACTTAAAACAAAACTAGATTTCGTACCTGAAAATGCTTTAGAAATATGCTTTACTCTCTCTGAATTTTGAGACTTAATTTCCCCAAACACAAGTCTGTTGGCAGCGCTAGTTTGTACAATTTCTCCTTGATCGTTTAACGTCGTCTCGATAAAGCATAAACCGCCAATTACTTTTTCTTCGCCGAATTCTTTTTGTAATAGCGATAAATGAGCGATACCATTTAACAATGGAATGATTACAGTATTTTCGCCAACAAACGGCTTCAAATCTTGAATTGCCTCGTTTAAGTGATACGCTTTTGTTGAAAATAAAATGACATCAAATGGAGAAGTTCGCTCTTCTTTCGTTATTAATTTCGGTCGGAAGGAAAAATCCCCGTTAACACTTCGGATTACAAGTCCTCTTTCCTCTAATTGTTTTTTCCGTTTACTACGAACAAGAAACGTGACATCTTCTCCCTTCTCGACTAATCTGCCACCAAAAAATCCTCCGACTCCACCAGCGCCTAATACTAAAATCCGCATACAGCATCCCCCTTTTCAAAATACAATTTTATAACTTTTAGTATACATAACATTATACATGTTCCCTGCTAAATAAGCTGAATTTTCACTCTCAATTGAGTATAAAAGAGTGGTTATTTTCAAATAAATTTGGGCATGTTGTTTCTATAGCATATATGGAAAGGACACAATGTAGATGGAGGCAATACAATCAATTGAGGAAAAAGGTGTAGCAACAGCTATATTTCAATTTATATTCCCGTTTTCTTTTAAAACTGGATATGAACAAAATATGTTCCCTTTCTTACAAAAAAACGATTTTCGTCCTTTTCGGCTCGATCATCTCGATGATGAAAATACATATTATGGGGAGTTTAAAGTTTCGCATCAAAATATGGAAGCATACTATCTTTCATTTACCAATAAAATTCTCTTTCCTCACTCAGAGCATCAAAAGGGCTTGCAACGTTATTCAAAGAACCTTAACTTAACTGGACATTTAACAACAAACCTTATTTCAATCCCATTCAAGATACACTCTATTGATGTAACACTTTGTCCTTATGAACTTGGCTTCTTAACAATTCGAACAGAAGTAAACACTGCTCCAAACATGACTTTATCTGAAGCAATCGAATTCGCTGCTCGCTTCCGTGTACTTGAAACTAAAAATGATACAAATGAGACTATTTGTATTGAATGTAACGGAAAAAAGTATTCCCAAGTTGAAAAATTCATTTTTGGTTATTTATTTCATGGTGTAACTGATTTCTTTGAAAAGAAGAGATTAAGAAGTTCATACTTTCAAACCTTCCCTTTCTTCGAAGACCAAAGAATGTACGTCCAAACTTTATTGTCACTAAAAGAAGGTATGGAACTTAACGAAGTGGATGTTTATCGTACTTCTAGTCTTTCCGGATTAACAAGTGATGGTAAGCCATATGTGAGTGCAAATAACCTTCCTTACATTCATGACTATTTAAAAAAACACGCTTACCAGAGATGGGCTCCAAATCGTTATTTCATAATGGAAGAACATATTTTTACATGTGTAACAAATGAAGGAGAACGCGAAATCGCTAAACTTGCTAGTCAAATGTACGGGGAATTTTATTACGCTTTATTATTAAACCTATTCCATAAAATTGTTTTATTAAAAATGGCGAACGCCTATGCTGAGCTAAATATTGAACAAGATACTAATGAAATAGAGAAATTAATTTATTCGATCAATTCGTTCACTGCTAATTATTTTTCTTTAGAATTAGTATCCCAATCACAGAGTGAAGATATTTTCTTTCGTTTAAGAAAACTTTTTAATATTGAGGTTCTATACTCGAACGCGAAACAAAATCTTGATAGTTTGTTTAAATATCAAGAAAATGTCGCCTCTAAAAAAGATAGCCTCTTATTATTAATTTTAACGCTCTACTCTGTAGTGGGCCAAATGTTAGGGTTTACTATGATTGACCTTTTAAGAAACACCGATTCAAACAAAATATCGTCACCTCTTGAATTTTTCGCTCTATTAATTGCGATTAGCGGCATTGTCATTTCACTTATTTTAGGAGCTCAAAGTTTATACCAATGGGGTTTACAGCATAAACGAAGAAAAGCTTGGGTAAAACAAACTGTACTTTCTGCCGTTAAAGAGAAAGAAGATAAAAATTAAAGAAGATTATTTTCAAATTCTTGGCCCGCTGCAGTAAGTGAATTTTTATCAGCGATTTTCCCATTATATCGGCGCAACTCGAAATATATCAGCGATTTTTTTAATATATCGACTTACCGACAAATAACAGGACCGGATAATAAAAAAAGGGTGCTCCAAAATTAAACTTGGAGTACCCCTTTTATTATACGAATTCAGTTTACTTCCCTGCTTCGATTTGCTCTAATGCAGCAGCTACTTGCTCTTCCGTTAATTCATGTTGTATTACGTAGCGGTTACGTGGACTTACACGACATTCATGAGAACATGCACGTAAATATTTCGCTTCGTTTTCTTCAGAACATAAAATTTTCTTATTACATTCTGGATTTGAACAGTTTACATAGCGCTCACAAGGTTCACCTGTAAAGTGGTCTTTACCAACGATAACATGTTCTTTTTGGTTTACTGGTACAGCAATACGCTCATCGAACACGTAACATTGTCCATCCCAAAGCTCACCTTGTACCTCTGGGTCTTTTCCGTACGTTACAATTCCGCCGTGAAGCTGACTTACATCTTCATAGCCTTCACGAACTAACCAACCAGAAAACTTCTCACAACGAATTCCGCCTGTACAATAAGTTAAAATCTTTTTACCTTCAAGTACTTCTTTATTTTCACGAATCCAATCTGGTAATTCACGGAATGATTCGATATCAGGTTTAATCGCACCTTTGAAGTGACCTAAATCAAACTCATAATCATTTCGTGCATCAATGATAACTGTATCTTCTTGTTTCATTGCTTCATAAAAATCTTTTGGTTCTAAATACTTGCCAGTTATTTCGTGTGGGTTAATGTCATCTTCTAGACGAAGTGTAACTAACTCTGGACGAGGACGCACGTGCATTTTCTTGAATGCATGACCATCAGCTTCATCTATTTTAAATACGATACCGTCAAAACGTGGATCATTGTTCATTGCTTCCATGTATTTCTCTGTTTGTTCTACAGTTCCAGAACAAGTTCCGTTAATACCTTCTTTCGCTACAAGAATTCTTCCTTTTAATTCAAGTGAATTACAAAATTCTAAATGCTCTGCCGCGAATTCTTCTGGGTTTTCAATTGTTGTGTACATGTAATATAGTAATACTCTGTATGGTTTTGTAGTTGCCAATGTATTTCTACCACCTATCTAATTTTTAAAATCATGTATAAGTTAACGTTCATATCAAAACATATATAATAAGAAAATGAATCCCATTTTCTTTTCTTTATACTATTTTCTATCAGTTAACAAAAATAAAAAACAAGATTACACATCAAAACACTATGGTTATGTTGTAATCCCAATATATTATATATCATACAAATGCAATTCCATCAATTAATATGCTGGATTATCGGCTTTATGTTCACATAAATTTCAAAATTGACCCTTTAATTTATTATGTTTCCCCACGTCATCACACCATAAACTCCCAATTTATTTTACGTTATCACACCATCCATTGCATAAAGGCATATAATTTGCATTAAGGAAACTTTCGTGTTCAAATGAAATTATCATATAACATATTTAAATGTATTGAAATAATGAGTAAGAATAAATACAATAATTTCATCAAGTTAACATTTTAAAGGGGAAAACTACTATGAATAAAGATATAACAAAAGATGAACATCTCCCTTCTGAAAGTACAACCGTACAATCAGCTCACTTAGCTTTAAGTGGAGAAACAAAAGGCTGGAAAAGACTGTTACCATTTTTAGGGCCCGCTTTTATCGCGTCCGTTGCTTATATTGATCCTGGCAACTTTGCTACAAATATCGCAGCTGGTTCACAATATGGATATTTACTATTATGGGTTATACTCGCTTCTAACTTAATGGCTGTATTAATCCAAACTTTATCGGCTAAATTAGGAATTGCTACAGGAAACAATTTACCCGAAATAGCTCGTGAAAACTTTCCAAAGCCTGTGTCTATCGGCTTATGGATACAAGGTGAACTAGTTATTATGGCTACAGATTTAGCGGAATTTATTGGAGCTGCATTGGGGCTTTACTTACTATTTGGAATCCCCATGCTACCTGCCGCTTTAATTACAGCAGCCGGATCATTTATTATCCTTGAATTTCAACGTAGAGGATTTCGTCCACTAGAAGCTATTATTACAGGAATGATTTTCATTGTAGTAATTGCTTTTGGGATTCAAGTTTTTTATGCAAAACCAGAATTAAGTCCCCTTCTTTCAGGACTATTTATTCCAAAATTCCAAGGTGTAGACAGTATATTACTTGCAGCAGGGATTTTAGGTGCGACAGTTATGCCGCATGCAATATACTTGCATTCTGCATTAACACAACGCCGTGTGGTCGGAACAACTGACGAACAAAAGAAAAAGATTTTTCGTTTCGAATTTATCGATATTATTATTGCAATGGTTATTGCTGGAGCAATTAATGCAAGTATGTTAATTGTAGCAGCTGCACTATTTTTTAAAAATGGCTTGCACGTTGAAGATTTAGATGTTGCTTACACTCAATTTACCAATTTAGTAGGTCCTGTATCGGCTGCATTATTTGGGATTGGACTTTTATCAGCAGGACTATCTAGCTCTTCTGTCGGTACAATGTCGGGTGATATTATTATGCAAGGTTTCATTCGCATGCATATTCCGTTATATTTACGCCGATTTATTACAATGATTCCACCACTAGTAATTATCGCTTTAGGTGTAAATCCAACATACGCTCTAGTCATGAGCCAAGTCGTCTTATCATTCGGTATTGCATTTGCATTAGTGCCACTTATTATGTTTACAAGTAATAAAAAGATTATGGGTGCACTCGTTAACCACCGCATAACAACATTTATCGCATGGATAATTGCTGCTCTCGTTATCGTTTTAAATATCTTCTTACTGTATCAAACATTTGTAGGGTAATGAAAAAGGGTATTCCAATTTTAATTTGGAATACCCTTTTTGGATGAAATGATTTTCTTCTAGTTACCACTTATGTATGCCCCTCTTTCCGGCATCATCACACCATTTTCAGTTCGAAAGTAAAGTGGCAATCCTTCCGCAAAAAACATACTTACTTTGGACGGATCTTGCCTTTGATGATGAATATGTAAATGCGGCTCACTTGAACTTCCTGAGTTACCAACTTGCGCAAGAATATCCCCTTCATTTACACGTTGCCCTTCTTTTACTTTAATTGAGCCTTTCTTTAAATGACCAAGGAACAAAAATGTGCCCGTTTCATCTAGTCGTAAATAAATATGATTACCAGCCATTGACTGAAAATTATCCGATCCCGGAACTAAATCTTGTTCATTATTATTAATTGATACAACCGTCCCAGAAGCTGGCGCCATTACTTTTGCTCCATATATTCCGTAATCCTCTAACTTACTACTTTTCACTTCAGCAGGTGGAATGAGAATATCATATGCCCACCTTTCATTTGGTTTTATAACGTGATAGTTCGTTTCTAACCGATCACCACCCCAACCGATTAATGCTCGTTCCTTCAAAGGAAAACGAACTACTACTTTAGGACTCATAGATTGTATATCTGCTGGGTAAGCAATTCTACCTATATTAGCAAACCAACCGAAAGGCCAAGCTCCAATTATAGAAAACAGAATGATTAAAAATAGCGTTCTATCTATCCGCTTTCTAAAAATGCCTTTCCAAAAAAATATTATTATTGATCCTATTAAGAGAAAAACGGAAATTACACTAAAAGCCTGTATACTCCACCAAACAAAGACTGATGTAACACCATTAGCTACATAAACTAAGATCCAACTTATAATTAAAAAAGAAACTATAATTACTAATAAAAATTTCTTCCACATGTCGCATCCCTACTCTCATATCCTTTTTCTCAATGATACAAAGTAAAAATTACGACATATAAAAGAAATACTTACGACTTTCTTACTTTTTATACTGCGGTAATTTCACAGTAAAAACTGTTTCTTTATCATTACTACGTACAGTGATATCCCCTTGATGGAGCTCGGCTATACTTTTTGAAATTGCAAGTCCTATTCCTTTACCGCCCGTATGAGAACTACGTGATTTTTCACTACGATAAAACTTCTCAAAAATGTAAGGAAGGTCCTCTTTCGGAATGCATTGTCCAAAATTTTTAATTTCTACTTCAACATTCATTGTTTTATTGAAAATTTCAATTACAATTCCCTTTCCATCTCTCCCGTACATAATACTATTACCTATTACATTTTCAAATAGTCTCACTATAAGTGTCACATCAACTTCTACATGTAGCACTTCATCACTTTTAATATAAAAGCTCATATTGGCATCATCTAATTGTGGTACAAAGTCAATCATGATTTGTTCAATTAATGCTTTCATATCTACTTCATCTTTATGTAATTCAATCTCTCTATAATTTATTTGACAGTATTCTAATAAATCATCTACTTGATTTTTTAATTCATAACTTTTTCGCTTTAATATACTTACATACTGTTCACATTCTTCTCCATTCGAATGAAGTTTATTTCCTAACAGGTCCGCATAACCGATTAAAGATGTTACTGGCGTTCGTAAGTCATGAGAAATATTACTAATCATTTCATTTTTCATTTCCTGTGATTTTTTTTCATTCTCGATAGACTCTTTTAAACTTTTCGCCATTCTATTAACATTTGCCGCTAGTTCACCAATCTCGTCATTTTTCAAAATAGGTATATGTATTTCAAAATTACCGTCACTTATTTCCTTCACGTTCTTGTTAATTTGAGACAACCTTTTCATCAGTGTTTTTGTCATTAATGCAAAGTATGTTGTAGTAAAAATCAAAAAAACTATAAAATATAAAAATGAATATTTTTCCTCTAAAACATTAACCTGACTATATATATTTCCAACCAAAATTTGAAACACTATTATACTTACAGTCGCTAACAAGATGCTACATATGAATGCGATAAAAAACTTAGCTCTAATGCCTTGTAATGATTTAATCTTCAATTTTATATCCGACTCCCCAAACATTTTGTATAAACTTCGGTTCTTTTGGATTCTCTTCAATTTTATTTCTCAATCTTGCAATATGAACCATTACTGTATTATTACTTTCATAGGCTCTTTCGTTCCAAACGCTCTCATATATTTCTTCAATTGTGAACACACGATTCCTTGTAGCTGCCATTAAGTGTAAAATATCATATTCAGTTTTCGTAAGATTGATTCTCTCTCCATATAACATTACTGTTCTCGACACTTCATCTATTTCTAAGCCTCTAATATTTATTTTCTTTTCCATTACTTGGGGAGCATTTTGATTGAAATATGTATACCTTCTTAATTGAGCTTTCACTCTTGCTATAAATTCAATTGTACTGAACGGCTTCACAATATAATCATCTGCCCCAGTACTAAATCCAATTACCTTATCTACATCCGATGATTTCGCGCTTAAAAACATAATTGGTAAACTATGTTTCTCTCTAATCCTTCTACAAAGTTCTATACCATCCATTTGAGGCATCATAATATCCAAAATAGCAAGTTGAATACTGTTATTATTTATTATTTCTAAAGCCTCTTCTCCGTTATGAGCACTAAAAACTTTAAAACCTTCTTGTTTTAAATTCACATTAATAAATTGAATAATATCTTTATCGTCATCTACAATTAATATCGAATTTTTTTCCATTTCCAAACCTCTTTTTTGAAATATATTCCACATCTAAGTTTATCATAAATCAAATCTACCCTTACACCTTGAATAATCTTTATTTTCAGATTAAATTATATAATAACAAATACATTCTATTTTCATGTGAAAAGGAGCGAAAATATGTTTCCTTTATTAAAAACTGAAAGACTTATTTTAAGAGAACTTACCGAAGAAGATGCACCGCGTATACTACAATGCTTTTCTAATACTAATGTACTGCGCTATTATGGCCAAAAACCGTTACAAGATGTTGATCAAGTGAAACAAATCATTCATAACTTTAAGTTGAGTTACAATGCAAGAAGCGGTATAAAATGGGGAATCGAATTAAAAGACAAGAAAGAACTCATCGGTACCATTGGTTTTCACGATTGGTCTTCTGAGCATAAACGAGCCAATATAAGTTATGCCTTTTTGCCTGAACACTGGGGAAAAGGATATGCGACTGAAGCTGTTTCTGAGGTTATATCATACGGTTTCCATACGATTCATTTAAAGCGGATTGGAGCAATTGTATTTCTTGAAAATGAAGCTTCCAATAAAGTACTATTAAAATTAGGTTTTGAAAAAGAAGGCGTTCTAAAAAATTATATGTATCAAGATGATATCCCATATGATACGAATTTTTACGCTTTATTAAAATCAGTTTAATAGAATTTATGTGTAAAAAACCTTACTTTTAAAAAGTAAGGTTTTTTGTATTTATTCATTAGCAATATAAGCATTCTTATAAGTATAAATACCACCAAATTGATGCTTTTCAATTCCTTTTACATAATCCTTTTGTACATATGCTGAGCCAATATGATAAAGCGGCGCCACCGCAGCATCTTCTAATAATACCTGCTCGGCTTCTCGCAACGCTTCCCATCGTTTTTCCGTATCTAGTACAAAATCCGTTTTCGCTTTCTTTATTAATTCATCGTAACGAACATTAGAATAATTCATTTTATTATTCGGATTCCCTGTCGTAAATAACTCTAAATAACTAATTGGGTCTTTATAGTCAGGTCCCCAATTTGCCATAGTTATATCGTAATCACCTATTTGTTCTAACTGTAATTTTTGCTTAAATGGCTGTTGTTTAATTTGTATCGCGAGTCCTTGCAAATTCTTCTCTAAATCACCTTTTATATATTCTGCCATACGTATTGCGTTATCTTGTTCGAACGTTAAGAACCCTAGGTTTACTTGTTCTACCCCAAGCTCTTTTTTCGCTTCTTCCCAAAGTTTTTTCGCATTTTGCAAATCATATGAGGAAATATCTCCATTTTCTTTTCTAAAATCTTTACCAGTCACTTCATTTACATGACCAACTGGTACAAGTCCACTTGCAGGTTTTGCTCCGTTATTAATAAAGTGAGCAACGAAATCATCTTTATTTAACGCTAATGAAATAGATTGACGCACCTTTTTATTTGCTAACGCGTTATTTTTTTCATTAAAACGAAGCATAGCAATTCCAGGATCACTCGACATATGTAATTCCTTATTCCCTTTATACTTGTCTACAACTTGCGAATTAATAGGTACTCGATCCAAATCTCCGGCTTCATATAAATTTACAGCTGTCATTGTATCCTTTAGGATATGAAAGTTTATTTCATCTAATTTCACTTTCTTTCGATCCCAATATGTAGTATTTTTCTTTAATTGAAACTCTTGTTCATGCTTCCATTTTTCTAATACAAATGGACCGTTATATATGAGATTACTAGGTTCCAATGCATAATTGTTTCCTTGTTCTTTCAAAAATGATTCATGCTGTGGTAAGTATATAGGTAGTGCTAACAACTGTAAAAAATACGGAACTGGCTGTTCGAGTTCAACTTCTAACGTATAATTATTTATCGCTTTAACCCCAAGTGCATCAAGAGGCATTGTTCCCTTATTGATCTCTTTCGCATTTTTTACATAAAAGAGCATGGACGCATATTGAGAGGCTGTTTCAGGGTTAATTGCACGTTTCCAAGCAAATATAAAATCATTTGCTGTTACATTATCCCCATTTGACCATTTTGCATCTTTACGCAAGTCAAATGTATATTTCTTACCATCTTCACTTCTTTTAAACGATTTTGCTATGGCTGGAGTAGGCTGATCTTGATCGTTTAATACATATAACCCTTCAAATATATTCTGCATAATGTGTGCTGATGTACCATCTGTTGTTTTCACAGTGTCCAGAGAAGGAATTTCTTCTGATACTGTTACATTTAACACTTGTTTTTTAACCTCTATGTCACTTTTATCCGCTTTATTATTACAAGCTGTTAATAATAAAGATGTAACAAGTGCCATTACCATTAAATGGCTCTTTTTTCGCTTCATGAGTTGTTCTCCTTAAATATAAAATATTATAAAGCGTAATATATTATAGCAGAAATACTAACAGAAAGATGCGACATTCTTTTGAATATTTATTCGTTCAAGAAAAAAGCTATCCTTTTAAAAGGATAGCTTTTTCAACTGCCACATAATTATCTATCTTTGCAGACCTCGTTTATAACGACTTGCTTCAAATATAATACGCTCTTCATCTAACGTTTTACATTCGCCATTCCAAACGACACGTTTTCCGTTAATAATTACATCGCTTATATCTTTTCCACTAGCAGCATATACAAGGTGTGATAACACTTCATCCGCTGGTTGTAAATGCGGCTTATTAGACGGGTCAATCGTAATAAAATCAGCACACTTACCAGCTTCTAGTGACCCTGTTTGTTTCATCCCGATTACTTCAGCAGCCCCTTTAGTCGCAAGTGTAAGAGCTGTTTCAACTGGTAATGCTGTTGCATCTTGGTGAATACCTTTTTGTAATAAAGTCGCTATGCGCATTTCTTCAAACATGTCTAAATTATTGTTAGATGCAACACTATCTGTTGCAATTCCTACTTTTATTCCTGCTTCTAGCATCGCTTTTACATTCGCTATACCAGAACCTAGTTTTAAATTACTATTTGGGTTATGTGCTACTCGAACATCATGTTCTGCTAAAAATGCACGCTCATCATCATTTAATACTACACCGTGTGCAATAACTGTTGGGCGTTTAAACAATCCGCAGCTCGCTGCATATTCTACTGGACGTTTTCCGTACTGTGCTTCAATATCACGTACTTCACGCTCTGTTTCAGAAAGGTGGATATGAACCATTGTTTGATTCTCTACTGCAATCCGTGCGCACTCTTCTAACAATTCTGTACTACATGTATATGGACTATGTGGTGCAACCATCGTAGTTAACATGCCACTTTCGTTATAGTAACGCTTCACATATTTCTCAGCTTCTTCAATCGCTTTCTTTTCATCGTCTTTCGTTCCGAAGCTAAATAAAGTCCTTGAAACAGCAGCTCGCATCCCGCTCCTTGATACCGTTTCCATAATTGCGTCTTGATCTACTCCAATTGGATTAAACATGTCAGAGAATGATGTTGTACCACTTTTCACCATCTCAAGTAATCCTAATTCCGTACTAGCGACCGCAATTTGGGGAGTAAATTGACTTTCCAGTGGCCAAATTCTCGTCTCAAGCCACGGCTGTAATAACATATCATCGCCAATACCTCTTAGGAGACTCATTACAACGTGTGTATGTGTATTTACAAGCCCTGGTAAAACCCACTTTCCTTTCATGTCAATTACTTCATCTACTTCAAAATCATTAGCGAATTCTCCGCTCTTTACATCTATAATTTGATCATTTTCTACAATGATATATCCATTTTCTATCACTTCGTTTTGTTCATTCATCGTTACAATTGTAGCGTTTACATAAGTTGTTTTCAAAAGTATTTCCCCTTTCAACTCTATGAAGTTCCCTTTAATAAGTTACCACCATTATAGTAACTTATTAAAGATTAAGAGTCAAAAGATAATTTTAATTCTTTCGTTATTTTTCCCTTCAAAATGCTATATTGTTTTTCATTTGTATCTGCAAATGCTTCTTCCCGATTTGACTTTTCATCCATATAATTCAATTTCCCATTGAATTGAGTCTCTGTAAAATCAAATCTCTGCCCATCTATAAAGTTATAAAAGTGCCATACCTCTCTTACTTTTGTCTTTTTAATTTCTCCTCCATATATGTCTTGAACGACAAGAGCTGTAACACCACATTGTCCCTTTGCTGGGCTTTCAATTATCCACTTTGAACTTGTTTCAATCGACCACGATTTTATTAGTGCTTCATATATTCTTTTTTCCTTTACATCATCCATTCTAATCTTCCCCTACTATTAATAGTTTTACACATCATATTTCAAAAGAGGCAGTACACGACCCTTAAAGACAGTTGATGGTGTCTCTCCTATTAACTGTGCTCCCATTTTCAAGTAATATCCTTTTGCATTCGGATCACTATCAATCGTAAAACTTTTTAATCCTAGTTCATTGGCTTTTTCTATTACATACTCCCAAAGTATTTTCCCGTAACCTTTTCCTTTGTAATCAGGATGAATGTACAAGAAATCGAGAGCTTTATCATTACGTAAAAATGAGAAAAAACCAATCTTCGCATTATCGTTTTCTAAAACATATACAAAATTATTTTTTATGTATTCTTCTGTAATTGTTAAATCTTCCTTACAAGCAAGTATGAATTCTTCACTATAATCCCACGTTGCTTTTGATTGTAGTGCGAGTTCACTTAATTCATTTGCTTCACTTAATAACGCTTCTCTTATCTTCATGATTCTTTTTCCTCACCTTCGATATGTAAACTACTAAATTGATTCGGAAAGCACTTCAAAAAACCTTTTATTTTCATAAATTAGAGATTATTTTTATAAATCTTTATTATAACCAGTACAATTTTCAACAATTTTTTTAAAGAAAAAGAACGCCATCCCTAAAAGTTGGCGTTCTCTTTTTCTAAAATTTAATCTTCAAACTCACTCATTCATTTTACTATTTTGTACGATACAAACCTATACAGTTTCTACTACCGCTTCAAGCATTGTTCCATTTTTAGCATAATTCGTATGCCAAGAAAAAGCTTTTTCTAAAATATGAGGAGTTTGTCCACCTCTTGTTTTTGCTTCTTCGTAATAAGCACGTAGTTGATCACGATACATTGAATGTGCGCAATTCTCAATAATAAGTTCCACTCTTTCTCTTGGCGCAAGTCCCCTTAAGTCGGCATACCCCTGTTCAGTGACGATAACATCTACATCATGTTCAGTATGGTCTACATGAGAAACGAAAGGAACAATACTTGAAATGTTACCACCTTTCGCAATCGATTTAGTAACAAAGATAGCTAAGCGTGCATTTCTTGCAAAATCACCAGACCCACCAATACCATTCATCATTTTTGTACCTAAAACGTGAGTAGAGTTAACATTTCCGTATATATCTAATTCTAATGCAGTATTAATTGAGATTAATCCAAGGCGACGAATGATTTCAGGATGATTGGAAATCTCTTGCGGACGCATCATTAATTTGTCACGATATTTTTCAAAGTTAGAAAATACTTGTTGCATTTTCTCTTCAGAAAGCGTGATAGAACAACAAGAAGCAAAATTGACTTTTCCAGCATCCATAAGATCAAAAACTGCATCTTGTAAAACCTCGGAATATACTTCTAAATCTTCAAATTCTGAATCTAACATTCCATGCAATACGGCGTTAGCCACTGAACCAATTCCTGATTGTAACGGCGCTAAACGATTTGTTAATCGGCCTACTTTAACTTCTTCTCGAAGGAATTCTATTAAATGCTGTGCCATAATAACAGTTTCTTCATCCGGAGGAACAATTGTCGATGGCGAATCCAATTGATTCGTAAACACAATTCCCTTTACTTTTTCAGGATCAATTGGAATACCGATTGTTCCAATTCGGTCATCTGTTTTCACAAGCGGAATTGGAAGCCTCTCCCCTTGTTTACCTGGTTCATATAGATCATGTAGCCCCTCTAATTGCGCGGATTGAGCCATATTCATTTCAATAATAATAGACTTAGCATTTAAGGAAAACGCTAAGGAATTTCCAATTGAAGTGGTTGGAATAATCATTCCGTCCTCTGTAATCGCAACCGCTTCCAAAATAGCGAAATCTATATCCAGAACGTCAGCGCGGAGTAACTCTGCTGTATGAGACAAGTGTTGATCCACAAATAAAAAGTCTCCGTTATTAATTCCTTTTCGCATAGTCGCGTCAGCTTGGAAAGGTAATCTTTTCCCTAAAATTCCTGCCTCAGCAAATAATTTGTCTACATCCGAGCCTAAAGAAGCCCCAGTATAAACATTTACTTTAAAAGATTCATCATTCTTAACTCGGTTTACAAGCGCAAATGGGACTGCTTTTACATCACCTGCACGTGTAAACCCACTTAAGCCTAAAGTCATTCCACTTTGAATCCAGGAGGCTGCTTCTTCAGGTGTAACTACCCGATCTTTTAGACGTTGATCTCTGATTCTATCTAAATTATTCTCCATATGTAATCCCTCTCTCATTGAATATTCATAATTATTTTACACATTAACACTATCAAAATAGGGATTTTAGTATACAATGCCGAAAATTCAGACAGAACAGCAAATCTAGGTTCTAAAGCAGAAAAATTTAGAATCCTAGAAGCTTACGGAAATAACTAGCGTATGATTGACTAACTGGTACTCTCTCACCATTATCCATCGAAAGTACAAAAGTAGAATGGGTATCAGGATAAATCGCTTTAATATGATTAACATTTACAATAAACGAACGGTGACATCTAATAAATGAATCTTTCGGAAGCAAGTATTCGAATTCTTGCAGAGAGTATTTATGTGTTCCTGATAACTCTTCTGAGTTCACGTACGTCTTTTTATCTTTAGCCTCTAAATACATAACCTTTGAAAAAGGAACCGGAATCCAGCCGTCTGTTGTTTTTAAAGTAACGACTGACTTTCCATCCGTTAAAGCTGGATAAATTGCCGTTACGCACCCTTCAAGCTTTCCATTGTTTGAAAATGGTACAGCCATTCCATGATAAGGAATACCAAAAACATCCCGATTCATAAACTCAGATGTTTTTTGATTCATCACCATCGCTTTATGAGCAATCGTTCCTTCCTTTATAGGATCCCCGACACTAATCTTTAAATCAATTCGTTTACTTGGCCGATAGTAAATATATTCTTTCGTATTCGAAACAGCAATTGAAATTTCATCTGAAAATAATTCCCCAACAACATCTAGTAATAAACCTAATGTTCTATCTTCCATTCTATTAACACCTCATTCACTATTATACTACTATTATGAACGAGCATCTGTTGCTTTATAAAAAGTTTGATTTTAGGTTACTTTTAAAATTAGTTTTATTCACTATTACTTCGTTACTACAAAAAACCTCACTTCAGAAAAGTGAGGTTTCCTCTCATACAATATTTCTTTATTTTTTGAACGACTATAGAATAAGATTTATTTTTTATTAAGTAAAGTGAATTTAAGAATTTATTGCCCCTATTTCTGTATAATAAATAATCCCAAATTACAAACAGTTTGGGATTATCTTTCTCATTTATTATGCGCATCTAACCACGAAATTAAATCTTTAAATACTTCATCCTTATTTACTTCATGAAACATTTCATGTCTACCATTTTCATATAAACGTAGTGTCACGTCTTTCACACCACATTTTTTATAGTTTTCATATACTTCTTTTACACCTTTCCCCATATCGCCAACAGGATCACGATCACCAGAGAATATATGTATTGGAAGATTCTTTGGCGTCTTCTTGTATTCTTCTAGTTTATTTACTTCTAATACTCCAGAAAATAATTCTCGGTAAAAACTCGTCGTACAAATGAAACCACATAACGGATCCGCAATATATTTATCAACTTGATTATTATCTGAAGATAACCAATCAAATTTTGTACGATTTGGCTTAAAGTTCGAATTGAAGTTTCCAAAAGATAAAAAGTTTAACATTGGACTTTTCGTTTTTGCCCCGCGCAATTTCATTTCGATTGTTGCTACTTTATGACCAATAGCTCCTAAAAGCCCTGGATTTCCACCTGTTCCTGAAATCAGAAATCCATCGTATAGTTCACCCCTAAGTTGTACAGCACGTCTTGATAAAAAAGAACCCATACTATGTCCAAGTAAAAACAAAGGACTTGACTGCTCTTCTTTTATCCTTTCTGAAACAAAGATAACATCCGATACAACTTGATTCCACCCTATATTTGGTTCAAAATGACCATAATCTTCTTCTTTTTTTACTGTTTTCCCATGTCCTTTATGATCATGCGCATAAACACCATACCCTGCTTCCAATAAAGCATCTACAAATTCTGTATACACCCCTGCATGCTCTGTCATGCCATGTGCAATTTGAATAATTCCTCTCGGATCTCCTTCTGGTAACCATTTACGCAAATAAATTTCCGATCCATCCAATGCCGTAACGAAACTTTCCTGTACATTCATTTCGTCAGCCCCCAACTCTATTATGTATAGCTTTAAGAAAATGAATATCCATTCACTTTTCTTATTTTATATTATATGTAATTGCTTTCATTATGACAAATGATGTATTTTTCAGACTTGCTTTTAAACTAATCTCTTGACGAATTAAAAATAAAATTATATAGTTACTTACATAAAGTAATTATATAATTTTTAGGAGGTTTCTACTATTATGATGCCATCATTATTTTTAGCACATGGTTCGCCTATGCTCGCTATTCAAGATACAGACTATACACGATTTTTAAAAATACTTGGAGAAACATATAAACCGAAAGCAATTGTTATTTTCACTGCTCACTGGGAAAGTGAAGTATTAACGATTTCCTCATCAGATAACGAGTATGAAACAATTTATGATTTTGGAGGTTTTCCCCCTGAGTTATACGAAATCAAATATCGTGCGAAAGGCTCTTCTCATATTGCATCTATTTTAGAAACAAAATTTAAGAACAAAGGTATTTCAGTCCATCATAATATGACGAGAGGTTTAGATCATGGTTCATGGACACTTCTGCACCGCATGTATCCAGAAGCAAATATTCCTGTCGTGCAAATATCAGTCAATCCATTCCTTTCTGCAAAAGAACAATTTGAAATTGGAGAAGCACTTAAAGGACTCGGACAAGAAGATATTTTAGTAATCGGGAGTGGCGTTACCGTTCATAATTTACGAGCACTGAAATGGAATCAAACTACACCTGAAAAATGGGCAATTGAATTTGATGATTGGATTATTAAACATATGCAGAATAACGATAAAGATTCATTGTTTAATTGGGAGAAAAATGCTCCTCATGCACAATTAGCAGTACCAAGAGCAGAACATTTTGTTCCTTTATTTATCGCTATGGGAAGTAGTGAAAATAGCGGTGAAGTCATTCACCGTAGTTACGAGCTTGGTACATTAAGTTATCTTTGTCTTCGATTTTAAAGAAAAGGATGAAGCACATGTTGCTTCATCCTTTTTCTTTTTCATTCACTTAGTTAACTAACTTCCAAACGTTGTTTCTCTGATACTTCTTCGTTCTTATTATAAAAATAAACCCAAATACACGCAATAAATAATAGTGATGATGTAGAGAGGAAAACATATTGGAAGCCTGCATGCGCTGCAATTTGTCCCCCGAGCACTGGCCCAATCATATTTCCTAAAAACTGAAACGACTGATTATATCCAAATATTCGTCCCGTAACATGGGTTGGTGTATGTTGTTTTAGTAGAGTTTGTACGGAAGGCAATAATCCTGCTTGTGCGATACCTAATAAAAATCGAAGAATTAATAGTTGCCAAGCTGAGGTTACAAATGCTTGCGGGATAAAAATAATTCCAGCTGCAAACAACGCTACAACTAACGTTTTTTGAGGACCGATATGATCTGATAATCTTCCTAGTCTTGGTGCTGCCAAAATAACTGCTAATCCTGTCGCTGACATAACTGCACCCGCAATTGTTTCAATATGTGCAGTATGAGGACCTACTAAATTTTTCACGTACAATGTAACAATTGGTTGAACTGACATATTAGCAAGTTGAATAATAAATGTTGTTACAAATAAACTAATAATTAAATGCTTCGCTGGGACCATCGTCCATACTTTTTTCGGCTGTGTTTTTTTTGCTTGAGCAGAGTGATTTTCTTCATGCAAGAAGAAAAAAACGATGAGAAAGGAAAGGAATAAAAAAGCTCCTGTAACAAGAAAGACATGACGCATTCCAATTAACTCAGACAAATAACCTCCAAGTAACGGGCCAAGTAACGAACCGCTCACACCACCAGTTGAAATTGTGGAAATCGCCCAACCTGAATGTTCTTTCGGAGTTTCTGCTGCAATAAATGTCATCGCTGTTGAAAGGAAACCAGATACTGCTCCCATTAAAAATCTTAGTGCGACTAGTTGATACACATCCGTTACAAACCCCATAAGCGTCATAATAATCGCCATACCGAGGCTAGCACGAATAAGCATCAATTTCCGTCCATGTATATCACCAAGCTTTCCCCATATTGGCGATACGATCGCACCCATTAAAAATGTTACACCAAATGCAAGTCCCGACCACTGTGCAATGCTTGAAGTGCCAGTTACTCCTAATTCCTCAATATAAAAAGATAAGAAAGGAATTACTAAACTCATACCGGCTGCAGTGGTAAAACAACCTAGCCAACAAATCATTAAATTCCGTTTCCAGCTGGCCATTTTCACACCTTCTTTCTTTAGATACCCATTCTACACCCTTTCTTGTAAAAAGTTTAGTAATTTGCTTTATATGCAAGATTTACTACAAAACCCGCTATTTTCTAGTAAAAACCAATACATCTCTACATCATTTTCATAATAAAACCAACTCCTCTATATGAAGTTGGTTACTTATTATCTATCGGTATTAAACGAGCATTACAATTTCTCTCGTAAAACTCAATGGGACCTGCTTGTCCAATAATCGCATATTCATATCCATCTTGCTTCATATTATATAAACAATGATGCAATAATTCTTTTCCTACACCTTTCACACGATTTTGTTTCGCTATGCCCATTGGACCAAACAAGCCTTTCTTTCCTCTCACTACATCGTAACAGGCGAAACCAACTATTACTTCCTCCTGCTGTGCAATATAGATAGGTAACTTTTCGTTATATGTCCGAAATCCATAATCAACCGACTGTAACCACCGTTCACCAAATTCATCCACTACAAATCGTGATAACTTATCAAAATCAGAAGGACTAACTCTTCTTACATGACAAAATAATGTATTATAAATAGCTTTAAAACGATTTAAATCAACCGCTAAGTCTCTCGGTGCAGCTGTAATACGTAATATATCTTTTTGCATTTGTGTATGTATAAATCCACCAATATTTGTATCTACACGAAATAATGCATACATAACATGTCCTTCATTTACTACTACTTGCTGAAAGCGTTCCATACGTTTCTTCGCTATTTGTAAAATTTCTATCGCCTTATAAGATAGTTTATATTGCCCTATTTTTTTATACTCTTGATTATGTAAATCGAATTGTTTTCGTAACGAAAGTTTTTCTAAAAAATCTGGACCGACTTTGTGAAACAAATACATAAATAACTCAGCGCAAACTCCTGTACCTTCTTTACACATACCTATAAACAGATGGACTGGGTGAATTATGTTATACTCACTCTCTTTTGCTGCAATCTCCAATATTTTATGCACACGTTTTGTAAATTGAAATTCCTCCATATGTGTTTCCATCCTCTACTAATTTACTAACAAACCGTAACCATAAATAATTGAAACAATTACACCCACTACCAATATACCTGGAAGTAAATTTGCCACCTTGATTTTAATAATACTAAGCAAGTTCAATCCAATAGCAGATATCATAATGCCGCCCGTAGCCGTCATCTCCACTATAAATTGGTTCATTAATTCTTTCGAGACAAAACTATTAATTTGTGTTGCAAAAACTGCAATACCACCTTCATATAAAACAACTGGAATCGCCGAAAATACTACGCCAATTCCTAGAGTTGTCGTTAATATAATAGAAATAAATCCATCGATAATCGCCTTTGTAAATAAAATATCATGATTTCCGCGAATCCCACTGTCAAGTGCACCAAGTATCCCCATCGCGCCAATTGCAAAAATTAAAGTAGCTGTTACAAAACCTTCTGATATGCTACCTTTCCCTTTCGATCCAACTTTATTTTCTAGCCAATCCCCTAAATGTTTTAACTTTTCTTCTAATTGTAACCATTCTCCAATTACCGTACCAATCACTAAACTCAGTATGACAACAAGAAAGTTTTCACTTTTTAATGCCATTTGAAGCCCAAGCACAGTAACCGCTAAACCGATTGCGTGCATTATCGTCCCTTTCATACTTTCTGGAATCCTACTAAATAATTTACCAAGTAAAGTACCAAATATAATACAAATTCCATTTACAACTGCTCCTAATATAACCATTTCTCATTCTTCACCCTTCGAATTCTTTATTTCTATATTTTGGTTTATACATTGATTTACAGGTCATCTATATGTTAACTTAATATTGAGAATATTAACAAATGTTTTCCACTGCATAACCCGCTATTTTTTGTAACTTTAATTACCTTTAATAGATTCAGTGTTAATTTAATTGCGGGATAATATTAAAAGGGAAGGTATACATGAAAACTTTACTAAAACGATTTTTGTTAATAGCCTTTTTCATTACACCGATTGTTTTATTAATCAATTACTCTTTTATTTCAAAAGCAAAAGACAAACCCGATTTGCAAAACAAATCTAGTAAAACCGCTTCAAAAAGCGAAAAGAAAATAGAAGACCAAGAAATCACACTCACCTTCTCTGGTGATACAATGTTTGATTGGCAATTACGTCCTATAATCGAAAAGAATGGGGCTGATTACCCATTCCAACATGTAAAAGAAGAAATAAAAAAAGCTGATATTTCTTTTGTGAATTTAGAGTCGGCATTTACAACGAAAGAAAAGAAAGCACCTGGGCAACTGTTTTGGATTAAAAGTGATCCATCTACACTACAAGCTATTAAAAACACTGGATATGACATCGTAAATATTGGGAATAACCACACACTTGATTATGGGCAAGATGGATTATTAGATACGATTTCTCACGTAGAAAAATTAAAGTTCCCTTACACTGGAGCCGGAAAAAATGCGAAAGATGCATATACAGCACGAGAAATGACCGTAAAAGGGAAAAAATTTAAATTTCTTTCCTTCGTTCGATTTATGCCTGATTCTAATTGGGTAGCTGGTGAGAATAAACCTGGCGTTGCGAATGGCTATGATTTAAATCTTGTAACAAAAACAATTAAAGAACAAAAACAAGATGCAGACTATTTAATCGTCTATATGCATTGGGGCGTTGAAAAATCAAATCGTCCGGTAGAATACCAAAAGCAATATGTACCTAAAATGGTTGAAGCAGGAGCTAACGCAATTGTCGGAAGCCATCCACATTGGTTACAAGGGTTTGAGTATTATAATAAAGTTCCTATCGCTTACTCATTAGGTAACTTTTTATTCCCGAGTTATGTGAATGGGAAAAGCGCTGAAACTGGCGTATTAACTTTAACTTTTAAAGGAAAGGATGTCCAAATGTCATTCAATCCTTATATCATTCGCAACAACCAAGTTTCCCCTGTAAATGAGGAAGAAAAGAAAAAAGCTCTTCAATATTTACAAACAATTTCAACTGATGTAGAAATTGATGGTACAGGGAAAATAAAAAACAAACGAAACTAGACAGTTCAAGATCTATTTCTCTGTAATATACTTTACAGAATAGGTGATAAACATGCTGAAAGACTTATCAGAAAATGTAAGTTTGTTAGAGAATATTTATAAAATGTCTATAGCAGTTCTACTTTTATGTTCTAGTTTAACTATAAAAAAGATAGAACAAGCACTATATTTCCTCGCTTGTATCTATCTTTTTTATTTAGATGCTAACTCTTCCCTTCTATTAAATAAGCAAATCAAACAAAACAGGGTTTTTATTAAGCTCCATAAATTGAATATTATTTTCTTTAAAGCGAGTAATTAATTGCTCATAATCTCCTTTATGTTTTAATTCTACTCCGACTAATGCTGGACCATTTTCTTTATTATGTTTCTTAATATACTCAAAGCGCGTAATGTCATCTTCTGGTCCTAATCCTTTATCAAGAAATTCTCTTAGCGCACCTGAACGTTGCGGAAATTCAATGATAAAGTAATGTTTCAGTCCTTCATAAATGAGCGAACGCTCTTTCATTTCTTGCATTCTATCAATATCATTATTTCCACCACTTAGCGTACATACAACTGTTTTACCTTTTATTTCATCCCTGTATAAATCAAGTGCTGCAATAGAGAGTGCACCAGCCGGTTCAGCTACAATCGCATTTTTCTTATACAGTTCTAAAATCGTCGTACAAACTTTTCCCTCTGGTACTAAAACAATGTCATCAATTACATCTTTACAAGTTTCAAAAGTTAACTTTCCTACCTTTTTAACCGCTGCCCCATCAACAAAACTATCTATTTTCTCTAATGCGACATTATCATTTTGAAGAAAAGCCTCTTTCATAGATGCAGCTCCCATCGGTTCTACACCAATAACCTTTGTAGTAGGACTAACACCTTTTACATATGTACCAACACCTGATGCTAATCCACCACCACCGATTGCTGTAAAGATATAATCAACCGGTTTCTCCATATCATGCATAATTTCAACTGCCACTGTCCCTTGACCAGCAACGACATACGGATCATCAAACGGATGAACAAATGTCATTCTATTTTCTTCACAATAACACTGTGCTTCTTGGAAAGAGCTATCGAATGTATCACCAACTAATACAATCTCTGCGAAATCACCACCGAAAAATTGTACTTGTGATACTTTTTGTTTCGGTGTTGTTGTGGGCATAAATATTTTCGACGGAATCTTCAATAAATTACATGTATAAGCAACTCCTTGCGCATGATTACCAGCACTTGCACAAACAACACCGTTTTGTAACTTTTCTTTCGGTAAACTTTGAATCAAATTGTATGCACCACGAATTTTGAAAGAGCGAATTAATTGTAAGTCTTCTCGTTTTACATAAACGTCACAATCATATTTCTCAGATAAAACTGTATCACGTTGTAACGGTGTTTTAATAACGATATCTTTCATGCAATTATGAGCCATTAAGATATCTTCAATTTTCACTCTCTCCTTTACCTTTTGCACCATTATATATCATCCTTATCTCTTTTAAATTGGCTCAATCAAAATTTGGGATTTTCAGAACAGCCCCTGTATTCGCCGATGTTACCATTTGTGCATAACGTCCAAGCCAGCCAGTTTTCACTTTCGGTTCTGGTCGTTTCCATTCTTTTTTACGCTTTTCTAATTCCTCATCACTCACTCTTACTTCTAACAAACGTTCTTCAACATCAATACATACAATATCCCCTTGTTCAAGAAGTGCAATCATCCCGCCCGCTGCTGCTTCTGGTGAAATATGTCCTACTGAAATTCCACGTGAAGCTCCAGAGAAACGTCCATCCGTTAATAATGCAACCTCAGCACCTAATCCCATTCCAGCAATTGCTGATGTTGGTGCTAACATTTCTGGCATACCAGGGCCACCTCTTGGTCCTTCATAACGAATGACAACTACATCTCCTTTTTTCACTTTCCCAAGCATAATGCCAGCAAGTGCCTCATCTTGTGAATTAAAAATAACGCAAGGTCCTTCAAAACGCTTTACCTCTGTTGCACCGCTTTTAATAACCGCTCCATCTTTCGCAAGGTTGCCTTTTAATATACGCAATCCTCCTTCCTCACTATGAGGGTTTTCAAGAGAGTGAATAACTTCCTTATCTTTAATCTCTGCCTCAGCAATATTTTCTCTTAATGTTTGCCCCGTAGCAGTTATTCGATCAAGATGAAGTACTCCTTCTTTCCGGCTCATCTCTTTCAAAATTGCACTAATCCCGCCCGCACGATCAATATCTTCCATATGCCAATTGGAAGCAGGGCTTACTTTACATAAATGTGGTACACGTCTTGAAACGGCATCAATACGGTTCATATCGTAATCTAATCCAGCCTCTTGCGCGAGCGCCAATGTATGCAACACTGTATTTGTTGAACCGCCCATCGCCATATCAAGCGCAAACGCATCATCAATTGCTTCTTCCGTTACAATGTCTCTTGGTTTAATATCTCTTTCAATTAAAATTTTCAATTTCTCTGCTGCTTGTTTAATTAACTCTTCACGTCTTGGATCAATTGCTAAAATACTCCCGTTACCAGGAAGAGCTAAACCTAACACTTCACATAAACAATTCATAGAGTTCGCGGTAAACATACCCGAACAAGATCCACAAGATGGACAGCCATGATCTTCAATATCTTTTAATTCTTCTTCTGAAATTTTACCAGATTGATAAGCTCCTACTCCTTCAAAAACGGAACTCAGATCAACAACTTCTCCTTTAGATGTTTTTCCTGCTGCCATCGGGCCGCCTGAAACAAACACAGTCGGAATATTAATACGTAGTGCAGCCATCATCATACCTGGTGTAATTTTGTCACAGTTTGGGATACAAATCATGCCGTCAAACCAGTGTGCATTTACAACCGTTTCTACTGAATCTGCAATTATTTCACGACTCGGAAGAGAATAACGCATACCAATATGCCCCATCGCAATACCATCGTCAACTCCAATTGTATTGAATTCGAATGGTACCATACCTGCCGCACGAACTGCCTCTTTTACAAGTTTCCCAAACTCGTTCAAGTGTTTATGCCCTGGAATAATTTCAATAAAAGAATTACAAATCGCTATAAAAGGTTTATCAAAATCTTCATCTTTCAAACCAGTTGCTTTTAATAAACTACGGTGCGGCGCTTTATCAAAACCTTTTTTAATCATGTCACTTCTCATCTTGTCAAATCCCCTCTTACATATTTTTCATTTATACTCTCTTACTCTATTTCTTTACTAATTCTTTCGGTGCATGAATCCAACTCATCATTTCACGAAGCTCTGCTCCCACTTTTTCTAATTGATGATTTTGCTCTGCTTTTTTCATTGCGTTATACGTTGGACGCCCTGCTTGATTTTCTAAAATCCATTTCTTCGCGAATTCACCTTGCTGAATTTCTGTAAGTACTCGTTTCATCTCTTTCTTCGTTTCATCTGTAACAATTCTCGATCCTGTTACATAATCTCCAAACTCTGCCGTATCTGAAATAGAATGGCGCATAGTCGTTAATCCACCTTCGTACATTAAGTCAACAATTAGCTTTAATTCATGCAAACATTCAAAGTATGCAATTTCAGGGCGATATCCACCTTCCGTTAACGTTTCGAACCCGGCCTTCACAAGTGCAGTTACCCCGCCGCAAAGTACAGCTTGCTCACCGAATAAATCCGTTTCGGTTTCTTCTTGGAATGTCGTTTCAATTACCCCCGCACGTGTACACCCTACACCTTTTGCATACGCCAGTGCTACGCTTAATGCCGTGCCCGTAGCATCTTGATGTACTGCGACTAATGCCGGAACACCATTTCCTTCTTGGAATACACGGCGAACGAGATGTCCTGGACTTTTTGGTGCGACCATCGCTACATCTACGTAACTTGGCGGATTAATTTGTCCGAAGTGAATGTTAAATCCATGTGAGAAAAGTAACATTTGTCCTTCACGAAGATTCTCTTCTACCTCTGCTTTATACACATGAGCTTGCTGTTCATCTGGCAATAACATTTGTACAACTTGTGCGGTTCGAACCGCTTCTGAAACAGACATTACTTCAAACCCATCCGCTTTCGCTACTTCATACGACTTACCAGGACGAACACCAACTACTACTTCTACACCAGAATCACGTAAATTTTGTGCTTGCGCATGCCCTTGTGATCCATAACCAATTACTGCAACAGTTTTCCCTTGTAATAACTCTACATTTGCATCTTTTTCATAATATGTTTTCATATTCCATACACTCCTTATAATTTATTTACTTGCAGAACATCAATTAATTTTTTCAACTGACTAACAAGTAATGTCGCTTCATTTTCAGTACAAACTGCTGTGAGTTTCATTTCAGAAACACCACTAGTATCTCTTTCGTTTAAATGTAAAGAAGAAATATAATAACCACGCCGAGCAAAAATCCCACTTATACGTAATAAGACACTTGGCTCGTTATGAATAACGAGTGAAAAAGTATGACTCATTCTTCCCACCTCTTCATAATCATTTCGTTATTTCCTTTGTTTGGCGGAACCATCGGAAATACGTTTTCACCTTCTTCTACACAAAAATCAACTACGACAGGACCTTCGTGAGCAAATGCTTCTAACATCACTTGTTTCGCCTCGGTTGAATTTGTTGCTCTTAATCCCTTTACTCCATAAGCTTCTGCTACTTTCACAAAATCTGGTGATCCAATTTTTGACTCTGATAAACGATTTTCATAAAACATTTCTTGCCATTGCCTTACCATCCCTAAAAATTTGTTATTTATGATAAATACTTTTACAGGGATATTATTTTCAGCAATTGTTTGTAGTTCTTGAATGTTCATTTGAAAAGAAGCGTCACCTGCAATACAAATGACAAGTTCTTCTTTTTTAGCTAGCTGAGCACCAATTGCTGCTGGAAAACCAAACCCCATCGTTCCTAATCCTCCAGAGGTAAGGAACGTCCGAGGTTTTCTTGCTTTATAGAAGTGAGCAGCCCACATTTGATGCTGACCTACTTCTGTTGTGACAATCGCTTCACCATTCGTTAATTCACTTACTAAGTTGATCACGTGCTGTGGTTTTAACTCAGATTCTTTTTGCTTATAAGAAAGTGGATATTCTTCTTTCCATGTCTTTACTTTCTGAAGCCATTCGTCTGTTTGTGTATAAATAGACATATGTAACAGCATGTGTAACGCTTTTTTTACATCACCAACAATCGGATGTTCTACAGTTACATTTTTATGAAACTCAGAAGAATCAATATCAATATGTACTTTTTTCGAGTTTGGAGAAAAAAGTTCTAATTTTCCTGTTACACGATCATCGAAGCGAACACCTAATGCAAGTAGTAAATCACATTCTGTTACCGCCATATTAGCAGCGTATGTCCCATGCATACCAAGCATCCCTAGAAACAATGGATCATCCGGTGGATATGCACCAAGTCCCATTAAAGTTGAAACGACTGGAATACGGTTCTCCCTTGCGAATTCGAAGAGTTCATCGGATCCACCTGAATGAATGACACCTCCTCCAATATAAAGAAGTGGACGCTTAGATTTTGAAATTGCTTTAGCCACCTCTCTAAGTTTCATACTGTCTGGTACAAGTTCTGGTTTGTACCCCGGAATATCAACTTCTTCATTAAAGAAACTGGTGACTTTTGCATTTTGAACATCTTTTGGAATATCAATTAATACTGGTCCCGGGCGCCCGCTTTTGGCGATGTAAAAAGCTTCTTGCACAATTCGTGATACATGATTCACATCACGAACCTGGTAATTATGCTTCGTAACAGGTACTGTAATTCCGACAACATCCGCTTCTTGAAATCCATCTTTACCAATTAAAGGCGTTGCAACTTGCCCGGTAATGACAACTAAAGGAATCGAATCCATATAAGCGTCTGCTAAACCCGTAACTAAATTTGTCGCCCCTGGGCCAGAGGTAGCAAAGACTACCCCGACCTTTCCAGAAGCTCTCGCATATCCTTCAGCCGCATGAATGGCAGCTTGCTCATGACGAGTTAAAACATGTTTCAAACCACTTTCGTATAACGCATCGTATACTGGTAAAATCGCTCCGCCTGGATAGCCGAAAACGGTCGTTACACCCAATTTCTTCAAACATTGAATCACGTGCCCAGCGCCTGTCATTTCTTCATACTGTAACTTCTCATACGCTGTATACTGCTGCTTCATTTCCATTAACTCCTCTCCTTATTTATGCTAAGCTTTCCGTCAGCCCAGGAACACGTACTCCTCTTTCTCTCGTTAATTTTTTAAATTCTTCGGTCAATTGTTTCGTTACACTTCCTGGTTTCCCATCTCCAATTTCTCTCGAATCAACTTTTACAACTGGAATTAACTCCGCTGCTGTTCCTGTTAAAAATACTTCATCCGCTACATATACATCATGGCGAGTGAATGGTCTTTCCTCACACGGAATATTCAGTCGTTCACATAGCTCGATAACACTATTTCTCGTAATACCTTCTAATGCTCCTAAATAGGATGGCGGGGTTAGCACTTTTCCATCTTTCACAACGAAAACATTATCGCCAGAACCTTCACAAACATATCCTTGTTGATTTAACATAAGAGCCTCTAACACTCCTGCTTGTGCTGCTTCAATTTTTACAAGTACGTTATTTAAATAATTCATTGACTTAATACGTGGATCTAACGCATCTGGCGTATTACGTCTTGATGCAACAGATACAACGCTTAGCCCATTATCATAAAATTCTTGTGGGAATAACTTTAATTGTTCTGCAATGATAATTACGCTCGGCTTCACACAACTTCTCGGATCGAGCCCTAAGTCACCTTTTCCTCTTGAGACAATTAAGCGAATGTAAGCATCAGTATATTCGTTTTTTTGGAGTGTATGTAAAACTGCTTCTTCCATTTCTTCTACCGTCATTGGAATTGTTAGTAAAATAGATTTCGCTGATTCATACAATCGTTTCACATGTTCTTTTAAACAAAATACATTTCCTCCGTAACTACGAATCCCTTCAAATACACCGTCTCCGTATAAAAAACCGTGATCATATACTGAAACAACTGCCTTTTCTTTTTCTACAAATTCCCCATTCATGTAAATGTACTGGTTTCCCATCTCACATCGCTCCTCTTTTTTTCTCTATTTTTTGCAATCTATTTCTACATCGATTGCTGAGATGAGTATTTTTAACAGAATATTCAGTATATAAACCTTAAAAATATACTCGTCTCAACAATCGATTACTTACATACTTGTAGCAATCCATTGCTGAGACGAGGGAATCGTGGTACCACTCAGCTTCCTTATACTTCTCACGAAATATAAGCTCTGCAAGTCCAATTAGACTTTTGTTTTTCTATCGGGAACAACCCCGCTACTTTTTACTAGTTTTCAAAAGTAGTGCTCCAAGGTGATTTTCAATGAGTGAATTGTTACCACCCTCACAGCCTCGGGGCAGCTCTCTGAAACAATCTTTATCATTTACTCTCCTCTTCTACGCATTCTCTTCTTCTATTTTTAAAAATAAAAACTCTCGCCTCAGCAATCAACTACTACAATTTAGTAGCTTTGATTGCTGAGGCGAGAGTTTCGCGTTACCACTCAGCTTCCTTATACTTCTCACGAAATATAAGCTTTGTAGGTCCAATCAGACCTCCGTCCTTTTACCGGAGACGATGCCGCCGCCCTCTACTCAGTTTCCCTTTCGCAAGCGATGCTCCGAGGTGATCTTCAATGATTCGATTGTTACTACCCTCACAGCCTTGGAGTAGCTCTCTGAAACGATCATAATCATCTACTTTCCTCTTCTTTGCATATACAACATATAAAGTTAGAAAATTCTTAATTAACTTTTATTTGTTACACGTATTATAGGACGTTGTTCTTTTCATTGTCAATATGTTTTTTCAAAAAAATCAAAATTCATTCTATTTATTTTTTCTCAAATCAAAATTGGAATGCATTACTTACATACACTCATATATTACTTAAGTATGTTTGCATTACTACATAAAGAAAAGCTTATAAAGTTTATGAGGAGATGAGGAAACTATGTTAAAAGGGAAAGTAGCGTTAGTTACAGGAGCAAGCCGAGGAATTGGACGAGCGATCGCTAAACGTTTAGCAAATGACGGTGCATTGGTTGCTGTTCATTACGGTAGTCGAAAAGATGACGCTGAAGAAACTGTTCATGAAATTCGATCAGATGGTGGCCAAGCTTTTTCTATCGGCGCAAATCTAGAATCCTTACACGGTGTAGAAAACCTTTATAACGCTTTAGATACTGAATTACAAAAGCGCACTGGTGAAACACAATTTGATATTTTAATAAACAATGCTGGCATTGGTCCTGGTGCTTTTATTGAAGAAACGACTGAACAGTTTTTTGATAGAATGGTTTCAGTAAATGCAAAAGCTCCATTCTTTATCATTCAACTAGCACTACCACGTTTAAGTGACAATAGCCGAATTATTAATATTTCATCCGCTGCCACCCGCATTTCTTTACCTGATTTTGTTGCATATAGTATGACGAAAGGCGCTATTAATACAATGACTTTTACGCTAGCAAAACAGCTTGGAGCACGAGGAATAACGGTGAATGCAATACTTCCAGGATTTATTAAAACAGATATGAATGCAGAACTCTTGAGCGACCCAATGATGAAGCAGTACGCTACTACTATTTCCGCTTTCAATCGCTTAGGTGAAGTAGAGGACATTGCCGATACTGCTGCATTTCTTGCTTCTCCAGACAGCCGCTGGGTTACTGGACAATTAATTGATGTGAGCGGAGGATCTTGTTTATAAAAAACATATATTTTCAAATCTTTTTTATTGCGCAATAAAACAATTTATATAATACTATATAAAACATATACATTTAGGAGGATTACAGCAATGTCCGAAAAAACATACGAACTCGCAACCTTCGCAGGCGGTTGCTTTTGGTGCATGGTAAAACCATTTGATGAACTTCCTGGTATTCATAAAGTACTTTCTGGCTATGCAGGAGGTCATGTAGAAAATCCAACATATGAACAAGTAAAAGCTGGAACATCTGGACATTTAGAAGTTGTTCAAATTACATTCGATCCTTCTATTTTTCCTTATCAGAAATTACTAGACTTATATTGGCCACAAATCGATCCAACTGACGATGGCGGACAATTTTTTGACCGTGGTCCATCTTATCGTACCGCTATTTTTTATCATAACGAAACACAAAAAGGGCTTGCTGAAAAATCAAAACAAGCTCTTGCAGAAAGCGGTATGTTTAAAGATCCAATCGTGACTGAAATTCGTCCTGCTGCACCTTTTTACGAAGCAGAGGAATACCACCAACATTTCTATAAAAAGAATCCAGAGAAATATGCTACTGAGCAAAAAGAATCTGGGCGTGAAGACTTTATAAAAGAAAATTGGCAAAAAAAATAATAAAAACGCATCGTGCTTTTTTAGTACGTTGCGTTTTTATTTTTGATAAAAGTACCATACAATTAACAGAACAATTGCTGTTAGTGACCAAAGTACTATCTCGTTTTTCACTCTATTCTTTTTCTTAGTCATTTCATTCCCTCCTAATAACTATTAAACATATTCAATTTTTTCTTTGTTTAATTGTCCATCTTATATACGTGAATACATCCTTACAAATTCTAATAGCAAGACCACCAATAATTCCGATTGCAATGGCAATTACTAGCATCTGTCCAAAACTAAAAGAATTTGTGTACATTATGTAGAGAACGATACATATAAGTAAAACATCCGGTAAAGAAAGTAAAAACCTTTTAAGCATTCCTTTATCTCCTCTATACTTTATTTATATCTTCTACTGTAATTTTGAAATGAAATTTGTTCAAAAATTCCATTTATACCCTTATTCTATGAAAAATAATAAGAATCCCTTTTCAAAAGAGATTCTTATTCAGCAGATTTAAGTTTAATTATTTTCTACATATCCTATTCCATAATTACTCCTAAAATAGAATAATATTACTAATGATTTATTGTAAATTGACTATTTGCCAGGCAACCGAATGTCGCGCCAGCTACCTACATCGCATTGGCCAAATTCATTATTACCTACCGCGATCACCGTACCGTCTGACTTTAGTCCGACTGTATGTGCACAACCAGCCGCTATCGCTACAATATCTCTCCAATCACTTACGTTACATTGACCATACTCATTCCAACCCACTGCCACCACGGTACCGTTTGATTTAAGTCCGATTGTATGATTCGTACCAGCCGCTATTGCTACAATATCTCGCCAGCCACTTACATCACACTGGTTATGTTTATCATTCCCCACTGCTGTCACCGTACCGTCTCGTTTAAGACCAACAGTATGAAGATACCCAGCCTTGACCGCTACAATACCTCGCCAGCTACTTACATTGCATTGACCATATCGATTATTCCCCACAGTCGTCAATGTGCCGTCCAATTTAAGACCGACTGTATGCCAGTCACCCGCTGTGACTGCCACAATACCTTGCCAACTGCTTACATTGCATTCTCCTTCTTTATTTCGGCCCACCGCTACTACCGTGCCATCCGATTTCAGGCCAATAGTACGACGCCACCCTGCCGCAACCGCTACAATATTATGCCAATCGTTTACATCACATTGTTCATGCTTATTCCAACCCACTGCTACCGCAGTACTGTCACATGTAAGACCGATTGTATGAGCATTACCCGTGTTCGTTGCCATATGAACATTGCCCACTGCGACTGCTTCAATATCTCGCCAGCCACTTACATTACATTCCCCTTCTTTATTCCGGCCCACCGCTACTACCATGCCATCCGATTTCAGGCCAACTGTATGACAACGCCCCGCCGCTATCATATCTTTGGGCCATCGCTTCACTTTTTCTTTCGATAAAAGGTAATCCATGTTTTACCTCCTTGCATATAAGCAACTGTATCATAATAGATATTTTTATCAAATTTCATTATAAATCTACATTTACAAAGAAAGCTTATTGTACTTCTTCAAAAAATAAAAACCTCCAGTTTAAATACTAGAGGTTTTCTCGTTATTTCTTCAAGCGTTCAATAAAATCGTTCAATTTATCTAGCGATTTCATATTCTGATTGCAAGCTACACCATCTTTGCAAATGTAGTTTCCCTTTTTAACGAAAGTTCCTGGTACATCGCCTTTAATTTCAACTAAAAACATTCCTACTTCTTCATGTCCATGACATAACGAACAAATGCTTTTTTTATTTAAACTTTGGAACGTTCCTTGCAGACCAACAAATTTATTTTTATCATTTTTCGCTATAATAAATTTCCTGCTTGACCCCTTATCAATCCAGCTTAAATAAGATATTTCTTTCATATCCATTTCTTCCATATCAGGAAGTTTTAACTTTTTCGCTTTAGGAAATAATTTTTTTAATGTTTGTGCTGTAACTTCTTGAAACGGAATTACATACGGATTTATTTTCATTAAAAATGATTCTGCATCTTCTCTATTTTGAACTGTTAATACCGTATCAATTAACTCTTTCTGTTCATCCGTTAAATTCTCAAATACATGTATTATCTTTTCAATCGCAAGCGATTTTAACGCTTGAATTACACCTCTATCATTTGCCGTTGCATGCCCGTTTGCTAAAATATAAGCTTGTGATTTTATAAAATTATATTGATCACTTCTAATAAACGCTTCCATCTTTATCACTCCATACAAATTGTTGATCTAGTTTTATTGTATACAATGATTACGTTTTTTGATATGTAAAAGATAACTTAGAAACAAACATTACATATATCACTTATTCTCTACCGCTGCATTTCCTGACAAAAGAAGCCATCATCTGTTTTCCATTCCGCATATAATACGTCTTCAAATTTAGTAATTCCTTTTTGCTTTATTTGTTTATAAAGCCATCCTTCATCAAATCCCGCTTCCCTCAAATTATCCTTAACTACTTTTCCATCACTAATTAATGAAATTGGTAAGTATACAGGCTTATGTTTTAAACTTAAATCATTTATAGTAGGAGATTCGTATTTACTTTTTTTCAGAACGCTTATGTTTCCGTTCGGTTCCAATATCATATATTCAACTTCTCGGATTGAAAATATATCTTTTTGTTGCCTAAGCATTTGTTGTAATTGGTTTATATCCAAATGATTTACGCTTAATTGTTCACGATCAATCTTTCCATTACGAATAATAATTGAAGGATATCCTTCAAAAAACCTTCTTGTTCCTCTTACTTTTTGTGTTATCACTTCTATAGTATAAATTAAAATTACCCAAACAAATACTGAATATAAAATAGACCATACTTTAATTTTAGGATCATATATTGAATTTCCAACGAGCTCACCTAGGACGATTGCAGAAATAAAATCAAATGGCGTTAGCTGAGATATTTGTGTTTTCCCTAATATTTTTGTAGCAATTAATAGAACAAAAAAACCAACTAAAAGCTCTATCGTTATTTGTCCAATATGATTCATATATGTTCACCTTTCTACTTTTCAAATGCTCTGTATACCATTTAATAAAAAAACGGCACATTTTTTCTATTATCATGCCCATTCACACCTCATATATCCAATACATATAAAACAAAAAGAGTCTGATTCAAAGTAATATATGAATCAGACTCTTTTCCTCTTATTTAGAATACACAATCTTTTTAATCGTTTCCCCAGAAAGAAAATATTCTTCTGCAAGTTGATGAATAGCAATCCCACTTTTAAAAGCTTCTTTAATTGCTTTATTTCTTTCATCTAGTTGTTTTCTTCCGCCAGATCGTGTACCCCATTTATAATGTTTCGTTTCTTGTTTCGGAATGTAAATTGTTTCACCTTGTATATACTTTTGAATTTCAGTAATTAAACTCTCCGGTAAAACAGCATTAGCTTTTACGTATTTCATTTCTGCTCGCCCCTTATTTTTTATGGTTCATTTCAATAAGGTGCAAAGCCAAATATAAAAAATGATACGAGCTCATATAGGCGATTGTATATTACTTGTCTACCTCACGCAAAGTATCGCCATTTCCATACTTGGCTTTGCATGAGACGTTGCAGTGTCTGGCAATTGAATTATAATCGCCATATAAACACCTCCTAATATACCTTTTGTATTTTATTATATGATAAATTCCTTCTCCTTGCATCCACACCCTTCTTAAAGCACGAAATTACTTAGTTTGATATAATACTTTTTAATTGAATCAAAAATCATTGTGAGGTTACATTATGAAGAAAAAAATTATCATTACAATCGTTACACTATTCTTTATTATCACGGCATTATTCGGAACATACAAATTGATGAACGCAAGAAGCTTTCAATTATTTGGATATTTAACACAACGTGTAGAAACAAATGAAAAAGTGATCGCTTTAACTTTTGATGATGGCCCTACTAACAATGTAAAACAAATATTACCGCTACTAGATAAATACAACGCTAAAGCTACTTTCTTTTTAATTGGAAATGAATTAGAGAAAAATCTATCGTTAGGTGAAGCTATCGCGCAATCTGGGCACCAACTTGGAAACCATACATATTCTCATAATAGAATGGTTTTCAAAACACCTTCTTTTATTAAAGGTGAAATAGAAAAAACGAATTCATTAATCCGCCAAACAGGATTTACAGGCGAAATTGATTTTAGGCCCCCTAACGGTAAGAAGTTAATAGGGCTGCCATATTATTTAAATAAAAACAATATCGAAACAATCACATGGGATCTTGAGCCCGATACTTTTTATAAATCTGCGGCTGATAAAATTAAATACGTTAATAAAAATGTAAAACCAGGTTCTATCATTTTACTGCACTCTATGTATGATGAGTCTAATGAAAATTTACAAACGATTGAAGGTATTTTAGATTCTTTATCTAAGAAGGGCTATCAGTTCGTAACAGTAAATGAATTGCAAAAAAGAGCAAAATAAAAAGGTAGCGTATCTTTGTATGATACGCTACCTTTCTTTTTATATAATGCCAAGTACATTTAAGAATACGATAATAATCGCAATTGGTGCGATATAACGAAGTAAGAATAACCATAATACGAATAGTTTATAACCTTTATTTTTACTTACACCTAGCTCTTTCATTAATACATCTTTCTTCATTTTTAAAGGAACAAAGATAGAAACTAATAATACACCAAGTGGCATTAATACGTTACTTACTGCATAGTCCGCTAAATCAAAGACTGTCTTCCCGAAAATCTTCAGATCACTTAATATACCGAATGATAATGCTGATGGTACCCCAACAACGAAGATTAATAACCCTACGATTAAGGCCATTTTTTCACGTTTCCCTTTACCTTTTGATGTTAACGATGCAACACTAATTTCTAACATCGAAATTGCTGATGTAATCGTAGCGAAGAAGAATAGTAATAAGAAAACAATGAAGAATAATTTTCCGAACGCCATTTTACTGAAAATAGCTGGCAACACGATAAATAATAGTCCCGGCCCTTGAGATGGTTCCATTCCAAATGCGAACACAACTGGGAAAATTGCAAGTCCTGCAAGTAATGTAATAACAAGAGTTAAGGCTACGATAGAAAATGCTGAACGTGGTAAGCTTTCTTCTTTCGGTAAGTATGAGCTATACGTTACCATAACGGCTACCCCGACAGATAATGAGAAGAACGATTGCCCCATTGCGTATAATATAACTTCTGATGTTACATGTGAGAAATCAGGTTGTAAGAAGAAACGAACGCCTTCTCCAGCACCATCTAATGTAAGTGCACGAACGATTAATACAAAGAATAAAACGAATAATGCTGGCATGAAATATTTATTTACTTTTTCAACACCATTTTGTACACCTTTACTTACGATGAAAATAGTAATAAGGATGAATAATAGCTGTGATCCAACTGCTAAATATGGATTGGAAATGATTTCACCAAACGTAGCTTCGTATGCTCCATTTCCTTCCCATAGTCTACCTGTAATTGCATTCCATAAATATAATAAAATCCAGCCTCCTACAACACTGTAGAAAGAAAGTAATATGAAACATGTTACAATTCCTAATTTACCTAACCAAGGCCATAACGTTTTAGGAGCAATCTCTCTATATGCATCGACAGCCTCTTTTTGTGTACTTCTTCCAATAACAAATTCAGCTAATAATAGCGGTAAACCAATTAATAATGTGAAACCGATGAAAATTAGGAAGAACGCTCCGCCTCCTCCAATGCCGGCCATATATGGGAATTTCCAAATCGCCCCAAGACCAATTGCCGAACCTGCTGCAGCTAATACGAAACCTAATTTCGATGTCCATTGCTGTGAATTCATTTGTTAATCTCCTCTCTATCTCTTTTTCTTTGTTACAATTCGGTATTTATATTGTTCTATCAATACTCTTTTCTAATACGTTCACTTCCTCCCTAATAATAAAAAAACGCCCCTACGTAAATACGTAGGGACGACAAAATTATCGCGGTACCACCCTAGTTGTGAAGAATACTAAGAAACCACCTAAATAAAAACGCCCCTACGCAAAAACGTAGGGACGATAAAATATCGCGGTACCACCCTAGTTATGAAGCCACACCAAAGTTAGGACCTAAATAAAAAACGTCCCTACGTAAATACGTAGGGACGATAAATATCGCGGTACCACCCTAGTTGTGAAAAAATCTTCACCACTTTATTTGATAACGGTATAAACTACCGTCTTTCATTTCCTCAAAATATGAGATTTATGAAAGATGCTCCAGGACGAACTTCATGAATAATCTATATACTGATTCACACCAACCATCAGCTCTCTGAAATAGGGAGATATTCACTACTATACCCTTTCATTGCCCAAATATTATTTTCCGAATTGATTACTATCATTTTTATCACACATTAAAAATAGTGTCAACTTATATTTCGAATTTTTATGTATTACAATCTATTTGAAAATTCGAAATATAAGTTTTAGTTTAGAAAACAAGTAGCTTAGTACATAACGAATTCTAACAGGCAATAGAAAAAGAATTACGTATTATTGATACTTATTCAATAATACAAATCATCTAGAAACATAACCTGTCTCTCTGTATTCATTTTTTAAGAGTTTGATGGATACCAAGAAAATTTCGCATCACTATCCAGTGGTCTATTTTTCGTTTCTTCTTTAATTACACGAAACCATTCATTTAGAATTTGAGTTTTGGGCAATTGAGCAGCAAGGCTATCTTCCCAAATTATATGTGAGAACCAGGCTTTCGTTTCCCATTCAAACTGCAATTGTGCGAACGAAATTATAGGGTGATCAGCTCCACGAAATTGCTCATTTACTGCATTTGAAACTTCTGGAGCTTGCGGTAACAACTCGTTCTGAATTCTATTTCTTATCGTCTCATTTTCTAGCTGATCCCAGAAATACAATTGCCCATTTATTTGATAAAAAATATCAAATGAAGCCTCACCTTTCTTCAAATTCAATAACACGAAGGCACGTTCCACATCATTGTCAGCCGCTTTTACAGCATTAACAATTATATTTTGTGCCATTGATACCCAGTAACTAGTCGCTTCCTCTACCGGTGATTCAACATACAATTCTTCACTTAATTCATGAAGAGTAGCTTCTTGCTCATTTACTTTTTCAACTTTTTTAAAAAACCTATTAAAAAACCCCATAACTTCCCCCTTATTACTATTTTCTATTTCACAAAATAAAAAATAGATTTTTCTTGCTCATCCACATTTACTCCTGGTGCGTATGTATGAACTTGTTGCAACACTTCTTCTATTAGCAACTCTAACTCCTGCACACTTTTTTCTGGATTCCCTATTAATGTGTCCGCCATACGTTCATATAATTTTTCAGGTTTAATAGTCATTCGTTCCACATTATTAGGCATCCATTTAAACGCTGGATGATGTACGTACATTTTATTCAAACCAAATAAAACACCCAATATGTTCCTTTGTACTTCGCAAATAACGTCATAAAGCATAAGCCAATCTTTCCGTTTTAAAAGCGCCTTTCGATTGTGCCAACGATTACTTAACCATAGATTTTCTGAAATCATCCGTTTTGCTAGTTCATCTGGATATGCCGCTACTTTTTCTTTTAATTCATTCACTTTCCCTTCTCCATACAAACTAACACCATCATGAATGGATGATACAATACATTGTTTTTCATAACTTATATCATATTGATCCACCACATCCGAAATCACTTTCTCTACTGTCTCTGTTAAAAAGTTACTAATCTCTAATTTAATTCTCTCTTTCGTTAAATACGTTTCCGACCATTCTTCTTCCTCATACGGATGATACGATAATATTTTCCCATCAATATGATAAATAGGGGCCCTACGATCCTCATCTTCCGGCGGTGTTGACCATAAAATATGTAATTCTATATCTGAATGTTCATCTTCAAGCCTTCTAGCTACTGAACCCGCTAAAATAATAGCTTCTACTTTCGGATTTTTCCTATAAATCTCTGACATCTCTATCGCTTTCTCTTTTAATCCCATTTCATTTCCCCCTAAAATTGCAGTAATCCCCTATATTTCATTTATCTATTTCGATATTACAGCTTGCATTACCTTTTCAAATTCCTACTTAATCATATTTCTATCCAATAGCGCTGAATAACTTCACCAGTACGAGAAGAAACTACTTCATTTTCTAACACACCTCCAACCTTTTGAATCGTTTTAGCAGAACCGATATTGGATTTATCGCAAGTTATTAATACTTTCTGCAATCCTAATTTTTGCGCTTCAGCTAATGCAAGTTGTAGTTGTTTCGTAGCGTAACCGTGGCGACGTTTATTCGGATGGACACTATATCCAATATGACCACTTTCCCGTAATAATCCTGGATTTAATCTATGTCTAATATTCACAAAACCTATAAGTTCCCCTTTTTCAAAACTTAAAAACTGACTAGATGGCACTCTATTAGCTAGTAAGTTTTCTCCTAGTTCTTGTTTACTCACTTTTTCAAACCATTCATCAAGAGAATCAAAGTTTTGTAAAGAACTACTTCCATGTGGTTGTTCCCCTGAGTGTAAAAACGCTCGTCTATACGCCGTAATATGCTCACTATATTCATGGATTGGTTTTAATAGTTTCATTGTTCTTCTCCCCCTCTTCATTCCATAAAACAAACACCTTAATAGCAGCTATTCACTATTAAGGTGTTTCTACCCTTTTTATTCAAATAACCCCATGCTCAAATAACGTTCACCTGTATCAGGCGCAATACATAAAACTTTTTTACCAACGCCTAGGCGTTTCGCTATCATGATTGCAGCGTAAACAGATGCTCCAGAAGATGGCCCAACTAATAATCCTTCTTGTCTAGCTAAGTTTCTCATTGTCGTTAAAGCCTCTTCATCTGCAATTTGAATAATTTCGTTATACACTTCTGTATTTAAGTTTTTCGGAATAAATCCTGGGCTTGTTCCTACTAGTTTATGAGGACCTGGTACACCACCGGATAAAACGGGAGATCCTTTCGGTTCCACTACTGCAATATATAAGTTTGGTAATTTCTCTTTTAACGTTTCACCAGTCCCTGTAATCGTTCCGCCTGTTCCTGCCGTTGCAACAAAAGCGTCCAGCTCTCCATCCATTTGTTCGTAAATTTCAAGCGCAGTCGTATAACGGTGAATATTCGGATTAGCTGGGTTTTCAAATTGTTGCGGAATAAAACTATTCGGTATTTGCTTTTGCAATTCTAACGCCTTCGCAATTGCTCCTGGCATTCTTTGTTCTGCTGGTGTTAAAACTACTTCTGCTCCGTATGCTTTCAATAAATTAATACGCTCTTTTGACATATTATCTGGCATAATTAAAATCGCTTTATACCCTTTAGCTGCTGCATTCATCGCTAAACCAATCCCTGTATTCCCGCTTGTCGGTTCAATAATTGTATCTCCTGGTTTGATGAGACCATTTTCTTCTGCAACGTGAAGTAAATTATAAGCAGCACGGTCTTTCACACTGCGCGATGGATTAAACATTTCTAGTTTCACATACACATCTGCTGCGTCTTCCGGAATAAATTTAGATAATCGGATGACAGGTGTATCCCCTATTAATTCCGTAACGTTTTCACACAATTTCATAGCGCATCCCCTATTCTATCGTTTTCTTATCACTTGGCAGTAACCATGAAGTGAGTCCAATTAATGGTAGACAACTACATAATAGCATAATAAATTGCAGGCTATATATATCTGCTAATTTCCCAAGAACTACAGCACCTAATGCTCCAAGTCCAAATGCAAGACCTACGATTAATCCTGACACCATTCCCACTTTTCCAGGCACAAGCTCTTGTGCATATACAACAATTACACTAAAACTACTTGAACTAATAAAACCGATACATAAAAATAACGGTACGACCCACACAAGTGAGACATGTGGTAATAACAGTGCAAGTGGCGCTGAACCTAACATTGAAAATACGATGATATTTTTCTTACCAAATCGATCTGCTAACGGTCCTCCGAAGAAAGTGCCTAACACACCAGCAATCATAAATGCGAATACGAAATACTGGGCATTTTTTATAGATAAACCGTAATGCTCTATTAAGTAAAATTGATAGAAATTCCCGATACCAGCACCGTACCAAGAGCGTACAAAAGTAAGAAAAACAAGAAGTATAATAACGAATTTAATGTGTGTACTTACAATTGCATTTTCCGCCTCAAGTGCAGCCCTCTTCTTCCTTCTTACAGCACCGGTTGCTAATTCATTTTTGTACCAATTCGATACGAAAATTAATAATGCAATTCCTACTGCTGCAAATGCTGTAAAACCCAATGAACCAATTTGACCGAGTGGAACGAAAATTAGCGCTGTAAAAATAGGAGCTAAAGAATTCCCCGTGTTTCCCCCAACTTGATAAATCGCTTGCGCTAACCCTCGTTTTGCACCTGCCGCCATATACGCAACACGAGCGCCTTCTGGATGAAAGACTGCGGAACCTAAACCAATAAATAAAACAGAAATAATAACAATAATAAAGTTTGGTGCAAACGCGAGTCCAATCATTCCAAGCATACTTGAAAACATGCCGAGTGGTAATAAAAATGGTGACGGCTTCTTATCTGAATACATACCAAACACCGGTTGCATAATCGATGACGTCATATTTAACGCAAACGCAATCCACCCTACTTGCATATAGGATAAATTCATCGTTTTTTCCAAAATAGGAAACAACGCCGGCACAACTGCTTGCATCGAATCATTTAAAAAATGTCCAAAGCTAATCGCAAATAATATTCGATATATTGTCGGTGTTTCTACTGTGTTTTTTTGCGAAACTGCCTGCATATGTGAATCGCTCCTTTCTGTACAAAAAATATATTTATTACAGTAGGTGTAATAAATTCTGACTTTTGAAACATTTCTATTCTATACTGCTTTCATTTCTTTTTCCAGAAATATAACTTAACTCCCATCATTGACTTGCATCCTTGTAACTTTCAGCAGTAAAACATTATAGAAAAAGGCAACCCAATCACAAACTGGGTTGCCTCTTACATTAAATTGCAAAACGCTTATACTTCTCGTAATCGCTCGTCTTACATTCCACTTCTAGTTTCGTACCTTCATTTTCATAACTCGTTGATAAAACGTGCGCATGATTATTGAAATACGAAACTACCTGTCCTTGATCATACGGAATTAACATTTCACATTTCGTATATTCTTTATAAATATGGGAACGAATCATTTCTACAAGCTCTTCCATTCCAACATGTTTCTTCGCAGATAAATACACGCGGTCTTCTTGTACTTTCGGAATTTCAACATCCACCATATCTGATTTGTTATAAGCATAGATCGTTGGAATATTTTCTACTCCAATTTTCTTTAACGTTTCATTTGTAATATCAATTAATTGTTCATAATTTGGATTTGCGTAATCTACGACGTGAATAAGTAAATCTGCTTCCGCTACTTCTTCTAACGTTGAACGGAACGCCTTCACAAGATGATGTGGTAATTTACTTACAAATCCAACTGTATCTGTTAATAAAAATGATTTATTATCTGGCAAATCAATATTTCGTACAGATGTTTCTAACGTCGCAAATAACATATCTTTTTCAAATACTTGCTTTTCTTCTGTACCATTATAAATTTCAAGCATTGCATTCATCGTCGTTGACTTTCCTGCATTCGTATAACCTACTAATGCTACAACAGGTATTTCATTTTTCTTACGTTGCTTTCGCTGTGTTTGACGCTGAGCAACGAGCGCTTCTAAATCTTTATTTAAAACTGAAATTTGTTCTTCAATTTTACGACGATCTAACTCTAACTTTTTCTCACCGACACCTTTATTTTTCGTACCAACGCCGCCGCTCTGTCTTCCTAACGATTCACGAAGACCGATTAAACGAGGCATCATGTACTGAAGATGTGCTACTTCTACTTGTAGCTGTGCTTCTTTCGTTTTCGCACGTTGCGCAAAAATATCTAAAATTAAAATGGTACGATCAATTACCTTACAATCTAAATCCTCTTCTAAATTTCGAATTTGTGAAGGAGATAATTCATCATTAAAGATGACCATATTCGCATCTATTTCGCGTACATACGCTGCTACTTCTTCAATCTTTCCTTTTCCGATATAATGCGACGGATTTACTCGTTGTAAATTTTGCGTTACTTGCCCAATTACCTCTACATCACAAGCTTCCGCAAGATTTGTTAACTCTTCCATCGAATACGCAAAATCATCTTCATTACCTACATTTACTCCAACTAAAACTGCTCTTTGTAATACTTCTTCCATATATTTATTCCTCCATTTCGATTACGTAAAATAAAAAACACAGGTCGCTGCCTGTGTTTTCGTAAACGGATAAGGGTTCACCAAAGAAATAGAAGAAAGCTATGCTTTCATCCTATTTTATAGTCAAAAAGTCCCAAGATCGTATACGTATCCACAATAAGCGTTCACCTATACAATCCCATTCTATTTATAAAGGCAAAACAAAAAGAGGGCGTATTCGTCCCTCCCTCTTTTTCACATATAAGCTTAATAAAGGGTTCCTTTAAAATAGGCAGACCAATCCCGTTCACTCTGTACACAGACAGAGCCTTTGAGCGCTATTCAATTATTGGCACAAAGTATTGAGACGTAATCTGATTAAGATCAAAGGAAGCCCCTCCGTTCATTTTAAGTTACATAAAGTGTAGCATAAGTAATTCGCTTTCACAAGGTTTAACAACCTATATCACACGAAAGAAAATCGTTATATTTTTACTTTAATCGTCATTTTTTGCGAGTTTTTCTCACAATAAAAATAACAAAAACAATCATCAATAACAAACCAATGGAAATAATAGCAACTTGCCGCCAATTTAAACCGCTCACCATCTCACCTTTTAAATCCACTTTCTTCGTCGGAACAGACTCTTTTGCAATTTGACTTAAAGCCGCTTTGTCCGCCCCTGCCTCATCCAATCTCTTCGTTCCACTACAACTATTTGTGTGTAATTGTTTTTCTGATCCTCTTTGAGTAGAAAATACTAAGTACCCTCCTCCTTCTACAAAGCGAAACATACAATCACCACCCTTTGTATATACGATAATTTGCGAAGAAGTTGTCCCTTTCCAAATTTTCTTCACTTCAAATAACACTTCAGTTCCAACCTCTTCTTTCCTTCCAACCTCAATTACTTTTCCCTCAAACACTACATCGTTTTTTTGAAATGCAGCTTCTGTTGATACTTTAATACAATCACAAGCATAAGATTTCTCAGGAAAAATAATAAGAATAAAGCTACAAATGATGACGACAGGAAACATGTGTAAAATCCTTTTCAAGGAGCTTAACTCCCTTCATTATCAATTTTAGAAACTTCTCGTATATTATTTTTACAGCACTCGCCAAATTCCTTCATAGTAAGTTAAGTATTATCGTTTTAATACAACAAAAATCTTTATTGACATTTTTATAACCTAATATTAGTATCAGGTTATAAAAAATAAAAGTTAGGAGATGTTCCTATGCATTCTAAATCTCGTATTACTGCAATTGGTACTTATGTTCCAGATCAAATATTGTCTAATAACGATTTAGAAAAGATGGTCCATACGAATGATGAATGGATTGTACAAAGAACAGGAATAAAGGAAAGAAGAATCGCTAGTGACGAAGAATACTCCTCAAACTTAGCCATTAAAGCAATTAAAAATTTATGTACAACATATAAGAAAAACTTAGAAGATGTCGACTGTATCATTGTCGCTACTACTACTGCTGATTACATTTTCCCTAGTGTTGCTTGCCAAATACAACAATACTTCAACATACCTCATACACTAGCTTTTGATTTAAATGCAACTTGTGCTGGTTTTACATATGGACTACACGTCGGTAATAGCTTAATCACTTCTGGATCACATGAAAAAGTACTTGTCGTAGCGACAGAGACATTATCTAAAGTTACTGATTATACCGATAGAACGACCTGTATTTTATTCGGTGATGGTGCTGGAGCTATTTTATTAGAAAGAGATGAAAACACCCCAAGCTTTATCGCTGCTCACATGGGAACAAACGGTGATGGCGGCATTCATCTATATAGAACAAACTTATCTACTACTATGAATGGCACACCACTGCAAACAAATGAAAAAATCGTTCAAAATGGAAGAGAAGTATATAAATGGGCAACACGCACAGTACCAAAAGGCATAAAAAATTTATTACATACCGTAAATATGCAAGTAGATGATATAGACTGGTTCATACCCCACAGCGCTAACTTACGAATGATCGAATCTATTTGCGAAAAATCTCAAATTCCAATACAAAAAACATTAACGAGCGTGGAATATATGGGGAATACCTCTTCAGTCACCATTCCACTCGCTTTAAATTTAGCTATAAAAGAAGGGAAATTAAATAATGGAGACACACTTTTACTATACGGATTTGGTGGCGGACTTACGCATTTAGGGCTTATTGTAGAGTGGAATTTAATTTAAGTGTATAAAAAGAGGTTCTAGTCAGTAACTAGAACCTCTTTTTCATTTAATTTCTTGCCCCTTTTCGAGACCATATCACAACAGGAATAAGTAATAACGCTAACACGCCTCCAGCCAATGACAATGCCGCATAACTTGAATTCGCTACTACCATACCTGACATTGCTCCACCAGAAGCTCCAGCTAGCGCAATAAAAACATCTATTTTCCCTTGTGTTTTAGCACGTGTAGACGGTGTTGTGGAATCAACGATTTGTGCTGTACCACTTATCAATCCGAGGTTCCATCCTAGCCCAAGTAAAGACAGAGCAACGATTAATAATAATAAAGAATCACTTGGCGCTATCGCAGCTATGACACCCGCTGCAAGTAAAATCACTCCACCAGCTATGCTCATTGTAGTTCGGCCAATTTTATCAATTAACATTCCTGTAACGAGAGATGGAAGATACATTGCACCTACATGAAAACCTATCACAAGTCCTACTGCACTTAAACCGTGACCGTGGTGTCCCATATGAACTGGCGTCATCGTCATAATCGCAACCATCACTATTTGCGTAAGTATCATTACGATTGCTCCCACTGTAATACCTCGTTTATTTTCTTTCGCTTCTTCTGTTATTGGTTGTCCTTTATATGTATGTTCCTGTTTATATCTTTCTATTATGTTAGCAATAATCAAAGGATCTGGACGAAGCATAACAAAAAGAACTAGACCCGCCAGTATAAATGCTGCTGCCGATAGTATGAACGGACCTGCAAGCTTAGGAACTCCAATTGAATGAGCAAAACTTCCCATTACCCCTACTAAATTTGGTCCTGCAACTGCACCGAAAGTCGTCATTACCATCGTAATACTAACAGCCGTTGCTCTCTGCTTCTTATCTGCTAAATCTGTACCTGCATAACGAGCTTGTAGATTCGTGGCTGTACCGGCACCATATATAAGTAAAGAAATAAGTAAAAGAATAATACTATTTGTTAAAGCTGCCATTACAACACCAATTGCTCCAAATCCACCTACTATAAACCCTGTTGCAAGACCTATCCGGCGTCCATATCGTTGCGAAAGCTTCCCTACTATGAAAGCTGCTAATGCCGATCCTAATGTAAACATAGCAGTTGGTAATCCTGCAAATGCATCTGTTCCAAGCATTTGCTGCGCAAGAAGTGCTCCCACTGTAATACCAGCAGCTAGTCCTGCACCGCCAAACATTTGTGAAATGCTGACGATTATTAACGTTCGTTTGTATAGTTTTTGTTGCTCTTCTCCTGTGTACACATGATTATCTATTAAAGCCCCTGCCTTATCTAGCAATTCCCCATCCTCCTTTTAAAATTAATCCCTCTTGTTAATGTACTATGTATAACGTTACATATTCAATGGCATTTTCCATTCATCCCTTTCATTCTAAAAAACTTTCTAATCATACTCGACTTATCCCATGCTATATTAAAAATACTACTATTCACAATATGCAAGGAGAAAACAATGAAAAAAACAGGCTAATAGCAGCCTGTTTTTCTTTACGCTTCTTCTACTAATCTTCCCCTTCTCTTTTTACTCAAAGCTTTCCCTTCCCAAAACAACAAACTTACGAAAGCACAAATTAAAATAATTGGCACACTTGCTTTATATAAATCTGTAAAACTCATAGCCATCTGATTCTTGGCATAATGATTCACATCATTCGAAAATGTGAGTACCTCTTTCTTTATACTTTCCTCTTGTTTTTCAACTTCTTTTGTCACTTGCCTCATAACTTCTTCTCTTTTTACATCTCTATATTCTACTGGAACTTCTCTTAATATTTCATCCGTCTTGTCGCGAATCAATTCTTCCTTTTTCTCTTTACTTAATCCCATTGTCATTGCATTTTGTTTCTTATTTATATTCGACTCTAAACTTTGATTCTCTATTTTTTCTTTAGTCATTTGTAAAATTTCAGTTTGCTCAGTACTATTCACATGAATATTACGCACCTTTTCTTCTGCATAACGATATACTTTTTCTTTATTTACAGTTAAATTGTGAGTTAAGTTCGAGACAAATATTGCGACCGCCAATACAATTCCGACTTGTCGTAACATTGATACAACACTTTGAGAAGCAGTTAACAATTCTCCTTCAAACGAAGACGCACTTAAAACTGTAATTGGCCCCACTACTAAACCATATCCAACACCTAATATCATACATGGAATAATAATTTCTATATTTGTTGAATGAACATCAATCATTTGCAACCAATAGTAGGAAAGCCCCATAATAAGAAATCCTGACAAAATAATAGTTACTTTTCCGAGTTTTTTAATTAAAGTTGCTGCAACTGGTGAGACAAAAAATATCATTGCTGAAATAGGTGTCACTAAAAAAGCCGCTTCAATTTCCGTTCGACCTTGTAGTTTCGTCAAGAACGTTGGAAGCAATACAGTAACTCCAATTAAAAATAAATTACTTAATATAACAACGATAGACGCTCCGACAAACATTCGATCTTGAAATAACTTTAAATTCACCATTGGATTATGAATCTTTCGTTCTACTAAAACAAATAGAATAAGAGAAATAGTGCTAATTGCATAACAAGACAAAGCAATATTACTTTGCCATCCCCATGTATTACCTTTTACTAATATGAGAGTAAATGAAAAAATTGCTGTGCTACTTAATAGTAGTCCTATCCAATCTATTTTTGAGATAATACGTTCTTCATTTTTTATTTGTAGCATGATGCAACATAACACGATTCCTATTATACAAACCGGAACATTAACGAAGAACACCCATCTCCATCCTAAATTTTGTGTAATAATTCCACCTATTACTGGTCCCATAGCAGCTGACAATCCTTGTGTTACTCCTAAAATCGCAAGCGCAACATGCCTCTTAGCTAATGGCATAGCTGATACACCAATTACCATACTTGTTGGAAATAAAATCGCTGCCCCAATACTTTGTATAAAACGAGAAAAAATAAGAAAATCACCTGTATTAGCAAAAGCGCAAAGTACCGATCCACCACCAAAAATCACCAGACCAAGAATATACATCTTTGCTTTTCCAAAAATATCAGCTATCCGCCCTAACGGAATGGCAAGTACTGCAATCGTCATTGTATAAACATTTAATACCCAAGACATCTTTTCTAATGAAGTATTTACACTCGATTGTATTGCCGGTAAAGCTATATTCATAATTGTCGTATCAATCATACAAAGAAAGATACCTAGACACATTAAAAAGACAATCTTAATACCCTTTGATTGCTCCATCTTTATATACCCCTTTATTTATTGTGAATGCGTTTTTCATTCTTCTGTTTTATTGTTTTCTTTTGCCTCTAACTCTTCTAATTTTCTCTTCAAAGTCTCCACTTGTGCACTATACGATGCAATACCTACATCTAGTGAAATTTCTTCGACGAAAGTAATACCTACTCTCCACTTTTCATATTTCAATCGAAGATCTGCAATGTACGCTTCTTTTCTTTCAATTTCATCTTTAATCCATTTTTTTATTGTCACATCATCACTATAGTTGCCAAAATACATTCTCATTAAAAAATCCGAACGTAAAACATCCTTCTCTACAGGCGTCTGCATGTATTGATAAAACTCTTCACGTCCTTCATCTGTAATAAAGTACATTTTCTTATTCGGTTTCCCCTCTTGCATGACAACCTCTTTTTTTATTTTCCCTTCATTCTCCAATTGTCGTAACGTTGGATAAATCATTCCAAAACTTCCATCAAAAAAATGAGTAAATACGTCTTCAAACACAATTTTAATATCGTAACCAGACAATTCCTTTTCCATTAATAAACCTAAAACAACATCTCTTCCCTTCAAAGTAAAACCCCCACATAGTATATAATCAATAATCATATTAACAATGTTAATACGATTATTGATTATATACCTTATTCTGTTAATTGTAAAATGTTTCTAAATAAAAAAGTCCCATAATTTGGTTTCACCAATTCACAGGACCATTTTCTTTTTTACTCTTTAACACCTACATCTTGCAAAACTTCAATATCCTCTTTCATTTCATAATAATAAGAAGGCAATTCTATACCATGTTCTAAGAAATAATCCTCAATGAATGAAATAATGATTTTTAACGTTTTCACACGGGCATACAATTTATCGTTACTTTCAATAATATGCCACTTCGCATTTGGCTTACTTGTTTTTTCAAACATGTCTTCCATTGCTTCAACATATTCATCCCATTTTTCACGATTACGCCAATCTTCGTCTGTAATTTTCCACCTTTTTAAAGGATTTTTCTCTCTATCTTTAAATCTCTTTAACTGTTCCTCTTTACTTATATGGTAGAAGAACTTCCCTATTATGTAATGGTCATCTGTTAGTAGTTTTTCAAAATCATTAATCTCATCATATGCTCTCATCCACTCTTCCTTTGTAGCAAATCCTTCAACACGCTCAACTAACACACGACCGTACCATGAGCGATCAAAAATGGTGATTTGCCCGTACTGTGGAATTTTGCGCCAGAAACGTTGCAAATAATGGTAACGTTTTTCATGAGGTGCAGGCGCTCCAATTGGATTTACTTGGAACCCACGCGGGTCAAGATGTTCCGTCACCCGCTTAATTGCCCCACCTTTACCAGCCGCATCCCATCCTTCCATAACAAGCATAACCGCGATTTTTTCTTCTTTCAAAATTTGCTGTAATGCTAATAAGCGCCTTTGATATTTTTCGAGTTTCTTGTTGTACTTAGATTTTGATTCAATTTTTTTCGTTAAGTCTACTTTAGCAAGATGTCCATTTTCCATAAAACAAATCCCCCTTGTTGTATGACAATGTTATTTTAACATATTTTTGGGAATTTTTTCATATCCTAAAAAGCTGTGTAGAAACATCTCTACACAGCTTCCTTCTCTAATTTCACATATATAAGCACATTTAACTACATTAAAATAAATAATTTATACGGAACTCTTAGGAAATTCTTTTTATTAAAACGTAAAAATAGCCCTTTTAAAAAGAGCGGCAATCTAAGTATAGAAAGAAAAAATAAATTTATTCTTTCTTACTACATACGTAATGATGCCAGCTATAAGAGTAGTGAATAAGATATTAATTCACTACTCACAATACCCATTTTACATTATATGGTATATTTACTCGTAAAAAGAAGATAATAACAAGTAAATCCATTAAAGAATGGGAGCTCTAAAAAATGAAACGAAAAATATTAACTCTCTTTACGCTTATATGTTTAGCACTACCAATGCAAGCTAATGCTTACACATTTCAGTCACTGCCGATTGCGTCAAAGTCTAAACAATGGTATGTCGAAATTGATAAATCTCATAACTCAAACAAGCAAGCAATTCAGCCAAAACAAGGTGTATTTGATACGTATAGTTTACTCGTAAAAAACATCGGTCATGATGTATCAAATGTATCTGTGGAAATACTTGATAACAACCCTACCTCTAAAGCTACCTTTAAACCTACTACACCTAATGAAAATATTTCTAAAAGTCATACAAGCTTTGACTACATGGTATTCCCATTAGACTTTAATAGTCATAATTTTAAAGTTGTGATCACTTGGGAAGAAAAGAATTTCTCTTATAACGGCCATCCGGTAAATGAAGGTAAGAAAATGAAACAAACATTTGTATTTAATGAAGAATAAGTCCTAATTTCTTTAGGGCTTATTCTTCATTTTTGAAACCTGCTTGTATCGCTTCCGTCACTTCTTTTGTGATTTCTAATTTTGTTGCTTCCATACTAATCTTTTTGTGCCAAATATGTATGGACGGTTTTTCATTACAAAGATGTTTTATTAATACTAATTGATTATATGCTAAGTTATTTTCTATTTGGGTAGCGATATAGACTGTAAAATTTTTCGCTTCAAAGACCTTTTCTTCCAAAATATATTTACTCTCTAATTGCCTTGTTACTATATCTTTCAAGTTTTCTATAGTCATGCATATCGCCCTCTTTTCCCATATAATCAATTAAATCGACGAATACTCGGTACAGACAATGCGATTCCAATTGTTAAAATTACTAAACTAGCTAGTGTTATAATAGTTATCTCGCCACCTATGACAGTAGCTAACCAGCCTACAACTACGTATCCTACTGGCAATAAAGCAAAAGAACCCAACATATCAAGGCTTGCCACTCTTCCGAATGCTTCTTCTGGTACAAGCTCCTGTAAACTCGTTTCCCAAATGAGTCCAAATATCATCATGCCAAATCCTTCAATTGCCATTAAGAATATTAAAGCGGGTGCCCAAGAAATGAATGGCATAATTAATAAAGCAATGCCACTCATTAAAACACCTCCATAAGCCAGTAATCCTCTCTTATGCCACAGCTCTTTCCCACCAAATATTAATGCGGCAATTACAGCCCCACCACCAGAAAAGGCCATGCCAAGCCCATACACGTAAGCTTCAAAATGATGATGAACATTAAATAACCATGGAATTAATACGACGATAATGCCGGCATAACAAATATTTATAAAAGAAAAAACTAAAATTGTAATCCACAGCCACGGATGACTTTTTAAAACTAAAACACCTTCCATAAACTCTTGTTTGTAATTAAGCTTACTCTTTTCAATGGGTTTTACTTTTTTAAACTTAATTTCTTTTAAAAATAATAAACATAAAAATGATAATAAGTACGTTGCTGCATCTAGTCCGAAGCCTATCCCTGCAGATGCAACCGATACGATTAATCCACCAAGTGCTGGCCCAATTAATCGTATACCTTGATTACTCATTTGAGTGAGTGCGTTAGCTGCATTACGAATTTCAGGGACGAATACTTTCGCCCTTACAGCAGAATATGCTGGTTGGAATATCCCTTCCATAAGTCCGTATATGGCAACGAGAATATATAAAATCGTAATTGTTAATAAATCCATAAATATAAGCGATGCAAGTAATAGCATTAATATACAGCGGATTATATCCGTAAATAACATTAACCTAACCCGATCAATTCGGTCTACAATTAAACCCGCAAACGGTAAAGCAAGAATATTAGGTAGCATGTACATTGCCATCGTCATCCCCATTACAACTGTTGAACCAGTTAATGAATACACAACAACTGGAAGTATGACCATAGTTATCGAACTACCTAAGGCCGAGAGTAATTGTCCAATCCATAAAAACTTAAAGTGCGTTGATACTTTAACTGGTAATAATAATTTTCCAATATAACCTAAACTTTTCTCCTTTTGTATTTCCCCTTGCATGTCTCTCCCCTCTTTTCAAATGACTATAGAATACATAATATATGACTGAAAATTTATAATATTACACTTCTAATTATATAAGAAACAATTATGTTATGGTAAAATTATCAAAAAAATATAAAGGAGAATGCATCATTATGCCTCCAAATTCACATAACATCGAACACCAGATCTATACAATGTGTATGATCCAACGTAACAATGAAGTTTTACTCATAAAACGCCCCAACCATCGAGGTTTCCCTGGCTACATCGCTCCTGGCGGCAAAATAGATTTCCCCGAAAGTATCGTTCAAGCCGCTATAAGGGAAGTAAAAGAAGAAACCGGATTACTTGTTTCGGATTTAATTTTTAAGGGATTAGATGAATATATAAATCTGAAAGGGAATGTTCGGTACATGGTATTCAACTACTGGACAGACTCATTTGAAGGTGAATTTCTTTTGAACCCTCCTGAGGGCGAATTATTATGGATACCAATTGATACAGCACTAAAGCTTCCGATGCAAGATTGGTTTAAAGAAAGATTCCCATTATTTTTTGAAACAGGCACTTTTGAAATTCAACGTGTTTGGGATAATGAGCTAAATAAACAAATTTCTATGACAATTACCCATACATAAAAAAGCTTGGAAACCCATCCAAGCCTTTCTTACTTCTGTGCAAATTTTTCAATCTTATAATGAATATGTAAAAATTCAAGTCCAAATAGCCACATGCTATGATGAGCTGTTAACATTTTATCCTTACCCTCTGTAATGATGAAAGTCTCTGCTAACGGTAAACGGATTGTTAAGAACCGAGTATGTAAATAAATCCCCTCATCTCCCTGGCCATTTTCTCTTAACTTACTAGTAATGATTAAATCATGATTATCATTACATAGCCTCAAAATACCAGTCATATTCGAATAAGGTAAAGGTAAGGCGATATTCATATATGTCTCATTCTTATTTGTATGCTTTGAATAAAGAGCTACAAAAATAGATTCACCTGCTTCATTTTTCCTTATCCAAGCCCTTACATTCTCTCTTCCGTCTTTCTCATCTATTACACTAATGATAGAGCCATGCATCGTTTCCCAATTGCCGCCCATACCTAAATGTATTTGTTCTACACGCTTACTCATTTTCTCATAGCAAAGTGCGAACGGACGGAACCAACGAGTCCATTTAATATTCGATTGCAATTCATACTCTGCTGTATTTTCATAAAAATGAATCATACTTAAAGGAACCTTCGTCACATCAAATGCCTCACTATGAAAGTCATTTACTTTATCGACTAAACCGTTGTATTCCTTACTGTCTACTAAATTGTTGCTATATAAATAAGCCTCACCAATTGCCACATTTCCTCTTAACTTACTCATTGGTTTCCCATAGTATTTATAATTCGGAACACTCTTTTCAATCACCCAGCCGATAAATGCCGGTAAAGCTACTCCAATTCCATTGACAACACCATGAATCCAAACCATTTGAGCAATTGTAATCGTCATTACATGCTTCAAATTTCCGTATGAATATATAAGTGAGAACATAATTGTAACCATGAGTGTACTAGACGAAACGATTAGAAGAATCTTTGCACTGATAGCATTAAATTTTGCTCTCCAAACGTAAAATCCATACCCATAAATTGCACATAAATATAGGAACACTGCAAAAAATTCAAATATTCTTGAGTATGTAATTCCTATTGCAACTGTCATAGGTGAAATCATGATGATAAACATAATAGCATCATACACTTTACTTCTCTTTTCTCTTTTTCTCCCTATTAAACCAGCTGATAATGGCAATAGAAACGCCGAATAATGAAAATGTGCAGCTGTGAGTAAAACAATGTCAGAGCTAAAATGCATAATTGAAAGTTTTGCTACTGAAGCAAAAAACCAAAAACCACCTAAAAACAAATAAATAAACGCACTATCTATGACGGTCTCCTCTAACAGCTTCCATCCTCTTTCTAGCAATCTACTTACACCAAATAACGCAACAATTCCTGTATATACAAACCAAACTAGCGCAAATACATATTGATTTGTGACGAAAGCTAGCATTGCACAAATTGCTGCGATTGGATATAAAAATGCTACGGATTTATAAAATAATAATTGCGATCCATCTCTTTTTCTTTTATCAATAATACAAAGTGACATTGGTATAAATAATAAAACAGATAATAATATAATTGCTTCAACAGGATTTATATTTGACCACTCACATATTAGAAAAATAACATAACAAGCAAGCCCAAATATTATATTTTTCATATCGTTTATTCCCTTTCCACAAATGTTCCCTTATATGAAAAAAGCGAACCAATTAACGGGTTTCGTACTTGTACATGAATTCGAAAACACTGAAGTGTTTCATCATAACTTTCAACAATTTTTGCCTCACCATACAAAAATTTTGGTAACGGCATTTTTCTTCCAAACATATAAAACCATTGTTTCTTTGAAGAAATATGCATTGCCCCTAACTCATCGATATGAAAATGCAGTGTAGAAACGAGTAAATGTGGTTCGCCAAAATAATCTACAATTTCATTTTCGTTTCCATCCAATTGCATAACTGCATTAAAATATCTTTTCTTATTTCACCTATTGATTCCCCTTCTCCAGCTATTTCAAACCCAAATCCAATCTTTGTTTTATACAAAAACTTCTGTGGTTCTCCTTCTTTTTTCTCTAAATACGAAATTTCAGTAAAGCGAGCATCCCACTCTGTATGTATATGTGGTTCTTGCGTATATTCCCATAATTTTTCCATCGTCGTGTTCATTTTTGTCGCAACATAAATAGGCTGTTTCCTTTTCATTCTCCCCACCTCCTATGCACTATAAGTTTAATGTACATGCAATGAATTTATTTTGCTACATTTTTCACAAACTTCCTCAGAAAAAAGAAAGAATTTTTAAAATATATATAAAACACTTGATTCCCCGAAAAATTTAAATTATTATAAAACAAATGTTACCAACAACTTCATAAATCAAACACTCTCGCCTAAAACGTGAGATAGAGGTTGCGATACTTATGAGTATTCTAATGGAGACACAGAGATGTCTATGAAGTTAGATAAAAGGAAGTATTGCCGAAATTGATAAATTTCTCTGCATTTATCAATTGGGGCTGTTTTCGAATAGAAACAGAACTGTCATATGTACAAACGTGTACGTATGAAGAGCTATCTACAAAAAAGAGATATCATTTTTTATGATATTCCTTTTTTGGCGGTTTTTTTATTAGCTCCGTTTTCTGTTTCCCTTTTCCTGTAACAGCACCATCCTCACTTATTTGAGATGGTGTTTTTTGTTTGTCTTTCTGGTAACTACAGGAGTATTGGGATTTATATATTTCCTAATCTATTCTTAAAAATAGACGAAAGAAGGAATCTGTAATGGAAACAATTGTTCAAAAATTCGGTGGCACTTCTGTCGGAAGCGTCGAACGCATTCAACATGTAGCAAATTTAATTATTGAAGAATATGAACGAGGTCATAGCATTGTCTCTGTCGTTTCAGCAATGGGAAAAAGCACAGATGAACTTGTCGCACTCGCTAACGCTATCACAGAAAATCCAAGTAAACGTGAAATGGATATGCTTCTATCTACAGGAGAACAAGTAACTATTTCATTATTAACAATGGCACTGCAAGCAAAAGGCTATCATGCAATTTCATTAACAGGGTGGCAAGCAGGTATTACGACAGAATCTGTACATAGTAGTGCACGGATTACTGACATTCATACAGATCGTATTCAATCTTATCTTGCTGAAGGTACGATTGTTATTGTAGCTGGTTTCCAAGGAGTCAGTGAAGATTTTGAAATTACAACGCTTGGACGAGGCGGTTCTGATACAACTGCTGTCGCATTAGCCGCTGCACTTAAAGCAAAAAAATGTGATATTTATACGGATGTTACAGGCGTATATACGACGGACCCACGAGTTATAAAAGATGCTTACAAATTAGACGAAATTTCTTATGACGAAATGTTAGAGCTTGCTAATCTCGGTGCTGGCGTATTACACCCGCGCGCCGTTGAGTTTGCTAAAAATCATAACGTAGTTTTAGAAGTTCGCTCAAGTATGGAACAAGAAAACGGAACAATTGTAAAAGGAGAATGTAACATGGAACAACAATCAATCGTTAAAGGTATTGCATTTGAGGATAATATTACACGTGTCACAATTAAAGGACTAGAACAAGGCTCGCTTTCAACAGTTTTCTCTACATTAGCAGCAGCACACATTAATGTAGATATCATCATTCAAAGTATTACAAATGAAGGAACTGTACATCTCTCCTTCTCCATTCACTCGAATGATTTAAGAGAAACTTTAGAAGTTTTGGAACAAAATCAAGAAACTCTTCACTATGAATCTGTAGAACATGAAAATCACTTAGCAAAAGTATCAATCGTAGGATCTGGCATGGTATCTAACCCAGGTGTCGCTGCAAATATGTTCACTACTTTAAAAGAAGAAGATATTCATATTAAAATGGTAAGTACATCAGAAATTAAAGTGTCTGTCGTTATTGACCGTCTTCATTTAGTAACAGGCGTTGAGGCGCTGCATCAATCATTTATGGCGAAAATTGAGCCTTTCGTGCAAATGAGCTAATTTGATATGTTTAGTAACGCTTATAAAAAAAACATATTAATCTACTTCCTTCCTATTAAATAAAAAGCTATTCGTTAACAAGATGCTATATGATATATTAAAAAACACCTTGTCACATTTTCCTATACTGTGACAAGGTGTTTTTGACTGAAAGGAATTTGTAACTACTTAGTAGTATAATTATGAGGATAATTAAATAATAAACTTTTATACATAAGGAGATAAGACTATGGCAAAAAACAAATTACTACGAATGGACAATGTCAGCATCGTTGTAGAATCCCTTGATAACGCAATCTCTTTCTTTGAGGAGATTGGCTTGAATCTCGAAGGTCGAGCAAATGTCGAAGGTGAATGGGCTGGTCGCGTAACTGGACTCGGTTCTCAGTGCGTAGAAATCGCTATGATGGTCACTCCAGATGGCCACAGCCGAATTGAACTTTCGCGATTTCTCACCCCTCCTACTATAGCAGATCACCGAAAAGCTCCTGTAAACGCCCTCGGTTATCTACGCGTCATGTTCACTGTCGAGGATATTGACGAAATGGTATCGAGACTCACTAAGCATGGTGCAGAGCTCGTTGGCGAAGTAGTTCAGTACGAGAACTCGTATCGTCTCTGCTACATTCGTGGAGTCGAAGGAATTTTAATCGGTTTAGCAGAAGAACTCGGTAATAAATAAGTAATGTTTTATAAAAAAGAGGGAATAGCTCTATATTTAAGCTATTCCCTTACTTCTATTAAAACAGATGAATGTTTTCTTTCTTGCAAGCTTCACGTAAATCGTCAGGCCATACAGAAGATTGAACTTCACCGATATGTGCTTTACGTAAGAAGTACATGCACATTCTTGATTGTCCAATGCCACCGCCGATTGTTAATGGTAGTACGTCTTCTAGTATACCTTTATGGAAATCATACTCACGTTTGAAGTCTTCACCAGTTTTCGTTAACTGCTCATCAAGTGATTTACTATCAACACGAATTCCCATTGATGATAACTCAAATGAAGATTGTAGTACTGGGTGCCAGAATAAAATGTCACCGTTTAATTTCCAATCGTCATAATCAGCTGCGCGTCCGTCATGCTTTTCACCTGAACGAAGTGCATCACCAATTCCGATAATGAAGACTGCACCGTGTTCTTTTGCAATTGCATGTTCACGATCTTTCGGTGTTAATTCTGGATATTTATCTTCTAATTCTTGAGAAGTAACGAAAACAATTTCTTCCGGTAAATACTTTCCAAGGAACGGATATTTTTCAAATAAGTGATCTTCTAAATCTTTGAATATTCCATAAATTGTTTGTACTGTTTTTTGTAAGTATTCAACAGTACGCCATTCTTTTTGAACGATTTTTTCCCAATCCCATTGGTCAACATAAATGGAATGCGTTGCATCAAGTTCTTCATCACGACGAATCGCGTTCATGTTTGTATATAAACCTTCACCAGCTTCATATCCGTATTCATGTAATGCAAATCGTTTCCATTTCGCTAGTGAATGAACAATTTCTAATTCTTCTCCTGAATGTAACATATCAAATTCAATTGGACGTTCTACACCGTTTAGGTGATCGTTTAATCCTGATTTTTTCGTTACGAATAATGGTGCAGATACGCGGAATAGTTCAAGGCGTTTTGCTAATTGGTCCTCGAAAAATGTTTTAACTTCCTTAATTGCAATTTGAGTCTCTCTTACTGTCATTAATGATTGATACATGGTGGTTTCCTCCTAAAATGTTTGGATGTTGTGAAAAGAAGCCAACAAAAAAAGCCCTTCTTTCCCAAAAAACTGGGACGAAAGGCTTTGGTTCCGCGGTACCACCCAAATTAGCAACAGAGGTTGCTCACTTATACAATACGGAGATGAAATATCTCGATACTGTTCTTCTTGTAACGGCGAAGTTCCCGGCTAAGTCTACTTTCCTATAAAGGATTTCGGTTAGCAACTCCAGGAGGTTCTTCATAATAGGCTTCGTATCAGGCTCACACCACCCCTGACTCGCTTAAACTACGTCCTACTACTACTCGTCCTTTCATAGTCGTTTTGTTGTCACATCTCTGAAACATTTTATTAATGATTATTCTATACAAAAAATAAAGAAAGTCAACAAAAAGTTTTAAAATATTTTTCAATTCTTTATTTTACGGCTTTATTGATTGTTGTTAATTTAACATCTTTACTTTTTCTGCCTCGTCAATCCAAAAAATGTTTCACTGACCGAAACTAACGTATACAAAACAATTAATGTGATCGTTCGGAATATAGAATCTGCAGTATTTCTTATTATTTTCATTTTCTTTATAATTCCTTTCAGTTTACTTGCAAATTCATGTTATACTATAGCATTCAAGCAGTTTATTTTTACTTAAAGCAATCATAGTCATTTATAAAGAGTATTTTCTAAATCATTGACTATTATCAAATAAGATTTTTATATAACGGAGTGATCATATGAGTAAAACGAAAGCAAAACCGAAAAAAGGTGTAGGACAAGGTACAGGAAGTAAAGGATGGAACCGTTGGCAATCAAGTGCAAAGAAAAAGGCAGCTGCCAAACCATACAAAAGTAAAGGTACAAAGAAGTAATTTAAATAACATTTGATTTCTTTACTTTGTACAAAACAAAATATAATTATTACAACAAAAAAGCTATGCCCTCATAAATTTGAAGGCATAGCTTTTTTATATTAAATCATTAAAATATCTCGAATTTCTTCCTCTGTGATTGAGGACAATTTCTCTTCTCCCGGCTCAATCACTTCAGCGATTAAATTTTTCTTACTTTCTTGCAGTTCATGCATTTTCTCCTCAATTGTACCGTGGGCTACTAGCTTTATAACTTGCACTGTATTTTTTTGTCCCATTCGATACGCCCTATCGGCCGCTTGTTGTTCAACAGCTGGATTCCACCATAAATCATATAATATTACTGTATCTGCACCAGTTAAATTAAGTCCGGTACCACCAGCTTTTAAAGAAATGAGAAATAGATCTCCTTCTCCTTCGTTAAACCGATCGCACAGCTCTACACGATCCTGCGCTGGTGTACTCCCGTCTAAATAAAAGTATGGAATTGCTTGTCGATTTAACTCACGACCAATAATGGAAAGCATCTTCGTAAATTGAGAAAAAATTAATATTCTCTTCCCTGTACTTCTACATTCCTCTAAAATCTCTAACAGTTGTTCAAATTTAGCTGAACTTCCTTTGTAATCATCAACAAATAAAGCGGGATGACAACAAATTTGTCGCAATCTCGTTAAACCAGCTAAAATTCTAATTTTATTTTTACGTAACGTGTCTTTGTCTAAATGCTTTAACGTTTCTTCCCTTAACTTCGCTAAATAAGCAGCATAGAGACTCTTTTGATCGGGTAATAACTCCGATGATTGTAAGTGCTCTATTTTCTCTGGCAACTCATTTAATACGTCCCCTTTTAATCGTCTTAATACGAATGGTTTCACTCGCTTCGCTATATCTTCACGCCTTAAATCACCGAACTCTTTTCTTCCTGGTAATAATTCCGGGAAGACGACATGGAAGATAGACCATAGCTCTTCTAATGAATTTTCTACAGGTGTACCAGTTAGTCCGAAACGGTATTCAGCTTGAATTGTTTTCACAGCTCTTGCCGTTTGCGTTGTAGGGTTTTTAAACGCCTGTGCTTCATCAAGAAATAGTGTATGAAATGGTCTTGCATATAATCTTATATCTCTTCTCAGTAATGGATATGACGTGATTACGACATCAAATTCCGTTATATCTTTCAAAATTTCCCGGCGCTCTGCTTGGTTTCCATCTGCAATAACTGCTCTAATATGCGGGGCGAATTTTTTCAATTCACTAAACCAATTATAAACAAGAGATGATGGTGAAACGACTAATATAGGCAGTTTCTTTTCTCGAATCTCAGGCAAAACAGAATCTATAAAAGCAATGCTTTGCAACGTTTTTCCAAGTCCCATATCATCTGCTAAAATACCGCCAAAACGGTAATGAGCAAGTGTTTTCATCCATTCGAACCCATATACTTGATACTTTCTCATTTCTGCATTTAAAGTATTTGGCACAGCAAACTTTAATTTTTTCGGGTTTTGAATGTTTTCTACTAACTCTTGAACAGAATCATCCAAACTTAAAACATTGCCTTCATGAAGTCCGTTCATCCATTTTACACTTCGAATAAGCGGAACATTTACCTCTTCTCCATGTAAAAATTCTTTCCGAATACCTGATTCTTTTATAAACTGATTAATTTCATTAAACTCTTTACTCTCTAGCGATAAAAACGAACCATTCGCCAATCGATAATATTTACGTTTCTCTTCAAGGGCCGCTAATACACCTTTAATTTCTGCTTCTGGTATTCCTTTTATATCAAAACGAAATGACAACCAATCAATTCTTTCTTTTCTTCTCACTCTAATAAGAGGAACTGCATCCCCTTTACTAATTCGCAATTTGATTGCTGTTGTCGCATAAATATCAACTAAACCTTTTAATGTTGGCACGACGTGATATAAAAAGTTATACTCAGCTTCTTCATTATGCATAAAGTAACCGCCTTCTGTTTTTGCAAAAGCACTTTCACTCATAATGTCTAAAATCTCTTTTTCTTTTTTCTCATCACGATTAAAAACAGACGGCTGTCCATCCTCTTCTAGCGGATTAATCATGACGTTCCCATAGTGAAATTCAAGACCTGCTAATAAGCGATTTTTCACGCGGTCTAAATACAATTTCGCTTTTAGCGAAGGTGTTTCAACACGATCCGATATTACTTCATCAATGTGTACAGTTCCGAGCTTCATTAATCCTGGTACAACTTTCGCGACGAAATGTTCCATCTTACTTTCTGGAATATAAAACTGATTACTATTTGAGCGACTCATCATCTTTTGTAATTCAATAAGTCGCATACAATCTTCAATGTGTAAGTGATATAATTTCCCATCGTAAAGTGCATTGTTATACATATCCATAACTTGTACACGATTTAAACCATCTATATGAAGTGTAAATCCGCCATTATTTCCCTTCGTAAATTCAAAGTGTAACGGCAACAAACCTTTTGAAACTTGTAATCCCTGAAACAGTTGTTCATTTTGTTTCAGCTGTACATATTCAGCTTTAGAAAGTGAAAAGAGCATATCTTTCCATGAAGCTGGTGGTATAAATATCATACTTTCATCTTGTTTCGCATGTACTTCTAGCGTATCTTCATACATTTTTTCGTTATGATACATTTTAATGAGCTGCTGAATAATTGCATCCGTTTCTTGTTTAAAACTATGTACATCTGGTGTATATGTAAATTCATTTGAACAATGAAAAGACTCTCTTTTCTCCACCTTAGAAAGAAATTCTCTAATATGATTTATGAAATACACTTTGGCAAGTTTCAATTGAATCCCAAGAAGAGCCCCACCACTTCTCGTAGCAACTGGTGTACATATAAACTCAATATCTAATATTTCACGTGTATCAAAACGGTGTTGTTTACTTTTTGGCCTCAGTGGTTTGTCTGCAAACAGCTGAAACATACCACTTGTCAATTGATCATTTCTGCTACTAGTGGAGCTCATTCCACCTGTTTGTTGATTATAGTTTATTTGTATTAATACTGCTGCAACATGTTGACAGTACGTTTGAAAAGACGCTAATGAAGGACAACTACATTTTGCAACAACATCACCCTTTTTGGCTTTTGCTACTGTAACATGGAAATCCTCGTTCCCTTTTACTGTCGCCTCACAAATTTCTTTATTTTCATCGTAATGATCTATTATCACTTTATTTGATTTATAATAGGCTTCACCTCTTTTATATGAGGTCTCTCCGCACACTTCTTTAATAATCAATTTATTCAATGTGAAACTCATCGCTTTGACACTTCCTTAATATAAAACCAGTTTCTCTTACTTAACATTTTACATGCTCCACGAGAAAATATAAAATGTTGATTTAACAAAAGAAGATGCTTATTTATAAGCATCTTCTTCACTCTATCTCCATCAACCTCTTCGCCTCAAAATACAACACTTGAATAAACTTCTTCGTATTAATTCGCGTATGACCAGAAGATGCGAGTTCATCTTTCGTCATTTCTGTCATCCGTTTTCTAACTACGGTAAAATCGAAAAATTTTGGAGCATAGCTTTCAAATTTTGGATTTGAAAAGTCTGTTAATCCTAAAGAAGCCAAATGATTTAACGACTGATAAATAGCTCGACGTACTCTTTGTTCAGACGCTTTTTTCTCTTTATCAATATCCGCCTCTAAAGCTAGATCCCCTAATTTCCTTATCGTAATATGATGAAAAATTTCTTTTAACGCAGGAAAGCCAAACTCAAATGTCTGTGCCTTTTCTTGACCATATAAATATTCCAGCATACTAAGTAAATCTTTACTTCCATTCTCTCCGGCAATACCGAGTTCTGATAGTAAAAAGCGCCCTAAATCCCCTATCTTTTTTCCTTCTTGCACTGGTTCAGTACGCAATTGCGGCTTTTCCCACTGAAACACGTTATTCAATGATTTTTGAATATCATGTATAGAACGCTCCAATCTAATACGCTCCATCACTTTGCGTACAACAGATACAACTTCGATTTTGTTTAATGGTTTTGTAATATAATATTCTACACCAAGTGTATATGCCTCACCTATAAGCTGCTTCGATTCCACTTGAGAAATCATAATGATTTTCCCCGTGAAAGTTGACGCAATGTGACGAACTGTTTCAATTCCGTCCCTCATCGGCATCAACAAATCAATAAATAAAATATCTACTTTTTTAAAATTTAGTTGATCCGCTTCAATAAAAGCTCCGTCATCCGCCTCACCAATTACTTCTCCAAGATCTCCATCTTCAATAATTTGCGAAAGCATCGAACGGAAAACTTCATCATCGTCTACGATATAATAAAACAAATCTATTCCCCTTCCTGCTTTAAACTATCCTCTGGTAAACAAACGATAAACTTACATCCTCTTTTATTTTCTCGGTCTTCTAATTTCACTTCTCCGCCTAGCTCTGTTACCATTTCATTTATGTAAGAAAGCCCAATACCAGTTGACGGTGTTCCCGTTTGATCATACTTGGAAGTAAATCCTGGCTTAAATACTAATTTCTTATACTTTTGTGTAATACCAGGCCCATCGTCAATTACTTCAAAAAATATATGCTGATTTCTTTTATATAGCTTAATAATAACGAAACCTTTATCTTCAATTGCTTCAACTGCATTTGCAACTAAGTTATTAAAAATTGATAGCACTGTATACACGTGGTATGCAGCATGCTCACCTTCTATATGTTTAGAAAAACGTATATCCTTTTCTAGCATTTCAGCATACTTCTCGTTTATTCTAACAATCATCTCTGCTAACTCATGTCCTTCTACATATTCAGCCACATTTTTATCTAATAACAGTTTAGATAATCCTGCAAATATCCTTTGATTATCCTTTTTTATTTCATGCACTTCCCCCGCTATTTTCAATGCTGTTTTACTACTTGAATCAGCGCTTACTTGTAAATTTCGATATAGTTGATATGCTTCTTGTGTAATTAACTCCGCATTTTGTAACGTCTTTTTCAAATGAACAGATTCCACATATAAATTAGAAAGATGCATTAACATATTTTCATTTTCTTTTCGAACTTGCGATTCTTTTAATTTCGTTTCATATAAATTCATCATATTTAAAAAACCAAGTGCAAAGAAACTACGAAAAATAGCAATAATAATAAGTTTATTCACTTCAGAAATCGTTATTGTTGTACCTAGTACTAACATGTGATAAAACGCAAGTTCTGACATACTTGCAACAATTTCAATTGAAATTCCAAGGCATCCAATAATGATTGGTTTCTGATGGAACTTATTTACCCTACAAAGCGAAAAAAAACTGCCATAAATAAAATAATAGAAGAACACAGGATAACGCAAATAAAATGATTCTGTCATATGAAATGAACCTTGCATGATCCAGTCAAGACATACTCGGAATAAGACTACAGATATACCAACAAGAATACCTGCAACTCCTGCTGGTACTCTTCTTAAAAATAATAATAAAAAGAAGAATAGCGGTGTACCGAAGCTAACTCGAAACGTATCATTAAAGGGATGAAAGTTCAGCTCCCCAGCAATCGGAACAACGACCATTAATATAATTAAAAGGGACATATCTTTCTTCCATAATTGATTCCAATTCAAAGGTGACACTTCCTATACTTTTTTTCAGTAGTAAAAGTGAAAGCCCGCTTATTGTTATAAACGGGCTTTTTTTCTATATTCTAACCTTTTCTACCGCTTTTATTTGGCGATACTCTGGCTTCCACATTGCTTCTTGCACTGCCATCTTGATATCGTTATCACTTAAGTTCACTCTTGCAACACCTTCTGCAACTGCAACTTTCGCTACTTCAATTGCAACCATTTCTGAGATATTACGTAATTCTTCGACCTCTGGTAAAATAGGTGCTCCTGGCTGACTTGTATCTACCATACTTGCAACTGCTTCAGCAGCCGCTGCGAACATTCCATCCGTCATGACGCTTGCTCGTACTACAATTGTTCCAAGACCAAGCCCTGGGAAAATAAGTGCATTATTTGATTGTCCAATCACATACGTTACACCGTTATATGTAACTGGTTCAAATGGACTTCCTGTTGCAACTAACGCTCTTCCTTCTGTCCACTCGATTAAATCTGCTGGTTTTGCTTCAGCAAGTGGCGTTGGATTCGACATTGGTAAAATGATTGGTCTTTCTACGTGAGAAGCCATTTCTTTAATAATCTCTTCTTTAAATGCACCTGCAACAGTAGATGTACCAATTAAAATTGTCGGTTTTACATGTTTCACAACTTCAGCAAGTCCGATCACATCATTTTCTTTCCACTCACTTACTTCTGCTTCTTTTCTTGCGTATGGAATTTGGAAATCAAGAAGATCTTCCATATTATCTGTAACTAACCCGTTACGATCAATACACCAGAAACGCTTATATGATTCTTCTTCAGATACGCCTACGCGGACCATCGCATCTCTAACTTGATCTGCGATACCGATTCCAGCCGTACCAGCACCAAATACAACAACGCGGTGTTCACTTAGCGGTACACCAGAAGCTTTCACTGCCGATAATACTGCCGCAAGTGAAACTGCACCTGTACCTTGAATATCATCATTAAATGTACAAACATCATGACGATATTTATCTAAAATTTTTCGTGCGTTACGAGAGCTAAAGTCTTCCCAATGTAAAAGTGCTTTCGGGAATTGTTTGTTTACCGCTTGTACAAACGTATCAATAAATTCATCGTAAGCTTCACCTGTTATACGAGGGTGACGATTTCCAATATAAAATGGATTGTTTAATAGCTCCTCACGGTTTGTACCTACATCTAAAATTACCGGTAATACACGACTAGGATCGATTCCAACTGCAGCAGTGTAAACAGCTAATTTTCCGATTGCGATGTTAATACCACCAACGCCCCAGTCACCAATTCCTAATATGCCTTCTCCATCTGTTACAACGACTAAATCAATGTTCTCAGCTGTTGCACCGATATTCGTGAATGCTTCTTCGATACCTGATGGATCGTTAATTGATAAATAAACACCACGTGGTTTACGATATTCATGACTATATCTTTGAATTGCTACACCGACAGTTGGTGTATATACAATCGGTAACATTTCACGTAAATGATCTGTTAATATACGATAAAATAATACTTCATTTCGATCATGTAACGCAGTTAAGTATACATTCTTTAATAAATCATCCGGCTGAGAACTAAATTGTTCGTATGCTCGGCGTGCCTGTTCTTCTAACGTTAAAACCGCTGGCGGTAATAACCCTTTTAAACCTAACTCTTCTCTTTCATTTTGTGTGAAAGCTACCCCTTTATTTAAAAGTGGTGTTGATAATACTTCTGCTCCTCTTAATGTTGTTTCTAATGCACCATTAGAAGCTACTGTAAACTTGCTCATAACATCCCTACCTCTATTCATATATAGCATTTCTATATTGTAAACAAAAAAGAGGGGATTGTCCCCCTCTTCTTTTAATTTTTCTTTAAAAGAGTTGCTCCTGCAATCCCTGGGTGTGTCATCTCGAATGGATCTAGAATTAACTCTAAGTCTTCTTGTGACAATACACCATTTTTCACACAAAGTTCTCGAACGGATTGGCCTGTTGCAATTGCTTCTTTCGCAACGCGA
>NZ_QPET01000021.1:0-348479 GCF_008368855.1 Bacillus sp. TE8-1 | reverse complement strand
AAGGAACAGTTTTTATTTATTCTACAGTATTATTTATTTAATGTAGCCATTATTTCATTGGCAATATTCTTTCCATTTCCAATACACGCACCAATTCCAACACCGTAATATGAGGCACCAGCTAAATATACATTTGGATAAAGATTTGTCATTTTTTCTTGCAATGCTTGAACCGCTTGATTATGTTCTAAATGATATTTCGGCATTAAATCTTTCCAATTTGTAACTTCAACTACTTCTGGTTCACCTTTAATTCCGAGACTCTTTTCAATATCATATAAAGCTACTCGTACTAATTCTTCTTCATTGTAATCCTTGATTGTTTCATATACCGGATTGGTACTCTTATAAAACATTCTAACTAATAATTTTTGTTTACCCGATGTATGTTTCCACTTTCGACTTGTCCATGTACAAGCATCACAATGTAAATCACTGTTTTCCGTTACAATAAACCCCGTACCGTCAGCTGGTAGTTGTTCATCTAGTATGTCAAATCCTAAATAAATACTAATAAGAGATGAGTTTTTAAATGTATTAAACTGCTCATTTAACTCATTAGACTGTAATAAAGTTTGTGCTATATCATGTGGAGCTGCTAAAACAACATAATCAGCTTGTATTGTTTCATGATTTGCAAAAGAAATCTCATATCGATCTTCTTGTTTACTTACAGCCGTCGTTATAGCACCTTTTTTTACGACAGTTTCAGTCAGCACTTCTTCTAAGCGATTAATTATCGTAGATAGTCCACCTTTAAATGATACGAATTTTTTATTTCCTGCTGATTGAAATTGTGTTTTATTCTCTTCAAAACCTTTAATAATACTTCCATACTTATTTTTATAATCCAGTAAATATGGTAATGTAGATGCCATTGTAAGCTCATTCAATTTACCAGAATATACACCTGAAAGCACGGGAGCAATTTGTCTTTCCACTAACTCTTTCCCTAAGAAACTTTCTAAAAATAGAGCAAGTGATGTATCTTTCGTAAACTCTTTATTTTTCGTTATAAAATCTTTTAAAGCTACGATTTTCCCCTTCGTTGAGACTAGCGTACTGCTAAACAACGACCGGGCGCTCATCGGTATCCCAAATATAGTATCAGAAGGAATCGGATGTAACATGTTTTCAGAATATATGTAAGAAATACCCGTTTCATTATATACCATTTCATCTTCTAAATTTAAATCTTTTACAAGTGGCATAACATATTCATTACGAGCAACGATTGAATCCGCTCCTGACTCCATAATGAAATCCTTTTCTTCCACACTATGGATTTTACCACCTAAATACTCTTCTTTCTCAATAAGAATTAAATTTAAAGCGATATTATAATCCTTTTTTAATTTTTCTAAATAAAACATAGTAGAAAGTCCCGTTATACCTCCACCGATAACAACAACTGTTTTCATATGTGCTGCGCTCCTAACCGATACAATTAATAATTCCTTTTTATTATAACCAAAAGTCCTTATATTCGACTAGCAAGTTGCGCATTCTGTAAGAAATTAGACAATATATTTGAATATATTGTCTAATTACCTAATAAAAAAGAACTATAACATTTACAAACCCCGTCATAGTTCTCTTTATTTTAAAAACATAAAGTAATTGATTAATTTATCTAGTTCTTGACTCAATGCCAATACTTTTTCATGTTGAATTCCATAATCCGATACTAAATATAAAAGTTCTTCTTTTTTTATTTCAATTACTTTTTCCAATTTCGCTAGTTCCATGTCGTTTTACATCTCTCCAAAAATAAAATGTATGTATTTCAGTATAGCCTACTTACATAATTAGTAAAAGTAAAATACGCATGTAAAATCTTACATATTTGAAAAAATAATATACTACTAACAAAAAAAGAAACTAGATTAAGCCGCCTTTCAAAATACTTTTTTCCATTTTCTTTCACCCCTAATAAAAATCACTATATTTTCATCCTAAAGATGGTGTCAGTACAAATAAAATGTGATTCGATTCATCACTTTTATTCAAAAATCGATGCTTCACATTCGGTGGAATACGTACAACATCGCCTTCTTCTAAAAAATATTCTTTTCCCTCCAATTCTACGTACACTTCCCCTTTCATAATAACAGCAATCTCTTCCTTATCTTCATGGGAATAATGGCTTTCTGTTGTGTTTGCTCGTTTATTTAAATCCATCATTAACATTTCAATACGTGCTTTCATAAAATCAGGTGTTAATACATCATATACAATGTGATCATTGTTTTCCCGATATACTTTTTTTCGATCTTTTTTCTTAGAAATGAGCGAATCTGTATCGATATCATTAATAAAAAGTGTAAACAGCGGTACATTTAATGCTTTTGCAATTAACTCCAAAACATTTAAAGAAGGATTAGCATGTCCTCTTTCAATTTGGCTAATTAGTGATGTACTAATCCCTGCATAATCAGCGAATTCACGAATTGTCATATTATTTTTCTTACGATAACTTAATACTGTTTGTCCAAGCCTATCATGTATCATAGTAAAACTTCCTTTCATCCATCATAATGCATATTTCATTGTCTTTGTGCTGACATACTAAACAAAGGCAAATAATCCTTTCCTATTATCTCCAGGACTTATATACTTACCTTTGTACATTATATCGTATTAAGTTTATTATAATAAACACTCTATCGGAGGGACAAACTTTGAAATCACCTATTCTTTCATATTTCATCTTATTTTTTGGTGTATTCGCCTTATCAACTTCAGCAATCTTTGTAAAATTGGCAGATGCTCCTGCGACAATCATTGCTTTTTACCGATTATTCTTTGCCACACTGATCCTATTACCGTTATTACTATTTAATAAAAATAGTCGAAATGAGCTAAAAACTTTAACGAAAAAACAATGGACATTCGGATTCATATCTGGGCTATTTTTAGCTGCACATTATGTACTATGGTTTGAATCATTACAATATACTTCTGTAGCAAGCTCTACAGTTATCGTAACGTTACAACCTTTGTTCTCAATGATTGGTGGTTATTTTTTATTTAAGGAAAGATTTACGAAAGGAGCGGTTATTGGTTGCCTCATCGCTATTTCAGGTAGTATCATCATTGGCTGGCAAGACTTCCAAATTAGTGGAGAAGCTTTATATGGAGATATTTTAGCATTTATTGCTGCCGGTATCATTACTGCTTATTTTTTCATTAGCCAACACGTTCGTAAAGATTTGTCACTTATACCCTATTCAGTAATTAGTTATGGAAGTAGTGCTGGCTTTCTTGGCATATTTGCTTTCATGCAACAAGAATCTTTCATCCATTACTCTACACAAACTTGGTTGTGCTTTATTGGATTAGCTTTCATTGCTACAATTTTAGGACAAACCATTTTTAATTGGTTATTAAAATGGATGGGTGCTACTGTAATTTCAATGAGTATTTTAGGTGAAACAATTGGCACTTGTATACTAGCGTACTTTATATTACATGAGACCATTTCTTTACAACAAGGACTAGGAATTACCGTTATTTTTATTGGTTTAGTATTATTTTTATTGCAGCCAAGTTCTAATAAAAAAGCATGACAGTATACTGTCATGCTTTTAACTATTCATTATGTACAATTAAACCATTCGGTCTAAAACGACTCATCATAATTTCATTAATAAACTTTCCATGAGCTTTCAAATTCCCTATCTTTACTCCCTCTTCTACAAATCCAAATTTTTCATATAAAGCTTTTGCTTTTGGATTCGTTTCTAACACACCTAGTTCTACTCTCTCTAACATTAACCAATTATCAGCCAGATCAAGCATCTTCATAAGAAGTGCTCTCCCAATTCCTTTATTATGATATTCACTGTCTACTCCAATGAATAAATCGCCTGAATGAGATCTTCGGCCCGGACTTTGTGTTAAACCTACAAACCCAACAACTTCTCCATCATATTCTGCAACAAATTCAAATTGATTTGGTGCTAAATTTCGAATTCTATTTTCCATAGCTTCTACACGCATGCTAGGTAAGAAAACCATATACGGTAAAACGTCATCCTGTATACATATACGATGAATTGCTCTAGCATCTTGTATTTCTACTGCTCTAACGTTGATTCCCATCTTTCTCTCCTCCATATAAATAACAATATATTTGTGTGTATTCTAGAAACGTTCACGAATGACCTTCTCGCCCGTATTTCTTTATGTCATTTTTACATAATTATTTCGATATAATACTTAATTTCCAAAAATATTAACGACTATATGGATTTGGTTAACTTTTCACCTTGTTATATAAATCAAGCAAATTTTCAATCAGAATACCATTTAGTTTCATGCCGACTATATCACAATTTTCTATTTCAATATTTTTCAGATTACTATTACTTATAGTGCTACCTTCCAAATCACATTTATCGAATACAATAGGTTCCTTCGCATCTCCGAGACTTGTATTTTTAAATTGCACTCCACCTAAAGTCACCAAATTAAATTTACTGCCAGAAAGATTTAAATCTGCATATGATGACCTTCTAAAATTTATATTTCTAAACTTGGATTGACTTACATTACAATTACTCATATTCATATTCATTATATTGCTACCAACAAATGAACTGTTTTTTAAATTCACTTGATAATACTCTGTATTTGCTAAATTACAGTTTTCGTATTGACTATTTTTCATATCTTTATTTGTAACTACACTCGCTTTGTTTGAGCTTGTTTTTATTCTTTTCACGTAACAATACTCATCTTCCGATTCAAAAATCATTTGGTAACCCATCTTTTTATAAAAGTGATGATTGTTAATTTGTCTACTAGATGTTTCGAGATCCCAAATCTTTATGTTCGGATATTCCTTTTCTATTAATTTCATAACATGTGATCCAATTCCTTTTCCTTGATAAACAGGATCTACAAAAATACGATCAATTCGACCGTACGACTTACCAGAAATCGTAACTATTATCCCTCCGATTATTTCTTTATCCATTACAACTTTGAAAGAATCCAATTCTTCAATGGAATATTCCATCATTTCAACTGAAGAATATCCTGGCGGTTGAATGTTATAATCAATGACATCATCTTGGCCGTATAGCCATTGTTTTGCTTCTGCATCAAATGTTCTTTTCATTATTTCTGTTAATTTCTCAGCATCTAAAATTGTAGCTTTTTCTATAGATATTTTCGTCATTTTCGTTTTCCCCTTCATTATTACAAACCAACCATTTTTGTGAATGGCATAATTATCAATTCACTTTATTACCCCCTATTAAAACATTTATATCCTTAATTTTTTAAAAACAAAGAAAATTAACACTAATCACCCTCTTTACTATTAAACTACAAATCACCCTATATTTTCCACGATTGCTTAATATTAATGAATAATAAAAAGAGACCATGTAATATAAACATGTTCTCTTCTTTTATTCATTTTCAATTTTATCCCGCTATTTGCCGGGCAGTAGGACCCCCACCTCAAAATTCAGCGAAAGCAAAGAAGTTAGGTGGGGGTCGGGCTAATAATCAGCGGGGGCTGACACCCCACTGATTAAAGTTTCACTTTATATAATTAAAAATTAGATATTACTTAAGCCACTCGTTGCAAGTATTACTTAACTGCTGTAAATCTTCTATAAATTGACTCGCATCATATCCATCACAAACCGAATGATGTACTTGTAATGAAACTGGTAGCATAACCTTGTTTCCTTCGTTAAAATATTTCCCACAAGTTATAATTGGCAATAGAAAATTTTCATCATTATTAATATTAAGATTAAATCCAGTAAAACTAATCCAAGGTATGCTAGAAATCGGAAATACATTAGGCGGAATATTTTCTTTCGTGAAAAGACCATGAACATTAGCATAGCATCTCATATCGTCTTCATAATTATTATAAAAAGTGCGGAAATCACTTGAATAATCCGTCCATATACTTGAAAAAGACTTATCATCTTTATGAAAGATTGTATAACTCGGTATCATTTCCTCCCAATAGCCTACAACTCCTTCATCGTTAAAACATGTTCGAAATTTTTTATGATTATTTACTACTCTAGAAATTAAATATATAAAAACGGGATAAAATTTTATTCCCTTTTGATATACTTCCCCTAATAACATCGTGATATCAACATTCACAGTCATACTAAATGTACATTTCAACTTTAAATAATGCTCAAAATGCTGCTCTCTATTCCAATCTTCTCTATCAATTACATGAAACTTCATTCTAATAGCCTCCTAAAATTTTCTTTTTATTTTAGAAGGCTAATTCCCTTGCTTTCACCATAATTGTTCACTCCTAACAGTTTATACATTTGACCCTAATTATTTATTTAATTATATAACATATGTAAGAATCAATTCACATATTTCTGGAAATCCATCCACATACTATAGATAAATCAAATGAAATTTGGAGGATACATACATGAATGACAAAAATATGAATAAAAAAGAAAATGTTACTGAAAATACTACATCTATTCAAAATAATAATACTGCAAACCTTACTATTGAAGAACAAGCAATGAACGGCTTATACGGAATGCCCGAAACAACAATTGAAGATGCTGATCACGCTGCAGCTGATGATTTGACTTCAAAAAATTAATTAACTACATTGAAAAAAGCCAAGGGAAATATCCTTGGCTTTTTTCACTATGCATCCACCTTTTGTATTTCTTCACTCTTTCTTGAAAGTTTACCTGGCCAAAAAGCAAATCGACCTAAAACTACTGTAATCGCGGGTACAAGTAACGGTCTTACGATAAACGTATCTAGTAATACGCCAATTGCAGTTACAATACCAAATTGAACTAATACTTGAATTGGAAGTGTACCTAACACAGCAAAAGTTCCTGCTAAAATTAAACCTGCCGATGTAATAACACTACCTGTTTGTATTACACCATTTTTTACTGCATCCAAGTGATTTTGTGTCTTTCTGTTTTTCCATATTTCTGAAACCATAAAGATATTATAATCTTCACCTAAAGCAACTAAAAATACGAATGCGTACAACGGTATCGCACCTTGAATGGCCGGCGCTCCCATACCGTAATGAAGTAATATCCATCCTGCTCCTAACGCTGAGAAGAATGATAGGACAACAGTTACAATTAAATAAATCGTCGCAACAACCGATCGTAAATAGACAAGTAATAGTAAAGCGATAATGCTAATCATTACTGGAATAATTACTGATTCATCACGTTCCGTAATTTGCTTTGTATCATATAATGAAGCTGTTTCTCCACCAATCCACAATTGCTCTTCAGCATTACTAATCCCAGCATCTTTTAATACTTTTTCTACATTACTTTTCAATTTAGGAATTTGATCTAACGCTTCAATTGAGTATGGATTTTCCGCTAAAGAAACTTCATACATTTGTATTTGCTTATTTTCTTTTCCCTCTTTTGGCTCTTTCACTGTATTTACGAAAGAAAATTTCTCTAGTTCTTGTTTAATAGGAAGCTCTTTGCCTTTCGTATCAACAACAACTTTTACTGGTGCTAGTTCACCAGCTGAGAAATGATCACTAATTAACGTAAACCCTTCACGAGAAGGCATATCCTTTGGAAACGACTCTAATAAGTCATATGTGTATTGAATACGTGGTACGAATGAAGCCAATCCGCCTAATACAAATACAGTTAGCATAATTATTGTCCACGGTCTTCGTACTACAATATCTCCAAGTTTTTTACTAAAGGAGCCTTTTGATTTTTCAACTTTTACAGCCCTCTTTTTCTTTCTTGCAAACTCCTCATTCATTGAAGTTGTTCTCGGTATAAACGGGAAAAATGCAATTCTACCGAATATTAATAATAGTGCTGGTAAAATCGTTAAAGCAGCGATTCCCATTATAAATACAGCAACACTAAATGGTACTGCAAATCGATGAAAGGCTCCATAATGAGCAAGTAGTAATGTTCCTAATCCAAGTACAACAGTTAATGCACTCATTATAATTGCACCGCCAGAAGCTTTAATCGCAAGTTGTAATGCTTTATATTTACTTTCTTCTTCTAACAAGTACTCTCTATATCTCGAAATTAAAAATAGACAATAGTCCGTTCCAGCGCCAAACAATAATACTGTCATAATTGATATCGCTTGGGCATCTACTTTAATCCATCCGTGATCAGCTAAAAAACCGAGTGTAGGACTAATAATACCGTATGCAAAGCCAACAACAAGTATAGGTAAAATCGCTAAAATTGGTGAACGATACAGTAAAATTAACAAAACTAACACTAGTAGTACAGTAGCCACTAACAATTTCACATCTGCTTGACTAAATAAACTAACTGCATCCGTTTGAATACCTACAGGTCCTGATAATCGAACATGTAAACCAGATTCACTTATTTTTTGTTTAAATGGATCTTCATCCACCTTACTATTCACTATTTTTCTAAACTCTTCAAGATTTCCTTTTAATATATCCGTACCAGCAGATTTATTAAAAAATACCGGTGTAACAAATGATGTACCATCTTTTGACGCACTTTTTAATAATACTTGCTCTGGGATTGTATCAAATGGTGGTAACGTTGATTGTTCTTTTAAAGGACTAGCTTTTAACTCTTTATAAACATCTTGTATGAGTTTATAATCCTGTGACTGTAATCCACCATCTCTATACCATACTACTAACAATGGATTCCCTGCATTATTCGGAAACTCTTTTTTCATAAGTGCTTCCGCTTGCTGTGACATAGCTGTTTCAGGTAAATTTTTCGGATTCGGTTCTTTCGTACTGTTTACTTGTGGTAACGTAAATGAAAGTAATAATGTAATAAGAACCCACACCGATAAAGTGATCCACTGCGTATTTCTCCCTGCTACAAGCCTCCCTAACATATGTAACGGGTGCTTTTTCATAAAAACCCACCTTCCTTTTTTCCTCCATTATTAATTATATATACTGGTCGGTTAATTAATCAAGAATGATTGAAAATTATGTTATAATTATCTCAATCATAAATGTCAGGAGCGAATGTATTTGGAACAAAAACAACGTCCTCTCGGAAGGCCGCGTCAAAATAAAAATACAAAATCTACAAAAGAAACCATTTTAGAAGTAGCAACCCGCTTATTTCTTACACAAAATTATCAAGTCGTTTCTATGGATGAGGTCGCAAAAGTTTGTGGTGTTACGAAAGCAACTGTCTACTATTACTATTCAACAAAAGCCGATTTATTTACCGCTACTATGATCGAAATGATGGTACGTATACGTGAGAATATGTCTCAAATACTCTCTACAAACAAAACTTTAGAAGAAAGATTATTAGACTTCGCTAAAGTTTACTTACACGCAACGATGGATATTGATATGAAAAATTTTATGAAAGATGCAAAACTGTCGTTATCTGAAGAACAATTGAAACAATTAAAAAATGCTGAAGATAATATGTATGAAGTACTAGAAAAAGCACTCGATAATGCGATGCACATCGGAGAAATTCCGAAAGGAAACGCTAAATTTGCGGCTCATGCTTTCGTATCTTTATTATCTATTGGGAATTTTAAAGATGAAAATCACAATCCTATTCTTGCAAATATAGATGAATTAGTACAAGAAATCGTTTCTTTTTATTGGAACGGATTAGGTCATTCATATTAAACTAATTTGCTTTAATAAAAGAGCATGTTTGAATTTTTTCAAACATGCTTTTTTATCATTTAAGTGTTTTATTTATATACCAACAATTAGACTACACTTTAGCATCCATTATTAAAAAATTATTATCTTTACCTTTTACAAATTTTGAAGTTGAACATTTATATTCTCCTTACTTAATCCCCCATGGTAACAAACTACAGATTCAATATCTAGATTTAAATACTTCTTCAAAGACTGCCGTGCTTCCATAATATTTAAAGTTGTTGGGGCATGAACTCCTCCTAACACTCCATTCACACTATACATCGAGTCTCCAGCGACAAGAATTTTACTTTGTTTCAAATATAAACTAATATGCCCCGGAGTATGCCCTGGAGTATGGAGAATTAGTATTCCACCGCAATACGGAAGTTCTTGCCCGTCAATCACAGTGTCACTCACTTTTCCTTTTGGTCGGTTCTCTATATTTCCGTCCTTCAATAAAGGTAAATCCCCCTCGATATATGGCTTATCTAGTTCGTGCGCATAAACTTTAATATTACTTCGACAGCGCTGCAACAACTCCGGAAGACTACCTATATGATCAATATCCTGATGCGTCAAAATCACGACTTTTAACTTATCAAATGATACCCCAACCTTTTCCATCTCTACTTGTATATCTTCAATTTGTCCTGGGAAACCCGTATCTATTAATACTGCCATTTCATCATTCCATAAAAGAATTGGATGAATAACAAATTCTTGAAATTCAAGTTGTAACATTTCTATCCCTTTAGCAATCTCCATACAGCCATTCTCCTTTATGTTGAAGTTTGAAAATATGTACGAGTAAACTGAAAATATAAAGTGAAACTTTAATCAGTGGGGGTTTTACTACCCGGCAAATAGCGGGATAAAGCACCTCTATCTTATAATATGTTTTGTCATCCCAATAGAGAATGCTTCAAACCCTATAGATTCATAGTAAGATTGCAACTTTTCTACACACATAAGTTGTGGAATAACCTTGTTTTGTTCACAGTGCTGGATTAATCGTTTCACTATTTCTTTTCCGATGCCACTAGACTGATATTTTGGCAATACACCAACTCCACAAATAATGCCTGTTATGACTCCATCTGATATGACACGCCCCATCCCTACCAACCTCTTATCATCAAAAACATAAATTGCATACCAACTTTGCTTACACATTCGTTCTAACTCGTTAACCGTTAATTTAAGAGAATTCCATCCTAAAGATTCGTATAAGGATAATAATCCATTAAAATCTGTAGGATGTTCACTTGTGTAGCGTATACTATTTTCCATGTAAATACTCCCTATTCTCTGGCTTGTTTATATTTCATAAAATTCCTTTTACACAAATCTGATCGATGTAAAAATAACTAGAACAAACTTCAATAAGAAAGATAGAATTCCTTCTCAATATAAAATAAAAAGAAGTTATCTCACTTAAGATAACTTCTTTTTATATAAGACTCTCATTATATTATTAACCAAAAAATATACAACTGCATACGATTAGCACAAACAAAACTAATAAACCATTTGAGAAATAACCCATAGAATACTACCCCTTTATTTCATTATGTAAAAGATTTTATCATAAAATTATTTACAACATAATAACCGAAAAAGACATTGTATTCATTAGTTATATACGTTTAGTAATATTTTATTTTCGGTTATATTCTCGTTCCCTGAAAGTGCTTATCATACTCTTCTACTTCAGTTCATATAAGTTCAAAATATTAAATAATAAGTAAAAAAGACCTCCACCTTACGAGATCTTTTTTACTTATTTTCCAAATACACTAATTGATTCTTCCTCAATTACAAGTAAACAATTAGCATATTACATGATTTAATATCCCAATAGCCAATTCAACTCTATTAATTCGGTTCGACCTTAATATCCCCCTTTTATTCCAAAAACTCAATAATCGTTTCACAGACTTTATCCATCTCCTCGATATCTGGGAAATGTCCACTATTTTCAAATATAACAAGTTTACCATTTTTCAATTGTCTCGTTATTCTATAACTCATTCCTACACCCGTGTTATAGTCATGCGCTCCAACTATGACACACGTATCAATTTCTAAACCTTTAATACGCTCAATAAGCGGTAAAGATGCTTTTGTTCCAAAAATAACTTTGCTCATCTTCCCTGTATTACTTAACTGACTTTCCTCCCAAAGACTCCGATTTAGCTTTGCAAATTCTTCATTTTTAAACAATAGTCGATCTACAGCTTTTGTATCAACTATACTCCAAACTTGATTATACCTTTCTTTTAAAGGAATTTCTGACTTACTTATTATCAATATTTGTTCTTTCATTTCCCCTTTCGTTACTTGTAGAAAACCTTCTATCTGCACAGTATACATATCATTAAAATCATCTAACGATGGTGCTTGCAATACCATTTGTTCAACATTTTTTGGATATTTCAAAGTATACTCTAAACAAATTTGTCCACCAAAAGAATATCCTAACAAATTTATCTTCTCTACATGTAATTGCTTTCTTAATTCCTCTAAATCTTCGACTAGAGTATTGATTGAGTACTCACCGTCATCTTGTGGTGCCTCACTTCGTCCGCAACCTCTTTGTTCGTAATAAACTACAGTCATATTTCCTTCTAACTTCAAACCAAGCGTTCTTTCGAATACATAATGATTACCACCTGGACCACCATGTACTATAATAAGAGGGACTGTATTATGAGCTGTCCCTGCAACTTTACACCAATGCATAATCCCATTGATTTTCAAATAGTGTATACCATCTTGCAACATTAACTGATTCATTTATCCTCTCTCCTCATCGCTCACTTATTACTATCTAAATGTATAAGTTCTGACCATTTACACTTTTCCCCTTTATATTCTTTAGACACTATCCTCATTTATATGAATAGCTTTCTTATTCAAAAATAGATTTTTAAAAATTCCTACTCCCACAATTAATAAACCTATACCAACTAATTTATTTACTTGTAATGGAACACTCTCCATTCCAAATAATCCGAATGTATCAATGCATAACGCAACGACCAATTGAGTAATAATACTAATTAACACCGTATATGCTGGACCTAAGCTCTTTATTGCACCCATTATACAAATAATTAACCCGATACCAAACAACCCACTTACATAAAACAAATAATTTGTAGTATACACTTTAATGTTAATACTGTTTTCTGTAATGATATAAAATAGAATAGAACTAATGAGACCTATTCCAAGGACACATGTAGTTGTTAACCACTGTCCTACATTTTCATTTACTTTTGCATTAAAAACAGATTGTACGCTAATTAATATTCCTGCTAATATAGCTAAACTAAATCCAATCAAAATCTTCCTCTCCCTTTCATTGCTCATATATATTATCTTTAGCGACTTCCTTCATTCTAGAAAAATCTTTAATTACAATAACTCCATTACTCTTTTCAATTAGTTTTTCATTATAAAATCTTTGTAATACCCGAATTACGTGCCTATAACTTACCCCTATAAAATCTGCAATACTCGTTACTGAAGTTGCATCCAAATCCCCTTTATACATATTCCCGTTACTATCTGTTGAAATTGAAAGCAAATAACTAGCTACACGTACTTCTACAGGATAAAGTAAATTAAGAGCAGTAAAACGAGTCGATATTTTTAACGTGTTGGCAATGTTTTCAAGCAAGAACTTCATAAATATAGGATCATGTAATAACTTGTTTCTAATAACCGTATTAGAAATAGAGATTGCTACAACATCTGAACAAGCCTCAACGACATTATGTGCTTTGCTATTTTGAATTAATTCAATATCACCAACAATGGCCAATGGATTGATAAAGCGAAGGATTAGTTTCTTCCCTTCAGGTGTAATCGTGTAAACTTTTACTTTACCTTTAACAACAAAATATAAACGATCCATTTCGTCATCTATATTGCAAATAAGCTCGCCTTTTTCAAAGTGATTTAATTGAAAATAAGCTGTATCTATTTCTGAAAAAATCTCGAGCGTTTTATTGGTTCTCAAATAATGCTTAATTAAAGCTGATTTATCCTCCATATTCATTTCTCCTTTCATTTACATATTAAATACAACAATACCTATAATCATTACTATTGTTCCCACAATATGATATCTCTCCATCTGTATCTTTTTTATATGAAACAGTCCTTTCATTTCAATAACTGTTGCCGTTAACAATTGAGCAACCATTAGTGTGCCAGCTGTCAATGTAACTCCTAGTGAATATATCGCCATCGTTTCTGCACAAATAATGAATCCACCAAATGCACCCGCTGCTAAATATACTTTTTTCACACTCTTTAAATCTGTTACTTTCTCTTCTTTCTTTAACAAAAATACAGTTGTTGCAATAATGAATCCAATTAAATGGGTTATAATACTCGTCGACCATATACCGATATGTGAACTAAGTTTCGCATTAAAGGTTCCTTGAAGTGTTATAAATATCCCCGCAAAAACAGCAAATATAATACCTTTCAAAAAATCATCTCCTCATCCTTTATTTCTGACTTAATTAAAAACCATCATCCTATAATCGCAAAAGGACAAATGTCACATCACTATGAAAATAACTTGGAATGAACAAAAAACACACCTCAAAAATGCGAGATGTGTTTATGTTAATTATTCATATATAAAGTTTTATAAATTTAAATTACGCTACATTAAAAGATTTCTTTTTCATAACAAACTTTGCAAATAAGAAACGTACAAGCGGTCCCATAATAATTAATTGTAATGGATATGCCATTATGAAATTTTTAATAAAAATCGAAAAATAAATTGAAACAAATGAATCTCCTTTTAGTCCACCATGTAAATGCATCATAGCCATACCGAAAAATGACATAAAGAACACCATTCCAATTACCATAGTTGTCGCCATTGCAACGATAATATTTATTTTCTTAGATTTATCAAATGGCAACATGAATACAATTTTTTTCGCACAAGGTCCAACTATAAATATTTCAATTAATAGCGCAATAATAAAGCCAATTAATAGTTCTAATGCAATCTCTTTAATATAAATTGATCCTCCTGTTTCATTCATTAGTAAATTGTAAAACGTCATTACGATAACCATTCCAAGGCACATCATCATGCCAAATTGGAGGTTTTCCTTTCTTGTTGTTGGCAAATTTCATCATCCTCTCTCTTTGAGTCTTTGTCATTATATCGACATTGACCCCCCCTTCGTAAGTGAACATTTTGTGAACAAATTTAAAACGTTTTCATGTATTTTCTTTACTTTCAACTCAAATTCTCACTTTTACTTATAAAGGTTTTATATATTTCAATGTTGAATTACTAAATTTAACATTGCATTACATTATTACTAGGAGGATAACCATGAATGAAGCAGAATTTTACGCATATCACATCGTAACAAGGAAAAAAATGCATATCGGACAAATCATTCCTTTTAACAAAAATCAACACAATACTCTATACCATTTCTTTTTTGAAAGAGAACAATTAAATGCTAATGGTGAAGATGGCATACAAATTTTAAATAAACACTATAAAAATAACGAATTACATATAAATAATGAAAATGCTAAAGTAGTTATGAATTATATGGATCAAACAATTAGAGCAGTTAGAGAAACAATTGTAGAAATGGTTAGACTACAAGAATTCCCTGAATACCCTTCCAGATTATCTTGTTTATACGCTGCTAAAAGCTATGAGGATGCTTTGAAATGGAGAGCGCTATTTGATTCTTACAATCGAGAAGTTTTGCAGATTGTTAAACTACGAGTAATCGGAAGTTCTTTTGAAGGTGACTGGAATCTTTTACCGAAAGAAGATGGTATTCCTTTTTCTCAAAAAATCGAACAAGCTAGAGAGTATTGGAAAGGAAATATTAGAAATGAGCTTCCTGAGCTACTGATTAATGGAGAAATTGAAGTGGTGGAAATTATTGATGACTTCTCCTCAATTCATATTTAATTTCTAACTAAATCATATAGGATGGAGATTACAATGAAGAAAAAAGTGTACTTCAATCATGATGGCGGCGTAGATGATTTAATTTCATTATTTTTATTACTTCAAATGGAAAACGTTGAACTTACCGGTGTATCTGTTATCCCAGCAGACTGCTATTTAGAACCCGCAATGTCTGCCAGTCGTAAAATTATCGATCGTTTCGGCAAAGGTAATATTGCCGTAGCCGCTTCAAACTCTCGCGGGCAAAACCCGTTTCCGAAAGACTGGCGGATGCATGCATTTTATGTAGATGCTTTACCAATTTTAAATGAGTCTGGAAAAGTTGTAACACCCGTGGTGGCAAAGCCTGCACATCACCATTTAATAGAAACACTTCTACAAACGGAAGGAAAAACAACTTTATTATTTACCGGGCCCCTAACTGACCTTGCTCGTGCATTATATGAAACTCCCATCATCGAAGATAAAATTGAACGTCTCGTTTGGATGGGTGGTACATTTCTTACAGCAGGCAATGTACATGAACCAGAGCATGATGGAACAGCTGAGTGGAATTCGTTTTGGGACCCTGAAGCAGTGGCTCGTGTATGGGATGCACAAATTAAAATCGACTTAGTGACACTAGAAAGTACAAACCAAGTTCCGTTAACTATAAACATACGTGAACAGTGGGCAAAAGAACGAAAGTATATTGGTATGGATTTCCTTGGTCAATGCTATGCAATGGTTCCCCCTCTCGTTCACTTCTCAACGAACTCTACCTACTATTTATGGGATGTACTAACTACCGCGCTTGTCGGAAACACTAACCTTGCAAAAACTGAAACAATTAATAGTATTGTTCATACATACGGACCAAGCCAAGGACGTACAGAGGAAACTACTAATGGACGACCTGTAAATGTCGTTTACGATGTAAAACACGATGTTTTCTTTGAATATATTACTAAATTAGCTAAAAAAGCTGCTACTTGAAACCTCAATAACACGAAAAAAATTTATTAAGAATGATATACTTTAATTAATATAACATGAGGTGATAAGATGGATTATGAGTTACTAAAAGAACGAATAGAAATTATAACTTCTAGAATTAAATACATAGGTGGTGAAGTTCAAGAAGTTTATATAGATGAACCATCTTCCCTTGAACAAATAATCCAAGTAGAAGAAAAACTGGATATTAAACTACCAAATAGCTTCAAAAAAGTACTTTTAGAGTTCTCAGGAAATTTTAGCTTACGCTGGTTTTTACCTGACGATGTAGAGCTACCAAATGAATTTACTGATATTTTTTGCGGAACACCCCACTGGAGTTTAGAAAGTCTTTCTAAATTCGAAAAAGAACGTAAAGACTTGGTTGACGAGTTTTTTTCAAATTTAGATGATGAATATGATGTAGTTTGGCACAACAAATTAGCATTTTGTGAAGTGGGAAATGGAGATTATTTAGCATTTGATATGAAAGATGATATAGATGCTCCAATAATTTACCTAAGCCACGACGATGGAGAAGGACATGGGTATAAGATTGCGAATAATTTCATTGAATTCATTGAGAATTGGTCAAGAGTAGCTTTTGTAGGATGCGAAGATTGGCAGTGGTTATCTTTCACTACCAGTTTTGAAAGTGGTATAAATCCAGATGATGAACCAGCCAAAAAATTTAGAAATTGCTTGGGACTTAATATTTAAAAGAGTATTGAATTAAATTTCAATACTCTTTTTGTGCAATTTAATTATATTTGATTAATGTAGTGTCTTACAGATTATTCATTTCATAACCATTGACAAAATACGTTATTGTTTCTAACTCATCTTCATTTAATTCTCTATCTAGTTCTTGTTTGTACGCTGCCTTTATCTTCTCTTCATCGCCCTTATGAGCTTCTGTATAAGTTCCTACTGCTTTTAACAAGCGAATCTCTTGTAAAAACTCCTCTCGATTTATCGCTTCCCCATGAGAAAGAATATATGTCTCAGCATCAAAGTTTTCTAATTCATCTATTAATGCAAACGTTCTTTTCGTCGTATAGTTCCACTTCGAGGAAAAAATATCTGCATATATACAGTCCCCTAAAAACAATATCTTTTCTTCTTTTATGTACATAACAACTGAATCATGTGCATGATCTCCGCCCACATGTTTTAACACGCATGTCACCTCACCAAGATCTAATTCCATTTGATCCTGGAACGTTAAGGCCGGAGGAATAATGTTAATATTTCTCGCTTTTTCTTCAAACTCTTTCTTGATGCAATCCGCACAAAATTCAATTTCAGTACCCTCTTTTACGCGTGCATCCAACGCTTCATCTGTCCATTCATAAGATACTATTGTCTGCATTTCTTTTTTCGTTTCAGCGTGCGAAATAGTTAATGCATTCCGTAATACAGATAATCCAAAAATATGATCCCAATGCCAATGCGTTAGTGCTACAAAATCAGGATTTGATACATTTTGTTCTTTTAACATTTCTAAAAATAATTGTGCATGTTCTTCTGAATTCCCTGCATCGATCATTAACGTTTTTTCTTTTCCAACAACCATTCCTAATATAGGTCTATCTGTTTCAGAAACAGGTGTCATATACCAAAATGAGTTTCCTATTTTTTTAATTTGTTGCATAACCAATTCCCCTTTTCATTTCCTCACTTAAGTTTAATATATAGATTATAACGAATCACTACTTTTTTCTCTATACTCAAACACAATTACTTGGACTAATCTAACTTTTCTTTTCGTAAGCTAAAAATAAGGGAATAGAATCGGAGTGTGATACTATGGAACGTTTATGGATCCCAATGATTGTAACATTTTTTTCGTTCGGTGGATTGCTATTAGGCGGTGCTGTTGGAGTAGCAACACGCCAACTCATTGAAGAAAAGATGCATCGTTTATACGCATTATGTGGCGGTATTTTGTTTGGGTTATTGTCACTTGAAATTATTCCTGAAACATTTTCAAGCTATGAAATGATTGGACCTATACTTGGTATAGCTATCGGTATTTTAGTTATGGGCTTATTAGATAACTATTGTCACCATCCAATGATACATAAAAAAGATCAACAAGCATGGCAAACCTTTCTTTTTCTCTCTTTCGCTATATTTATTCATAATATACCGAGTGGATTTGCGTTAGGTACAGCTTTTATAAATCATAATGACTCTGCCATTCCCTTTTTAATAGCAATCGTCGTTCACCATATTCCAGAAGGATTAGCTTTAATTATTCCATTTCTTTTTACAAAACATAAATATATTTCCTTTTTATTAACAACTTTATTACTTTCTCTTATTCTCGGTACTGGCACAGTTTTTGGCATTTTGATGGAAGGAAAAGCTCTTCACCTGCAAGGCCTCATTATGGGAAGTGCTATTGGTTCACTTGGATATGTCACAATTCATGAAATGCTTTGGAAAGCTAAGAAACAGCTCTCTTTCCTTACATTTCTAATGTGGGCAACTAGTGGTTTTTTACTAATAACAGTGTTCACTTTATTCGCTGGTCATCATTAAAGTTGCTAAAGTGAAACTTTTGTTCCTCCCACACTGATTCTTGGATTACAAATAACCAGATAAATTTTCTTATTTGTATATTTTTCCTATTTTTCCAAAACATAATGTTATCTACCTATTATAAGGAGGAACAATTATGTTTGGGAAAACAGCCGGTGAAGCATTAGTTGATTTATTAATTGACTGGGGAGTAGAACACATATACGGCATGCCTGGAGATTCCATTAATTCTATCATTGAAGCTTTAAGAAAAAAACAAGATAAAATTAAATTCATTCAAGTTCGCCATGAAGAAGCTGGTGCATTAGCAGCGGCTGCCTATGCGAAATTAACAGGAAAACTTGGCGTTTGTATGGCAATTGCAGGACCTGGTGCTATTCATTTATTAAATGGTTTATATGATGCGAAACTCGATAAAGCCCCTGTTCTAGCAATTTCAGGTCAAGTAGAAACCGATTTACTTGGAACGGACTTTTTCCAAGAAGTAAATTTAGAAAGATTGTTTGATGATGTTGCGGTTTATAACCAGCGTATTATGTCAGCAGAGCAACTACCTGCCGTAGTGAATCAAGCAATTCGAATGGCTTATACGAAAAAAGGTGTATCCGTTCTTACAATTCCAGATGATGTCCCTAAATTCGAAGTAAAAAATGGTGCCCGTGTTACAAATACTTCTTTTACTTTGCCTGAGTTGTTTCCACAAAAAAACGATTTAGATGCAGCGAAACTCGCAATAAATGAAGCGAAAAGGCCTGTGATTTTAGCTGGAAAAGGAACAAAACATGCGAGAGAATCTTTACTTGCATTGGCAGAACATATTGGTGCTCCAATCGTACTTACATTACCAGCTAAAGGAATTATTCCTGATGAACACCCTCTTTGTATTGGTGGATTAGGATTAATTGGAACGAAACCTTCTTATGAAGCAATGAAGCATGCAGATACTTTAATTATGGTCGGTACTTCTTATCCGTTCACCGGCTTCTTACCTGAAAAAGCAAAAACAATTCATATCGATACAGATCCTGCCCAAATCGGGAAACGTTATGCGACAGATATTGGTTTAGCTGGTGATGCTGATAAAACATTACGATGGTTAATTGAAAATGTTGAAGAACACACAGACCATTCCTTCTTAGAACATCACCAAGAAATGATGAAAAAGTGGGAAGAAAAATTACACGATCAAGAAGAAGACTCTTCCATTCCAATTAAACCACAACGCGTTATGCATGCTCTGCAGCAAGTAGCACATGATGACGCAATTCTATCAGTCGATGTCGGAAATGTAACAGTATGGACCGCAAGACACTTCCGTATGACAAACCAGCAATTTGTCATTTCTAGCTGGCTCGCAACACTTGGTTGCGGTTTACCTGGTGCTCTTGCTGGAAAAATTGCATTCCCGGATAAACAAGTATTTGCAGTTTGTGGTGATGGCGGATTTGGAATGACGATGAATGACTTCGTAACAGCTGTAAAATATAAATTGCCAATCGTTGTCGTCGTATTAAACAATAATAAAATTGCGATGATTAAATTCGAGCAAGAAGTTATGGGTAATATCGAATTCGAAACAGATTTAACGAACCCTGATTTTGCAAAATATGCAGAGGCGTGTGGAGGTATTGGATACCGTGTTGAGAATTTAGATGAACTCCTTCCCGCTTTCGAAAATGCAGTAAAACAAAATAAACCGTGTATTATTGATGTAGTTGTAGATGCTAACGAAGCACCAATGCCAGCAAAAATCACATTTGGTCAAGCCGCTGGTTATACGAAGCATATGATAAAAGAATTATTTGAAGAAGGTAAGATTGATTTACCTCCACTTTAAACGAAAAAAGATAGCTGAAAACAATTTGTCTTCAGCTATCTTTTTTATTTTTGTATCTCTCTATAAAAAGAAAAGTCATTCATAGTTGGTTGTACTTGTTTCTCTACTTGTAATTCTTTACTTTCCCTCTCTAGCTTTCTCACATTTCCTAACTTAATCGCATCTTGCATGCTATTACTAATTAGATTTCCAGCTAAAATTGTCATACTATAAAAAGCAATCGGTATAAGTACAATCCATGTATGAGTAGTTAAATGACGGAAGTTTTGACCAATTAGGCCGGTCCATTCTTTTGTTACACTATCTGCCTCTGTACCAAAGATAATTGTTCCACCAAAAAATAACTCTAACAAGCCAAGATGCAAGAGAAGTAATAAAGTACTCACAAATTGTTGAGCAACAAGTAAAAAAAATGATGGTAATACGTGTGGCCATACGTGATTTTTCACTCTATGCCATTTACTGCCCCCAAGCACAGTTGCTGCCATCATAAATTCTTCTCTTTTTATCCGACGGACTTCCTGCGCTGTATATAACATAATTGTTGGTACCGCTAAACACGTAAGGATAACCATTTGAAATATTACCCTTAAATGAAACGGCTCTGGTACTGTCCCATTTTCAAACACTAAAACTTCCTTTAACACAAAAAAAGAAATCATAACCATAGGTACAATGCTGAACGGATCAAAAAAAGATGCTATAACTGGAAAAGAACGTTTGCTATACATACCAAGAAGCAAACCAATACCTCCTCCAACTATAACTCGTAGAATCGCTATAATTACGCTCGCACCAACTGTCCATTTCGCTCCTTCTATTATTAGCTGGAAAAGATCGCGTCCTTTCTCATCACTACCGAACCAAAATTTATTCGACGGTGAAAATGGAGCAGCCTCTAGTTCTCCTTTTTCGTTATACATCATCGTAAGTTCACGGATATTCCCATCGAAAAATAAAGTATTTCCAATACTAACAATCATAAGTACGCTTAAAAAAGTAACACCAAACCAAAATCTCACATCTCTTTTTACAACTTGCCACATGCTAAACACGCTCCTTTATTACATTTTGTAAAAACGTATGTAATAAACGAAATAGTATAAAAAGCGGTACGTATAATATAATTAAACTTACTGTAAATATTTCTAATTTCGAATTTTCTTTTACAAAAACAAACATACCGTACGTATTAAATATCCATTCAATAATATATAAATTTGATAACATAAATAAAATATTTGTTTTTGCATAATAGATTGTTGTTAACAAAACATTTCTTGAAATATGATTTGTTAAAATATGTCGTAAACTAAGCCCTTTACTTTTAGCAAATATACTATAATCTTTCTCTAATTCTTCTCTGAAACGTAATAGTAGTAGCTTAATAAATAATAGTGTTGTAGGCAAAGTTAGACATATTATTGGCAATAGGCGAGCCCTTTCCTCCCCAATCCCCGCTAGTTTTACTGGCATAAAGCCTGTCTTTTGAAAGATTATTACGACTAGAAGTTGCGATAATAAAATTATTAAAATATCTGGGATGCTTTCAAGTACAACAAAAATCCCATTCCACATTCGTTGCTTTGATTGAGACCGTTGTAATACCCACACAACGAGAACATACGCAATAAGTAATGACAGTAAAAATGCCGAAATAAATACAAACATTGTCTCTAAATAATGAATCCATATTTGCAGAAATAATTTCCTCGAATCTCGAAATCCATATGTAATTTCCCAAGGTTGGAGTAACTTTCCTCCAATAAACACAATCGTGTTCCAAAAACCAATTAAATCAATTTGTAATCCCTTAAATAATCGAGGGAGCGCACCTAAACAGATTATACATAGAATTGCAGCGAATAATTGTAAACAAGTAATCCCACACCACTTAGCAGTTCGCATCAACATAACTATTACCCCTTTAAAAAAGAATATTCAGAAAAAACAAACATCTTCAACCATACCTTGAATTCGCTTTTTCCCACTTAGTAAAATAGCTTGGAATAAACACGTAACAAAAAATAATCAACCAAACACGATAAATCCCAAAAGTAATTTTTTTAAAGTTTCATTTTGGTATATATACCTAATCCCTTCTTTAAACTCTGTTATTAACATCTTCAAATTAACTTCTTTCCATTTTGTTCTACCATTTGGTAAACGAACTTTTTCTGGAATGGAGATCGTTTGAATCAAAATACCACTCGTAATAAAAGTAAGTGTATTTACTAAAATGCTCCCATAAATTCCAAAAGTCCAGTACACCATCGTTGCAATTCCTACACCAAACAAAGCATACAAACTATTTACCATTTGATTAATACCCGCTGCTGCACCGTATTGGTCTGATTCAACTACTCCCTGTATCATCGATTGTTCTGATGGAGAGAAAAATTGTATACATGCATTTTCCAAAAATAAAAATATAAAGACAAGTATAATCATCCCGTAATAAAGCGAAATTAGGATTCCAATATTACAGAGCGAACAACATATGTTACTTACTGTACATATACGTTGTCTATCAAAACGATTCACTACTGTCCCTACTAATAGAAAAAAGATTCATGCAGGTAATGCAATCATAATTTGTGTCATCGTTGCGTAAACTGGTTGTTTTCCGTATTGATCTAGCAAATAAAACATTAAAGAAATTCCAGCAATCATAGAACCGAGTCGCTCTAAAATATTTGCTAGAAAAAAACGTGCATACACTTTGTTGCGAAATAACTGTAGCATTTCTTTCATACTTCGTATCCTTTCTCTCGACAAAATAGTACTGTTTTAGTCATTTATTGGAAGTTACATTATATTTTTCGACCATTATCCAATCTTTTCCTTCTTAATAAAAAACATAAAAAAGAGCCCTTATTCTCAACACAAGGACTCTTTTCATAAACTATTTAGCTACCTCTTCTTTCGGCATTACCATACCTTTATAAAGTTGAACAGTTATCCAGTAATAAATGAAATAAATGACTAAGAAAATTCCTATTGGCACCCACACTTTTACAAACGGGTCAACTAATATAAAGCTGAATAAGTTAAGCCCTACTAAAACGTGAGAAATGCCAATGATCGCTGGGAAGATAAATAAATATGAAATTTCTTTATATATACTTTTCGTTAACATGCTACGTCTTACACCGATTTTTCGTAACATTTCATAACGGCGTACATCACGAGAAGCACCTGTTAATATTTTGAACATAAGGGAACTCGCCATCATTGCTAAAAAGGCAATTCCGAGGAAAAATCCCATAAACATTGTTCCGCTCATGAAGCTGTTCATAAACTGATAAATTGTCATTTTCGTAAATAAGTCTACCTTTTCACCTGTTACTTTTTCAATTTGTGCTTTTTGTCTCTTGTCTATTTCGATCAATAACAGTTTATATTTTTTCATATCATCTACTTTTGCTAATGTTACAGTGTGTTCTGTTCCTTGAATTCCTTTATAATGCTCTTCGTCTGCAATTCTTACTGGTTTTCCGTTAAATTGATTATGCGTAATTTGTATCTCTCTTACAACTGCGTCTTCCCAATCCTTTGGCATACGAGGGAATTTTACTAATTCAGGAGCCTCTAAAGCTGAATATATAGGTTCTGTTAAAGGTTCAGTCACACGTTTACGAACAGGTTCTTTTAACGTTTTTGTATCAAAATGGTCTGAAACAAGTGGTGGTTTCGCAGTTAAGTCGTTACGTAAATAATAAACCGCTTCTCCATCTACTTTATATTTGTACTTGCTTTCTTCAACAATTTCCATTTCTTTCAAGGCAGCTTTGTCTTGATCATTCGGATCATGAATTACAACATCATATACACGAGAAAAGTCTGTCATAATACCTACATTTTTTTGGAAAGCCATACCTGCCGTCATCGCACCTGCCCCTAATGCAATTAACATCGCTACAGTACCTAATACTCTCGATAAACTATTTACTCGAAAGCGTAGCTGTGCATATGTAAAACTATTTAGACCAGTTTCATTTCGTTTTTTATTCCCCTTAATTTTCATCACAAAAAATGGGAGTAATGAACTAAAGATAAAATATGTTCCAAGTGTTGTAACGATGGTTGCTATAATAAAACCTAATTCAGCATATATTTTTACATTGATCATAAAATAGTACCCTATACTTACTAGTAATACACCAAGTACTGTCATTATAATAATGCGAGTTTTACTTTTCTTCACTTCATCTAGTGTTTCATCTTCACGAATTAACTCTAGTTCAGTTTTACGTAACAATCGGACACTGTTCATTAAGCCAGTAATGAAAAATAGTATTAAGAAGAAAATAGCTGTAACTAAAATTGCTGGTGTGTATACAGATGCATAACTACCTTTTGCTGAAATTTCCATTCCATTCATTAAAAAGTTTCCTGCTACACTTGCAAGTAACATCCCTACTAAAATACCGATAATAATACTGACAATCCCCATACCGAATGTTTCAATAAATAATAACTGTGCTACTTTTTTCTTTTTTGCACCAAGCATCATGTACATACCGAGTTCTTTTCTTCTTAATGTGAGTAAGAAAGAGTTGGCATATATAATATAAAATACAGTAATGAAAGATAATAGTATTGCACCTACCCAGAATACGAGTCTAATACTACTAATAAGACTATTATCCTTCGTAAATTCACTATTCATCGCCATCGTTTGGAACATGTAAAAAATACTAATGCTAATAACGAGACCAATAAGTAAAACCATATAATCTTTTAACATCTTTTTCATACTATGACGTGATAATTTAAATAACATAGTTTCGCCCCCTACTTAGACTCAGCAGCTGAGCCCATATGAGCGAGCACACCTAAAATGTCTTGATAGAAATTCTCTCTAGTGCCTTGACGATTTAATTCTTTATAAAGAAGACCATCTTGAATAAATAAAATACGCTCACAATAACTTGCACTAAATGCATCGTGTGTAACCATCAAAATACTTACATTGTGATTTTCATGTAAATCTTGCATCGCTTCTAATAAACTTTTTGCGTTTTTACTATCAAGCGCACCTGTCGGTTCATCTGCTAATACAATTGCTGGATTATGTACTAAAGCTCTGGCCGCCGCTGTTCTTTGCTTTTGTCCTCCAGAAACAGCCGTCGGATATTTTGTTAAAATTTCGGTGATGCCTAATTTCTTCGCAACGTCATTTACCTTTCCAGTAATCTCACTTGACGGTACGCCTTGCAAAGAAAGTGGTAAAGCTATATTTTCATAAATTGATAAGTTTTCTAGAAGATTAAAATCTTGAAAAATGAAACCTAATTTTTGAGAGCGAAAATCAGATAACGCATTGCCCTTCATAGAAGTAATATTTGTACCAGCTATCGTCACACTACCACCTGTCGCTTGGTCAAGTGTACTTATCACATTAAGTAAAGTCGTTTTTCCAGACCCAGAAGGTCCCATGATCCCGACAAATTCTCCTTCTTTAATACTTAACGATACACCCCTTAATGCTTTTGACTGATTCTCATTTCTTTTCCCATACGTTTTTTCTACACTTTCTACAGTAACTACATTTGTTGACATCTCTTTCACTCCATCCCTTTTGTATAAAATTAATTTCTCACATATTTCTTATTATTTTGTCATGTGAATCCTTAAGAATTTTTTAATTATTCATTTAAGAAGAGTTACACCTGTAACATGAACCTTTTTCCTACTTCATATTCTCATTTTTCTACAACTCGTTCCCTCGATTTCGCTTACATTTACCTTACATTTTTGTAAGATAAAAAAGAAAACACACTAATTTCTAATAGTGTGTTTTCTTTACAATCAATATTTTCTATTCTTTATTTCTTCTTCAATACTTGCCACAAATACATCTAGCGCAATAACTTCTGACTTCTCTTCCCCATATTTACGTACATTTACAGCTCCGTTTTCCATTTCCTTATCCCCAATAACAAGAACATACGGTACTTTTTGCATTTGTGCTTCTCTTATTTTATATCCTAATTTTTCATCTCGTGCATCTTGTTCAACACGAACTCCAGCTTGTGCTAATTTATGTGCAATCTCATTGGCATATTGTTCATGTACTGCATTTGAAACTGGAATTACTTTCACTTGAACTGGTGCCACCCATGCCGGGAACGCACCTCCAAAGTGCTCAATTAATATTGCTAAGAAGCGATCTAATGACCCTAAAACTGCCCTGTGAATAACAACTGGTCTTTTCTTTTCATTATTTTCATCTATATAATTTAAATCAAATTTCTCTGGCATTTGGAAATCAAGCTGGATTGTTCCGCACTGGTGACTTCTATTTAAAGCATCTTTAATATGAAAATCAATTTTCGGCCCGTAAAATGCGCCATCACCTTCATTTAGTCTATATTTATAATTTAGCGATTGTAATACATTTTCTAATGCCGCTTCTGCTTGCTCCCATAATTTATCATCACCCATTGAATCTTCTGGACGAGTAGAAAGCTCTACTTCATACTCGAATCCAAAAGTTTTATATACGTAATCAATTTGCGCCATTACGGATTTGATTTCATCTTCAATTTGTTTTGGAGTTACAAATAAATGTGCATCATCTTGGCAGAAAGTACGTACTCTTAATAATCCGTTTAACGCACCACTAAATTCATGACGATGTACTTGACCAAATTCACACATACGAATCGGTAATTCACGATAAGAATGCAATTTATTTTTAAACATAAGCATGTGTCCTGGACAGTTCATCGGTTTTAATGCAAAACTTTTATTATCTACTTCAGAGAAATACATATTATCTTTATAATGTCCCCAGTGCCCTGATCTCTCCCATACTTCTTGGTTCATCATGAACGGAGTGCGTACTTCTTGATAATTGTACTCTTTTTGAATTTCTCTTAAAAATGCTTCCAATTCGTTACGAATCATTTGTCCTTTCGGTAAATAAAACGGCATTCCCGGAGCCTCTTCAGAAAACATAAATAACTCAAGCTCACTGCCTAACTTACGATGATTTCTTTTTGCTGCTTCTTCAACGAAATGTAAATACTCTTCTAATTCTTTTTGAGAAGAGAATGCAACACCATATATGCGCTGAAGCACTTGGTTATTACTATCACCTCGCCAATATGCACCGGAAACGTGAGTTAATTGAAATGCTTTCAAATAACCTGTAGATGGTAAATGTGGTCCTCTACATAAATCTACAAATTCACCTTGTTTATATAGTGTTACACTTTCCCCACTAGGAATTGCTTCTAAAAGTTCTAATTTCAAGCAGTCGTTCATTTCTTGAAACAGTTTAGCTGCTTCTTCTCGAGAAACCTCAACTCGTTCTATCTTTATATTTTCATTTATGATCTTTTTCATTTCTTTTTCGATTCTCCGTAAATCTTCTATGTTTACACTACTTGGAAGATCCATATCATAATAAAATCCATTTTCAATAACAGGTCCTACTCCAAGATTTATATCACCATACAATCTTTTTACAGCTTGCGCTAAAATATGTGCCGCGGAGTGTCTTGCAATTTCTACCCCTTCATTTGAATCTATAGTAATGATTTCCACTTCCGCATTTTCTTCAATATTTCGGCGTAAATCATATAATCCATCATTTACTTTCCCCGCGACTGCTTTCTTTTTCAAACTACTGCTAATGGATCCAGCAATTTCTTCTAAAGTAACTCCATTTACAAATTCTTTAACGCTACCATCTGGAAATTTAATTTCAATCATTTGTTCTTTCATTTTTCATCTCTCCATTTCATAATAAAAAGCACACTCATCCCTAAAATAGGGACGAGCGTGCTTTTACCCGTGGTTCCACCCAGATTCCCATTGTAAATATACAATGGCTTCTTTTACGGTAACGTCGTTTACACGGCACTAGATACTTCATTTCCCTAGTGCAGCTCTAAGGTGGTAAGTTATTTTTCTGCGTTAGGAAGTTCTCAGCTTTCCTTCCTTCTCTGTATAACCGGGGAAAATAACTCGTGTCCTTTTCTTCGCTTATTATGAAATTGAATGCAAAAAAGCATATTCATCCCTAAATATAGGGACGAATATGCTTATATCCGTGGTTCCACCCAGATTCCCATCACAAAAAACATAATGGCTTCTTTTGCGATAACGTCGCATACACGGCACTAGATACTTCATTTCCCTAGTGCAGCTCTAAGGTGGTAAGTTATTTTTCTGCGTTAGGAAGTTCTCAGCTTTCCTTCCTTCTCTGTATAACCGGGGAAAATAACTCGTGTCCTTTTCTTTGCTTTTTGTAAAACATCCATTTATTGTTATTTAATATATCTTATTCATTTTATTTTTGCAAGTGTTTAAAAAAATTATTTATTTAATTTAAAAAAGTGAAACCAATTTTTTTTGGTTTCACTTCACAATTTTACCAATCTTGTGGTTCGTAATTTAAGTCTGCAAATAGACGTCTTTTCTCTTTCTTCGTTAAATCTCTCCACTGCCCAACTGGTAAATTATTCAATTCGATATTCATAATTCTCGTACGTTTTAACGTGTATACTTGATAACCTAAAGCTTCACACATACGGCGAATTTGACGATTTAGCCCTTGTGTTAAAATAATTTGGAACTCATATTTTGATAACTGTGTAACCTCACAAGGAAGCGTTTTTGTTCCTAAAATTTTAACACCCGCTGCCATTTTCTCTAAGAAATCAGGTGTAATTGGCTTATCTACTGAAACGATATATTCTTTCTCATGTTTGTTTTCAGCACGTAAAATTTCATTAACAATATCACCATCATTCGTTAACAAAATTAAACCGTCTGAGTCTTTATCAAGACGTCCAATGTGACTAATTCGTAAAGGATGGTTCACTAAATCGATAATATTACCTTTTACTGATTTTTCACTCGTACATGTAATACCTACTGGTTTATTTAAAGCGATATATACGTGATCTCGAGCAATTCGAAGCTGCTCTCCATTTACTCGTACATCATCACCTGGGTTCACTTGGTCACCAATTTTTGCAACCTTACCGTTAATAATTACTCTTCTCTCATTAATTAGTTTATCCGCTCCACGTCGAGACGCTTTTCCAGCTTCACTAATAAATTTATTGATACGCAAATTAGGCACATCCTTTTCTAAAAAAAATTTCAAGCTCACACTGCTTCTACCGTACAATACAAAAGGGTAAGCCTCCTATTATAACTTAAATATATTAACATGAAAGGGTATATAACGTCTTCTATTAATTACTTGTTTATAAGAAAATATCTTTATTATACATTCATTTATGCACTTTTTCAGCGTTTAATATACAAGCCATTCTTCCTTACATACAGCTTGTTTTCCTTTTATCTCTTCTATCTCTTCATGAATATTAGCTAATTTATATAAACCTGGGAAAATCTCTTCCACATAATGTTGATGCGTCTTTTCATCTTTCCAATACGTTAACACTATGTAACGATTTTCATTTTTTAAAGACTTCCCAACTACTCCACCTAACATTCCTTTTGCTTTTTCCATTCCTTTATTCCAAATTGTTTCTTGCTTCTGTAAAAAATGATTTTCCTTTTCCACCTTTACATCACATATAGCAATTCTTACGAATGATCCTTCTGTAACAACGTCTTTCAAATGCGTATCAGTTATATCATACAACGTTTGAAATAATTCAATTTCACATGAAAGAAACGTATCCTCTTGATTACTATTTAAATAAATTGTATCGTGAGCACCATTCATAAATGATTGATATGTACTTCTATCTTCCCATAAAGTAAATACACATGCCTCATCTTCATACCATCCACCAAATTGTCCATGAAACCCATCTAGGTGCCGTATATCACGCCATTTTCCTTGCGCATTTGAAAACAATTCCTTTTTCTCTTCTTCCACCTTACAGTAGATTGTTTTTAGTAGCATTTTTAATTCCCCCTTATGATCCAATCCATTTCCCACTCGCCATACTTTCTATTTTTCCATATACACAAACATTAATTTTTTGTTATCAACTCCATTACTTAATCAAAATTTGATGCCCTCCGTAAATGTTGTAAGTTGATTACGAGAATACTTACCGTGTAAAAATACATCTAAAATATAAAAATTAAAATCTCTTACTTTGTTTTCTTATCCCAGTTATAGTTTACATAATATAATTATGTATTACTATTTATATCATTCAATAAAATATACTATTTTATTCTATACGCATACTATTTTAAATTCAAACAATTCAGAATTAAAATCCAAAAAAGATAGAAAGTAAACAATCCTACATTATCATCTACTCCCTATCTCTCTTATCATCAATTATTTTTCAAATAAATAATACGTAATTTCTCCTGGATAATGTAATACAGTTACCTTCCGCTCCTCTTTTTTAAAACTAACAGTATGCCCGTTTTCCCCTAAGTTCTCCCATCCATTTGCCTTTGTAATAGGCATTACACTTATATATTGATAGTCCTCTTCATTATCATCGTTAATATGGATTGCTGACATTGGCACTGGAAAATCTTTAATTTTAGATTCTTTGTCTACATATATGAGTGCAAATAAACCAACTAATAACATAGCCATTGAAATACTTAAAACCAGTTTTCTTCTATTCATTTTCACTAAAAACCCTCTTTTCTCGCATATAACTTTCATCATTTTACTAAATTTAATTATTCACGTATAGAAAAGACATAATTTAAATTATTTCTAACCTATTTTCTCTACTTTAAACAACATTATTGTTATATATTATAATTATAAGTTTTTAAATTTTGGAGGCGTTACATATTGCAGAAATTACTTTTTACTAAATGGACAGTTGTTATTTCTATTTTCATCATTTTTGGTACAATTTTCTACGTTACTAATGTTAATAATAACAGCGAAAAAGCAACTGTAGAAACAGCGGAGACAAAAACTTTCAAAACGAAATTACAACCTAAAATTAATGAATTGACTACTCATTATAATGACATCATCGAAAAAGATTGGTTACCTGCCTGGGAAGAGATTAACACGAATGGAGATTCAGTAGATCGAAATAAACTATTAGTTACAATGAGTGCTGTTTCCAAACAGTACGAAACAATTATGAACGAAATAGACACGCTTAAAATTGAAGAAAACATAACAGATATAGATATACAAAAACAACTACTTCAATTCACAACTCAGTTTAAATCCGCATCAAATTTCATGAAAAATGCAGCAAATTTAATTATAGACGGAGCAAATAACTCTACTCCAACCAATGAAACTATTGAAAAAACAAAACAAGCTTTAGGACTTGCGGATCAACATATTGTCATCGCTTTATCTACTTTAAATGAAGTTGAAGATAAATTAGGACTTACAAAAAAATAAAACTATTTACTATTTTAAAATAAAAAATGATTGCAATTCACAATTTGTATGTCTATAATGTTTTTATTGATTTACAATCAATGTGTTTATAAATTTTATAATTCGGATGAACCATTCAGGAGAAGGTCTATTGATCTACCGACGGGGCAAAAAGTTGTTATACCAACTTTGAAACTCTCAGGTCTTGGTTACAAGTAGAACTGCATGGGGACGAATCTCTGGAGAGACTCCCTCTCGCTTTCATAGAGCGCGGAGGAAAACGAGCACCGAAGGAGCAAATCCGCTACTTTAGCGGATAATCTCTCAGGTAAAAGGACAGAGACAAGCGAAAGAAAAAGCCGATTGTATCGGTTTATTTTTCTATCCCTTGTTTCTCCAGAGACCATTTCATTTACTTGAAGTGGTTTTTATTTTTTCTAAAAAAGGAGAATAAAGATGGAGACAGTAAGTAAAGTATTAGAACAACTAAATCAATACGTGTGGGGATTACCAACTTTGTTGCTACTCGTTGGAACAGGTATCATTCTCACAGTGCGTTTAAAAGGTTTACAGTTTAGTAAACTATTATACGCTCACAAACTAGCATTTAAAAAATCAGAAGATGCCTCTTCTTCTGGAGATATTAGTCACTTCCAAGCACTTATGACAGCTATGGCCGCAACGATTGGTATGGGAAATATAGCCGGTGTTGCAACAGCTGTTACAATTGGTGGTCCTGGTGCAATATTTTGGATGTGGATTACCGCTTTATTCGGTATGGCAACAAAGTATGCAGAGGCAATACTTGCAGTGAAATACCGTGTTAGTAATGAAAATGGTGAATATTCAGGTGGACCAATGTATTATTTAGAGCGTGGTTTAGGTAAGAAATGGCTTGCTATATTATTCGCTATATTTGGTACAACTGCTTCTTTCGGTATTGGTAATATGGTGCAATCTAATTCAGTTGCAGAGGCAATGCGAATTAATTTCTCTTTCCCTCCTGCTTTAACTGGTATAGTAATGTCATTTTTAATCGCAATTGTTATTTTAGGCGGTGTAAAAAAAATCGGGAAAGTGACGGGATATGTCGTTCCTATTAAAGCTTTCTTTTATATAATTGCTGGTCTTATCATTATTTTCTATCACTACGACCAAATTCCAGAAGCATTTTCACTTATTTTTTCTGGTGCATTTAATGGTACAGCAGCTGCTGGTGGTTTTATCGGGGCAACAGTTGCATCAGCTATCCAAATCGGAATGGCGCGTGGTGTATTTGCGAACGAAGCTGGTTTAGGGAGTGCACCAATTGCTGCTGCGGCTGCAAAAACTGATTCGCCTGCAAAGCAAGCTTTAGTTTCAATGACTGGTACTTTTCTAGATACGTTTATTGTATGTACAATTACAGGACTAGTATTAATCACTACAGGCGCTTGGAAATCTGGTAAAACTGGCGTTGAAGCTACAACACTTGCGTTCCAATCTGTATTTGGTACTGCTGGTAGTATGATTCTCGGTATCGCAATTATTTTATTTGCCTACTCTACTATTTTAGGTTGGTCGTATTATGGAGAAAAATGTGTAGCTTATTTATTCGGAGAAAGTGCAGTTAAATATTATAAAGCAATCTTTATTGTCATGATTGCAATTGGTGCTAATTTAAAGCTAGGAATCGTATGGACATTTGCTGATATTGCAAATGGACTTATGGCAATTCCAAACTTGATTGGTCTAATTGGATTAAGTAGTATTGTTGTTGCTGAAACGAATCGTTTTTTACAAGCAGAGAAATTGAAAGAAAATAATAAAAAACAGGCAAGTTAATCTATGAAAAAAGGAATGACTCATACATGATGAGCATTCCTTTTTTCATCCCCTCTTTTACTCAATTACTATCATTAAAAATATATTTATATCAATATTTACTCCTTTTTATTCCTCCAAAAGTTTTTCACATAAATGTCATAAATCGTATGGTCTAACTATATAGTTGAAAAGGAATGCGACATTAAAGTGTCGCTGAAAAACTCATCCAAGAAAAGGGAGGAAAAATCTTTTGAAAAACAAAATCATTGTTTTCCTATCTGTTTTATCATTTATTATTGGTGGTTTCTTCTTTAACACGAATACTTCAAGTGCTGAAACATCATCTACTGATTACGTTCCTAACCAATTAATCGTTAAGTTCAAACAAAATGCATCTTTAAGTAATGTGCAATCTTTTCATAAATCTGTCGGAGCTAATGTCTTATCTAAAGATGATAAGTTAGGTTTTGAAGTCGTACAATTTTCAAAAGGTACTGTAAAAGAAAAAATAAAGAGTTATAAAAATAATCCAGATGTGGAATATGCAGAACCGAATTATTACGTTCACGCCTTTTGGACTCCAAACGACCCATATTTTAATAATCAATATGGATTACAAAAGATTCAAGCTCCACAAGCTTGGGATAGCCAACGAAGTGATCCTGGTGTAAAAGTAGCTATTATTGATACAGGAGTTCAAGGCTCACACCCTGATTTGGCTTCGAAAGTAATTTACGGGCATGACTATGTTGATAACGACAATACATCTGATGATGGTAATGGTCATGGTACACATTGCGCTGGAATTACTGGAGCACTTACGAATAACAGCGTCGGAATTGCTGGTGTTGCCCCACAAACTTCAATTTATGCTGTCCGCGTATTAGATAATCAAGGAAGTGGTACTCTTGATGCTGTAGCGCAAGGTATTCGAGAAGCTGCTGATTCGGGTGCAAAAGTAATTAGTTTAAGTTTAGGAGCTCCAAATGGTGGTACTGCATTACAACAAGCCGTTCAATATGCATGGAATAAAGGCTCTGTTATAGTTGCAGCTGCTGGAAATGCTGGAAATACAAAAGCTAATTACCCTGCTTATTACAGCGAAGTAATTGCAGTTGCTTCTACAGATCAATCAGATAGAAAATCTTCATTCTCTACTTATGGTAGCTGGGTAGATGTTGCAGCACCAGGTTCAAATATATATTCAACATATAAAGGAAGTACGTATCAATCATTAAGTGGTACATCTATGGCAACACCTCATGTTGCAGGAGTCGCAGCTCTTTTAGCAAATCAAGGATATAGCAATACACAAATCCGCCAAATTATTGAGTCTACTACTGATAAAATTAGTGGTACAGGTACGTACTGGAAAAACGGTAGAGTCAATGCATATAAGGCTGTACAATACGCTAAGCAATTACAAGAAAATAAAGCTTCTTAATAAATAAAGTAAAATTTTAATCAGTCGATCTACCATTAATGCCGGATAAAATAGAAGGAGAGACTTCTACAATTAAAGCCTCTCCTTTTTACAAACTATATTACTCTCCCTGCTTTTTAACCATATGTAAATACAGTACAAAATCCATCATTGTTGACGAATGACCAAGTTGACGGATCATCGCTGTTATATTTCCTCTATGATATGTACCATGATTTACGACATGTTGCACTAATTCTAAAATCGAAGTTTCTAATTTCCCTACATATGGATTCTCAATAACAAATACAGCATTCACATCTTGTATTGTAATTAAAAACTCTTTATATTGATTTGCCATGTTTTCAAACATTTTTTCTAATTCATGTAACGATTTAGTTTCAATTTGTTTTCGTAAATCTTCTCGGTCTTGTATTGCTTCATCCATACTTTTACCATGCAATATATGTAACCACACTTGATCTGTAATATAAATATGCACAAAAGTATCCTTAATGGATGGGAATACACTCTGTATCTGCTCATTAAAAATCGTCTCATAGTTTGGTAACTCTTTTAATCGATTGAATAATCTAGTATTAGCCCAAGCATGGTAATCACACTGTTTTAATATATAATCTTTCAACTTATATTACCTCCTTATTGTATGAAACGAATGGTTTGTTTCTTCATTTCTGATTCTCTATCAGCCTTTGCAATCCCTTTTTCTTTCATTTCATGCTTATTTATCGTTTTATATTTTACATACGTATAAAATTCCGTTTGAAATGGAAATGGTGTAATCCGAATCGTTTCCTCGTCCACCCATTCAGCTTGAATAAGTTTCTCCTCTTTACTATTAAACATTTCTGTTCCTTCAAAACCATCTTTAAATAAGTCAATTTCATCTTTCTTTTTGACACCAGGCTTATTCATACATACGTATAAAGAAAGTTCATCACAAAACTTTAATAATCTATAATGTTTATCGAACATCGCAAACTGTTCCTTTGTTAACGTTTTCAAAATTCTTTTTTGTCGTTCTAATTCATGTTTATAAAATGACATCATCTCTTCATCTTCCTCGTTTAGTGGAAATGATAAAAAATGTTTACTACAAAGCAATGCCCCGTATGGATTAGAATTTTCAATTTCATTCAAACCAATCGTATAAAAAACAAAACGTAATGGGCTTGGACAATCCATAAATGTATATGGAATATTTTTAGCATCATTCAAAATTGGTACTTTATCAAGCTCTATCCATCCTCTGTCATGCTCATATATTGCATCAACTGTTTCTTTTAAATATGTTTTACTTTCAAAAAAGTCTTCTTTTATATGTTTTGCAATCTCTCCAGCTAAAAAACCATGATCATGTTGACGAATTAATATACTTTCCTTCTCATTTTTTTCACGAAAAATCATTCATATACTCCCCCTCATCCTCATATTAAAGCTTTTTATATGCATCGATTCTTAATTAATCCCTAAATAATAGAAGGGATTCAGTCTCTTGCAACGAAATTAACATAATTATATAGTATTCTATCTAATCATAGTGATAGCTTTATCTTTACTATCTATTATACTAAAACATTCATTCCAAAAATTTTTTTATGAGGTGAAAACATGAACAAAACAGAATTAATTAAAAACGTAGCTCAATCAGCTGATATTTCTCAAAAGGACGCTTCTGCAGCTGTACAATCCGTATTTGACACAATTGCTAATGCATTACAATCTGGAGATAAAGTTCAACTAATCGGTTTTGGAACTTTTGAAGTGCGCGAAAGATCTGCTCGTACAGGACGTAATCCGCAAACTGGCGAAGAAATTCAAATCGCCGCTGGTAAAGTTCCTGCATTTAAAGCAGGTAAAGAATTAAAAGAAGCTGTTAAATAAACAAGAAACCAGCCATTTTATAGGCTGGTTTCTTGTTTTTATTTAAGTAATTGCTTTATATTCTCTGCATGATACACTTCACAAATATAAAATACACATTTGCATTTACTTACAATTTGATACTTTCTAGTTGGATACACATTCGCTGTAACAGAACATCCATCAAACAATTCAATAATATTTCCAGATGGCTGATATCCTTCATATAATACATTTCTTCTTACTTCCATCTTTTCTATAAGCTTTTCAACAGGAATATTTCCACTCTCTAATTCACTCTTTATTGCGTCCGGTAAAAACGAAGTGTCTGCAAAAATTAGATTTTCAGATAACACCTTGCCTTTATAACTAACATTAGATACACGGTAAAGAAATGTTCCATCTTTATCAAAGAAATTCTTTGCTTCTTTCGGAATGTACTGTCTACCAAGTGCCTCTTGTTCAAGAACATCAAACTGAACTGTATCATTTAAAAGCTTTTCTAAAGCATGAATGGATGATGTATCTCCAGAAAATAAAATATTTTTAATTGCTTGTACGTTATAAGTGAATTCATTCTTTCTATTTTCCGCTACTAACATGAGGAACACCTCTTCTATAATTTTTTTATTTAAGATTTAAAAGTGCTGCCGCATCTAATTGCGTAATTTCAGTTACTTCCTTACTGAATATTGCAACAGAGGCCCTATAATCTAAACTAGGCTTTACATCTTCCATCATTGTATTATTTAATAACTCTTGTCTATCCTTAAAAACCAACAAGTTTGGAGGATCATTTGGAGCTGATACTGTAATATGTACTGGCGGAATCATTAGTCCTTCACCTGTCGCTTTCAGCACCGCTTCTTTTCGAGTCCAATATGTTAAAAATCCTTCTATTTTCTGTTCATTTGGCAGTTTCATAACTTGCGCTATTTCAATGTCTGTTAATACACCTTCTGCCATTTTCATAACATCTACATTTGGATTCATTTGTTCTACATCTATGCCAACAGGTGCAGATTTTGTAAAAGCAACGACAACCCACTCACCTGAATGTGAAACGGATAATTGCGGCATACCTTCTGGTAATTGTGGTCTTCCATGCTGCAATTTACATACTGAGCACATTCGATCAATTGGTACTTGGACTGGTGACATAGAAAGTATCTTACCGAGAACTAATCTACTTATTACGCAACCTATTATAAAACGAGCTCGATCTGCCGAATGGTGATACGAATTTGCTTTCTCTCGCTCTATATCATTTAGTAAATTGTAATGCCATGATTGTAAATCTGAAATTCTTGCCCACCATATTTGACAATCATTCTCATTCAAAGTTGGAATAGAATCTACAACTTTACTTTCTATCATGTAAACTCTCCTTTATTCAACGAATATCAATTTTCATAAGAAAGCATGCGTATATTGTTATTCATTGACAAGTACTTTCTCTTTTTCTGATACAGATAATGTTTTTTCTTTCTTCTTTGACATTACCTCTTTATCGGAAATACGTAAAGAAAATAGTAGTGCTATGAGCAAAAATATTGCTGATCCAATTAGTGCTGCTTGATATGGTAAAAAATCGAATTGAACGTTATTACTTCCAAAACCGGCTAGTATACTAGCTAAAACAGCTACTCCTATTGCTGAACCTAGTCGATTTTGCACATTGAATATAGTAGTAGCTCTCCCCATAGAAGGCGGCGTGATATTGTTAAAGGCAGAAAATTGAACCGCACCGACAGATTGACCTAAGAAAATACCGATACCAAACAATAATGCGCGGATTTGCCACGGATTCGTATCGTGATTTACAAAACTCAATAAAACAAATATAACCGCCGTACATATTAATCCAATAGAAATTACCTTTCGAGCTCCTAATTTCTTATATGACCATGGCACAATTTGTGAAGAAATCATTAATCCAATCGCCTCTGGAAATGTCGTAAGTCCTGATTCTAGCGCGGAAACTCCTATCACATTTTGATACATAAGTGGAAAAACAAATAACATTCCTAATAAACCGGCTGATGAAAATAATGATATAAGGCTCATCTTTCTAAAGACTGGTTCTTTTAATAAGCGTAAATCTAACATCGGTTGCTTTACTTTCAGTTCTACGATTATAAACAACGTAATGAATACACCCCCAGCTACCCCGGTACTCATAATTTCTGGAGAAATCCATCCTTTTGACGGTCCCTGGCTGAGTGCATATATGAGCATCGCAAATCCTGGTGCTGATAAAATAAAGCCGAGCGAATCAAAGCGACCAGCTGATTTTTCAACATGCTCTGCTAAAAATAGAAGTCCAAAGAGCAATGCAACGATTCCAAACGGTAGATTAATATAAAATACCCAACGCCAAGACATTTGATCTACAAAGAAACCACCGATGATAGGACCAACTGCTGGTGCTACAGCAATTGGCAGTACAATGAACCGGGAAATCTTCGGTCTTTCCTCTGGTGAAAATGTTCGGAATAACATCGCCATTCCGACCGGTGTTAAAAGCCCTCCACCAGCACCTTGAATGATACGGAAAATATTCAATGAAGTAATATCGTTAGCCATTCCGCATAAAGCAGAGGCAATTGTAAATACGAAAAGAGCAATTAAAAATACTCTTTTCGTACCAAAACGATCTCCTAACCAACCAGAAATCGGAAGGAAAACAGCTAAACTAACTAAATACCCAACATTCACCGTCCCCATTGCAGATGCAGGTACTTGTAGTTCCCTACTTATCGTTTGCAGTGCTACATTTACAATCGTTGCGTCCATCGCAGCCATAAACATCGCAGTTATATAAACGATACTTACAACTACTTTTGGATTTAGTTTTTCTTTCATTATCGTTTTCCTACTAATGTTTTTTCGCGAACTTGATTACCTTGTGGATTCAAATCTTTCCAGTTATATTCAACATATTCTAAGCAGCTCTGCCTACTAGCTTCTTCATATACGACATTCCAGCCAATAGGTACATCGAGAAAAGCAGGCCAGAGAGAATACTGGCCCTCCTCATTTATTAATACTTTATATGTGTAATTATCATTTTCAAATGGATTCGTCATACTCTACTTACCCCTTTCTTATTCTGCAAATATTTCGCTAATACTTGCCCAATTTCCGTAAGTGGACCTGGCTGACATAGATCTTTATGTCTACAATCAATATCGTGCTGCACAATTTGCCCGTCTAAATAATTTAGCCACGTATTTGGAGAAATAGGATCAAACCAGTCTGGTATAACAGTAGATCTAAAGAATAAGATATCTCCGTTATAAACTTTCGGTACATATTTCCCTAACAACCCTACTGAATTTACATATGTTTCTTTCAAGTTCAATATAGTCTCTTCTTCAAGACTTGCTAATGCACTTCCGTCTTTACGAAGGATTTCAACTGCACTTTCCATTGTAAGGGGTTTACCATCCATGTTATCTGGATCATATCCGCCTAAAGCAAGTAATGCAATTAACGCTTCCTCTTCAGTAGGCGCTTCCGTATTTGGTAAGAAGTGTCCAGGATAAGAATCAAGCATAACGAGTAATTCTACTTCTTCCCCTTCATTTTGTAGTTGCGCCGCCATTGCATGCACAACATTTCCTCCAAGCGACCAACCTAATAAACGATATGGTCCATAAGGCTGTACTTCACGAACATGTTTCAAGTAATCCGCCGCCATCTCCTCTAAACTTTTTGGAAGTTCTTCATTTTTAGCAATACCACGTGCTTGTACACCATAGATTGGATAATCTGTTCCTAAAGATTTCATAAGTCCTGCATAGCACCAACTTAATCCACCTGCTGGATGTACACAAAATAGTGGTAATTGATCCCCGCTTGCTCGTAATGGAAGCAACACATCAAGTGCACTTTGACCATTCCCCATCTCAAGTCTTTCAGCTAACCCTGCAACAGTCGGTGATGCAAATAAAGTACCAATGTTTAGTTCCACTCCAAGCGCCTCTTTCATGCGGCTCATAAGCTGCACTGCAAGGAGTGAATGACCACCAAGATCAAAGAATCCGTCATCAATTCCAATTTGAGGTACACTTAGCACTTCTGTAAACAAGTCACATAACATTTCTTCTTGCGGTGTTCTTGGACCACGACTAGAAGATGATGCGATAAATTCTGGAGCTGGCAATGCCTTTCTATCTAATTTACCGTTTGGAGTTAAAGGTAACTCATTTACTACTACAAAAGCGTATGGAACCATATAATCTGGTAAACTACCACTAGCAAACTGACGCATTTCATTCGTATCAATTGCTTCATTATTTGATGCAACGATATAAGAAACTAACCGTTTATCCCCTGGTTGATCTTCACGTACAATAACGGCTACTTGCTCAACTTTAGGGTGCTTCATTATGACTGCTTCTATTTCTCCTAATTCAATTCGGAATCCACGAATTTTGATTTGATGATCTGCACGTCCTATATAATCTAGCGTCCCATCATTACGCCAGCGAGCTAAGTCTCCTGTACGATACATTCTTGTACCTGGCTTGCTAAATGGATCTGCGATAAAGCGTTCAGCCGTTAATCCTGCTCTTCCTAAATATCCATGCGCAAGTCCTGCACCTGCAACATACATTTCTCCAACTACTCCAGGTGGGACTGGTTGTAAATAGTTGTCTAACACATACACTTTAAGGTCAGGTATACTGCACCCAATTAAACTATTTGCTCGTAAAGAGACGATAGTTTCATCTAATTCAATATAACTAACATGCACTGTCGTCTCCGTAATACCGTACATATTAATAAGCTTTGGTGCGTTATGAGGATGTCGACTATACCAATCTTCTAAGCGACTTAGCTCAAGTGCTTCTCCTCCAAAAACAACATATCGTAAAGATAATTTTTGGCCGATCTCTTCATTTTCACGATCTGCTTGCATCAATTGATAGAACGCTGATGGAGTTTGGTTTAAAACCGTAACCTTTTCTTTAACAAGAAGCTGTAAAAATTCTTTCGGCGAGCGACTTACAGTATGTGGAACTACAACTAAACGCCCTCCGTATAATAAAGGTCCCCAAATTTCCCAAACCGAGAAATCAAAAGCGTATGAATGGAACATCGTCCAAACATCGTTTCCGTCAAACTGGAACCAATGATCAGTTGCTCCTAAAAGTCTTACTACATTTTGATGAGGTATCATAACGCCTTTCGGTCTACCCGTTGAGCCTGACGTATAAATAACGTAAGCAATATGTGATGGAGATAATGGCTTAATTCGTTCCACTTCATCAATATTTTCTTCACTATATTTCTCAACTTCTGCTAGTACTTTCACATCATCAACTAAAACTTTTAGTGCCTCATCACATTCAATTTCCACTTCTGAATTCGTTAAAACACGTGATGGTTTCGCATCGTGTAGCATAAATGAAATACGGTCTGCTGGGTAATCTGGATCTAACGGAAGGTATCCAGCACCAGCTTTAAGAACAGCTAATAAGCTTACAACCATGTTTAATGATCTTGGCATCGCTAAAGCAACGAGTTGATCAGGACCAATCCCTTTTGCTATTAGGAATCGAGCTATTTTATTTGCTTTTCTATTTAACTCTTCATAAGTTAATTTCTTATCTTCAAAGACAACAGCAATAGAATTTGGATTTATATGAACCTGCTTTTCAAACAATTGTGGCAATGTCATTTCTGGTGCAATTTGAAAACCACCATTCCACTTTTCTAACACTGTATTTTTCTCTGCTACAGCTAATATTTCTAATGTGCCAATTGATCGATCCGGATTTGTAGCTGCATCATCTAATAACAAAATGAATCGTTCTATTAGTTTTTGAACCGTTTCACGTTTATATAAATCGGTACTAAACTCTAGTAATCCATGTAAACCGTTCGGAGTACCATCAACTCCGTTATTCTCACTAATTTCAAATGTTAAATCAAATTTTGCAGAACCGACGCTTTGAATTTCAAGGCTCGCTTCTAAATCTGGTACATGAAACGTTGCTTCTGGTGTATTTTGAAAAGCTAACATAACTTGAAACAACGGGTGGCTGTTTCGAGTACGTACTGGATTTAATACTTCAACAAGCCTTTCAAATGGAACATCTTGATTTTCATAAGCTGCAAGGTTTACCTGCTTCACTCTATTTAATAATTCTTTAAAACTTGGATCTCCTGAAGTATTTGTACGTAACACTAATGTATTTACAAATAAACCAACAATATCTGAAAGTACATCATCATTTCTTCCAGCAATCGGACTTCCAATGGGTATATCAGTGCCTGCACCTAATCTTGTAAATAGTGCACTAAGCCCTGCTTGCAATACCATAAACAAACTAACTCCATTCTCACGTGCAAGCTCTACTAACCTACTATGCATACCTTCATCTATATGAAAATGAATTGTTTCCCCGCGGTAACTCGTCTCAATTGGACGCTGGAAATCTGTAGGTAACTCCATTTGGTCTGGTAAACCTTTAAGTTCTTCTTTCCAAAAATCTAATTGTGTTGAAATAAGACTCTCTGGTGTCGTTTCATCACCTAGCAATTGCTGTTGCCAAAGTGCATAATCTGCGTATTGAACTGGAAGTGACTCCAGCTGAATTCTGTCCCCTTGACATCGCGCTTTATACGCCGCTGTAAAATCTCTCGTTAACGGCTGTAATGACCAGCCATCACCTACAATATGATGTAATAGAATTAATAATACATGTTCGTTTTCACTCACTGTAAAAAGTTGTAAACGAACTGCCGGCTCAAAATCGAGGTTAAAGCTATATCTTACCGCCTCTGAAAGTACACTTTCTAATTCATCTTTACATGTATTAGTTATAACCATTTCTAGATTTAAGTTTTCCATATCTAAAATTTTCTGATAGGAACTACCTAATACGTTAGGGAAAATTGTTCTAAGTGTTTCATGTTTCTCAACTACATCATAAAAAGCACCTTGTAATGCTTCCCGATTCAATATTCCATTCATACGAATGACTAGCGGAATATTATAAGTAGGACTTGGACCTTCTAAACAATTTAAGAACCATAACCTGCGCTGTGCAAATGAAAGTGGAACTTCATTTGGCCTACTTGCTTTCTGAATAGCTGGTCTTGCGCTTTTTGCATGGTTTAATTGTTTCGCCAGTTCGGCAACAGTTGGTGATTCAAATAGTTTCCCAATTCCTAATTCCACGCTTAACGTTTCACGAATTCTAGCCATTAAACGAGATGCGAGAAGTGAATGTCCACCCATTTCAAAGAAATTATCATCAATGCTAATTCGAGAGACACCAAGTACTTCTGCAAATAAATCACATAATATTTCTTCTTTCGGATTTCTAGCAACTCTCTCATTGTTCATTCCATTAAAATCAGGAGCAGGTAATTTCTTTCTATCCACCTTACCATTTGGCGTTAATGGTAATTCTTCTAGCACAACAAATGCTGATGGTATCATGTAATTCGCTAAACTTTCTGAAACATAAGAACGAATTTCTGAAAGATTAATCGGTTCCTTTTCTTCTGCAACGATATACGCAATGATGCGTTTATCATTTGCATGATCTTCTCGTACCATTACTACCGCTTGTTGAATATTTTTATGTCGTTGTAATACCGTTTCAATTTCAGCTAATTCAATTCGGAATCCACGAATTTTAATTTGATGATCTGCGCGACTAATGTACTCTAACGCACCATCACTACGCCATTTCACAAGATCTCCTGTACGGTACATGCGCTTCCCTGATTCTCCATAAGGATTTGCAACAAACCGTTCAGCTGTTAACTCAGGTTTTCCTAAATATCCGCTTGCAAGTCCTTCCCCTGCAATATATAATTCACCAATAGCTCCAGGTGGAACTGGTTGTAACCCTGCATCCAATACATACACTTCTGTATTGCAAATTGGTTTTCCAATAGGAGGTATACCCTTTTCACCTTCATCAATGTTCATGAAAGTAGACCAAATCGTCGTTTCAGTTGGTCCATATAAATTAGTTATTGAGCAACCTAATTCTCGTAATTTATTTGCTAAATGCGCTGGAAGAGCTTCACCACCAACAAGTATGCTTAGCCCTTGTAGCTTCTCTGGATAATCAGTTACTAACGCCTGCCAAAGCGTCGGTGTAGCCTGCATAATGGTCACTCTTTCTTCATGTAAAAGTGTCGTTAATGCAGAAGGCTCTTGTATGTCTTCTTTTTGCGCAATTGTTAAACTTGCACCACTAATAAGAGGTAAATAAATTTCTAGTGCAGAAATATCAAATGCAAACGTTGTAACTGCTAATAAATGATCATTTTCATTTAATGAAAACTTTTGTTGCATAGCCATTAAAAAGTTACTTAAACCTCTCATAGGAACAATTACACCTTTTGGGTTTCCTGTTGAGCCTGAAGTATATATTGTATAGGCTGGGTTTAACAGTGATACATCATTCTTACATGCTATATTCATACGAGAATATGTATGTAACGCTAGTTTCGTTTCTTCGTCATCTAATACAATTTTTTTCATATCCTTTTCTATAACTAACTTAGATGAAACAGATGAATGTGTTATGATACAAACTGGTTTTGCATCATTTACTATATAAGTAACTCTATCTGCTGGGTATTCTGGATCTATTGGTAAATACGCTGCACCAGCCTTTAAGACTGCTAGCATACTAACTACCATTTCTATTGATCTAGGGAATACTAAAGCTACAAACTGGTTTGGTCGTATTCCTTCTTCTACTAAATAATGTGCTAGTTCATTCGCTCGTTCATTTAGCTCTTTATACGTAAGGTTTACACCGTCACAAGTAATCGCTAGTTTATTGGGATTTTTTTGCACTTGTTTTTCAAATGATATAGGCAGACTGATTAACTCATCGTCTTCCTTCGTTTCATTCCATTCCAATAAAACTTTATGATTTTCTTCAGGCAGAGTAATGTTTATTTTTCCAATCGACTCGTTTTTCTCATAATTATTTACTACTAATTCAAATAGATTCATAAATCTTTCTTTATGCAATGCTAGCTCCGCGCCATTATATACTTCGGGATTCGCATCAAAATGAATCATTAGCTCATTTTGATCAAAACGTTTATATACATTTATTGATAAATCATCGACAGGTCCTGCTGATAAGTTATGCGTAATACCACGATTTCCAGCAAAGTTAAGCCCGTAATCAAAAGGCATAACATTCACTAACGGTCCAAACAACCTTTGATTTTCACCTAGTAACTTTAAGTCTCTTCTTAATTCCTCATGACGGTATTTATAATGGCGACGTACATCTCGGATTTCTTTAGAAACTTGTTGCAATAATTCTGCAAGAGTTATATTTGGAGTTACTGTAATACGAAGTGGAACTAAATTCATTACCATACTTGGTGTATGAATAGATACAGAACCTAGACGTCCCATCATCGGTAAACCTAAAACAATATCATTTTCACCTGTTAATTTATGCATATAAATACTTGTTATAGCGACAATGAATTCCGGCCAACTTGTTAACGAAATATTGATATCTTCTAGTAAAGTTTTCGTGCTAGAACTAGATAAATAAGCTGTTTCTCGTGAAAATCCATTTGATGTTCTCGGTGCTCGTTCTGCCAAACTTACAACTTCTGGTTCATCTGCATACTTTTCTAACCAAAAAATACGATCTTCCTGAAATTGTTTAGACTCACGATACTCAATATCTTCTTGCACGACTTTTGCAAGAGAACCAAATGGTTTTTCATTCTTGTTTGTTTCTTCTATAAGTGATGTATACTCATTCGCTACCTTTTGGCTAAGAAGTGAAAATCCATAGCCATCCATCACAATGTGATGGATGCGCTGATACCAAAAGAAACGATTATTTTCAACTTGAATAAGTGCTTCAGTAAATAAAGTATCTTTTTTCAAATCGACTGGCATAGATAAATCATTTTTCATCCATACTTTAGCAGCTTCTTCAGGATTTTCTTCTTTACGAACGTCAATAAAATGCATATGAAACTGTGATTCTTCAATAACTTGCCATGGGCCAATTTCATCCTCTTCGAAGCGAACATGAAGTGCTTCTGTTTCCATTACAACTTTACGTACAGCTAATTCAAAAATGTCTTGATGAATATTTCCGTTTATTTCTACATATTCCCCAGTATTATAAATTGGATTAAGCGGATCTAATTGTTGCGCAAACCACATACCAGACTGCGCAGATGATAACGAATGACGAATCTTTTGACTGTTAGGCATTCTTTACTACCCCTTTATTATGTAGTCTATTTGTTACAGCACCTGTGCTGTTTGTGAAGATAGTAAACTGTACCAACCTGCAACAGTTGGATGTTCTGCTAAATCTGCAAAAGTGATTTCTTTCCCTTCACGACGCCACTTCTCTACTAAACTCATAATTCTGACCGAATCAAGCCCTCTATTTAATAAGTCCTCATCAATATCAATACTCTCTACTGGCTCACGAAGTAGTTGTGCAACTAGTTCATGCACTTCCTGTATAGTGATTCCTTCACTCTCATCATCTTTTACACTTTGTAAATCGTTTAACAGTAGGTTTGTTGATGTCGTTACTGCACATCTATTAGATGCATACTCCAATGCTTGTTTATGATGCTCTAGTGAAAAATCAGCAACTGCATCTGCTACAAAGAACGGCTCTATACCATCCATAAATGCTTCACAAGCTGTTAAAAGACAGCCAATATGCGCATAAATACCGCAAATAATGAGTTGATCTTTTCCTTGTTCATTTAAAATTTCTAATAGATTTGTCTTTTTAAATGCACTATATCTCCATTTTGTTATGAATATATCATCCTCATCAGGAGTAAGTTCATCAACAATTTTCTTTTTATCTGGTCCAGCAGGTATACCGTCACCCCAAAAGTCTTGTAATAAACCTCGTTGTTCTAACGTTTGCCCACCAGGTTGTGCTGTATAAACAACTGGTATACCAAGTTCCTTACATTTTTCTCTTATCATTTTAATATTTGAAATAAGTTCTACTTTTGGTGATTCTTTATCGCTATATGCATCAAGAAAGTATTCTTGCATGTCATGAATTAAAAGTACTGCACGTTTCGGATCTGGTGTCCAATTCACTTTATTTTTTGGTAGTTCTGATTCAATTGGCATTTTATATACTGAAATAGATGGGATAGCCATCTAATCACTTCCTTCCGATTTTTATTATTGTTTTACTGTAATAAGTTTTTGAGCAATGACTTTACGTAGTTCTTTTTTGCTGACTTTTCCGACTCCTGTTTGCGGGAATGCTTCAATAAATTCAATTCGATCTGGAATTTTATAAGCCGCTATACCACGTTCTCTTAAAAACATTTTTAATTCACTTACTGCCGGAACTTGTCCGCGAACTATAACAAAAGCACAGGTGCGTTCACCTAAATAATCGTCAGGCATAGATACGATTGCTACGTCATGGATCGCATCGTGTGCTAATAGATGATTTTCAACTTCTTCCGCAGCAACTTTCTCACCACCACGGTTAATTTGATCTTTATCTCTTCCTTCTACAATGATGTATCCTTGTTCATTTACTTTTACAAGATCACCTGTGCGATAAAACCCATCCTTTGTAAATGATCGTGCATTATGCTCTTCAGCTTTATAGTAACCACGAATTGTATATGGACCTCGTGTTAATAAACTACCTACCTCGCCCGGTTGTACATCGTTGTCATTTTCATCAACAACTCGTACTTCATCGAGTGCAGACATTGGTCTACCTTGTGTATGAATAATAATTTCTTCCGGATCGTCTAATCTTGTATAGTTCACTAATCCTTCCGCCATACCGAATACTTGCTGTAACGTACATCCAAATGTAGGGCGTATACGTCTTGCAACCTCAGCGCTAAACTTAGCACCACCTACTTGAATAACCTCTAAGCTCGATAAATCGGCATTACGAGAAGATGCAGCATCAAGCCAAATCATTGCTAATGGCGGAACGAGCGCTGTAATTGTAACTTTTTCTTTTTCAATAAGAGCAAAGGCCTCATCTGGACTACCACCAGTTGCCAATACCACTTTTCCACCCGCATAGAAAGTTCCAAATGTCCCTGGAGAACTCATTGGGTAATTGTGTGCTACTGGAAGAACTGCCATATAGACGCTTTCTGCATTCAAATTACAAATTTCAGCGCTAACACGTAAACTATAAATATAGTCATCATGTGTTCTAGGAATTAATTTAGAAAGACCTGTTGTGCCTCCTGATAATTGGAGAAACGCAACATCACTTGGCTGAACTTCTGGTAATGAGACGGGATCCATATACAGATCATTTATGTTCACAAACTCTTCTTCTTCTCCCACTACAATTACATGTTGTAAAGTTGGCACTTTCTCTTTCACTTCTCTTGCTAGTTTTCGATAATCAAAACCGAGAGCCTTATCTGAAATAACGTAAGCGCTCGCCTCGCCAAAATCACAAAAATAACTAATTTCACTGCTTCGATGTGACGGCAGTGCAAAGACAGGAAGCGCTCCAATTCGAAATAGTGCAAAACATATTTCGAAAAACTCGATAATGTTAGGTAACTGGATTACAACTCTGTCCTCTTTCTTTATTCCTAAATTTAGTAAACCTGCTGCTAAACGATCTACCTTTTTATTAAGTTCACTATATGTTATATGCTTCTTACCACTTACAACCGCGATTTGATCTCCATATTTCTCAGCCCGCTCTCTTAACACTCCTCCAAATGTTTCACCAAGCCAACATCCTTCTTCTCGGTAACGATCGGCAAATTCTTTTGGCCATTCTGTATAACCTACTAGCATTCTTTCTTCCCCCTATTTTTCATTAAGTGAACTATCTCTTAGCCCTAAAGCTTTTAGCATTGTTTGGAACTTAGCTGATGTTTCTGCTAACTCATCTTCTGGTTTTGACTCAGCAACAACTCCAGCTCCTGCATATAAACGCAGTGTATTTTCTTGTACTTCAGCACAACGAATTGTAACAATCCATTCTCCATCTCCATTTAAATCGCTCCATCCTAGCATTCCTGTAAAGAACTCGCGGTCAAATGGCTCAATATGCTGTATAGCCTCTCTTGCTTTTTCCATCGGAGTTCCGCAAACTGCTGGCGTAGGATGAAGGGCAATTGCTAATTGTAAAGAAGAAGTATTTGGATCCTTCAGTTCACCTTTCAATTCTGTAGACAAATGCCACATCGCTTCACTATGAATAACTGATGGCTTTTCTGGAACATGTAATGTATGACAATACGGACGAAGTGCAGCGGCAACCGCTTCAACTACTACCGCATGTTCATGTAAATCTTTTGGAGAAGAAAGTAATTCCTCTGCTCTTCTTTTATCTTCTACTGGGTCCTCACTACGTGGCCTTGAACCAGCTAACGGATTAGAAATAACTTGCATACCATTACGTGAAACAAGTAATTCAGGACTTGCTCCAATTAGCGTCTTACTGTTCTCTTTTTCATCTTTCGGTAAATTCACAGCAAATGTATAACCATGCTTATTATGTTCTGCTAATTCTCGCAGAAGTTTTTGCTTATCAATCTTTTCGGAAGATTTAACATCTAACGATCTGGATAGAACGATTTTCTTTAAATCACCGTCCTGTATTTTTTTAATTCCTTGCTTCACACCATTCATATAAACTTCAGGGTCTGGCATTGGCGTCATTTCAAATGTTACGTTCTCATTTGTTTCAAGCTGATTTGTTGTATCCAATTGTAAACGCTCAGAAATCCTACTATATTCTGGTACGATAAGTTGGACTTCTTTTCTACGATCAAATGGCAAAGCACCCACAACGATAGGATTTGGATTTCCAGCTTGTTTCGCATTACTTAATGTCGCTTGCACAAGCTCTGGGAAATTTTCAATTTCACGATGCTTTACTGTAGTAAACTCTCCTTCTGCTAATATCGTTCGAGTTGGTGAAGCGAAAAAGAATGAAGATTCAGTCTTATAATCTTCTAAAAGTTTTTCTGACAATTCCTTTACAGCTATATGTTCATTCATAATATAATAACCTCCTGAATTTTTATTAAACTCCTAACGTAGCACCGCCATCGACACATAAATTGTGCATTGTAATATGACTTGCTCTATCTGAGGCTAAAAATAACACGGCTTCAGCAACTTCTGAAGGTTGTGCAATTTTTTGTAATGGAATTCCGAGTCTATATGTATTTTGAGAACCAGCAATTATATTTTTAGCTCCATTCTCATCAGCCCATAGTAATCTTTGCATCTCAGTTTCAGTAGAACCTGGAGAAACTAAGTTGCAGCGTATATTGTATGCCGCAAGCTCTAGTCCTAAACATTTCATAAACATCGTCGTTGCAGCCTTTGACGCAGCATACGCAGCCATCTCCATTCTTGGCGTATTTGCCGCATTTGAACCGACTGTAACAATTGCCCCCGATTTTCTTAACATCATATTTTTACTTACCGCTCGGGACATATTGAAAACCCCTGTAGTATTTACAGAGAATGTTTTATTCCAATCTTCATCACTTAACGAATGAATTGGTCCCATACGTAAAACCCCTGCAACGTTTATTAAAATATCTATTGGCGCTATTTCATTTGCAATATGATTTACCATGTCTTCAACAGCGGCGCTATGACTCACATCTAAACGAAACGTTTTCATACGTGTTTTATTTAATTCATTTTGATTTAAGAGTACATTTAATCCCTCTTCATTTTGATCAACCGCAATAACTGTGGCTCCTCTTTCTAAAAACATTTTGGCCACGACACTGCCTATGCCTTGTGCTGCACCTGTTACTAAAACTGTTTTCCCATCAAATTCCCCTAAGTTCATTTTCTCTATCCTTTCACATAAACATTAATTTCATTAAGTGACACAACTGATATTGATTTTCATTATCAGTTGTGTTGTAAAAAATAATACACTTACTAAACTAATTGGTCAAGTGCGCATTACTTTAAAATCCATTTTATTGATAATGTTTTTCATTTACTATCTTACACCGAAATGATAATGTTTCTCAATAAACTTGTCAATCTTTTTTTATTTTTCAGATAAAGTATTTTAATGCTTCTTAATAAAATCATATGTAAACACATTAAAAGTACTTATATTATAAATAAAATTCAAAGTCCTCTTTTTAAAATTGAAGAAGCTAAACTAGAGATACGTTCATTTACAATGCTTTATGAAAAACTCAAGTATATATTTTCTCAATATTTTTCTGAAAATATATCTTACAAATACTAATGAATGTCTTTTTTGTCATTTAAGATTTAATATATATTTCGAATACGATGTATCGATTTATTATATTTCAATATAATCCAAATCGGCATTTCACTCACTTTTACATCTATGAAAATCACAAAAGTAATTTAATCTTGTTAAAATAACTCATAAAAAAGCATCCTAATTAATAGAATAGGATGCTTTTTCGTAATCATATTGTTATAGAAGATTTATATACTTATGCTACGCTGCGATACTCTTCTTCTTTTTCTTTTTTCTGTTTAGGTGCTTGAATTAAAATTGCGATAATGAATGACACGACACATAATACACCGATCACCATGAACGTTGGTTTGAATCCACCTAGAAGTGCACCGATAAAGGAACCTGCAAGCGCCCCAAATCCAAATCCTTGATACACAATTCCGTAGTTCTTACTATGGTTTTTCATACCGAAGAAATCACCAACAATAGCTGGGAAAATAGTGATATTTCCACCAAAGCAAAACGCTACACTTGCTACACATACGAAGTAAATACCATAATTTAAATCTACAAAACTTAGAACTAAGACTGAACTCGCCATAACAACAAAAGTACCAGTAACGATTTTTAAACGCCCAATTTTATCCGATAATGGTCCTAAAATGATACGGCCTAATGTATTGAAGATTGCAACCATAGCCACCGCATTAGCTGCTGTTGCTGCGCTAAGTCCTACAAGTTGAACACCAATGTCTTTTACCATACCAATTAAGTATAAGCCACTCATACATGATGTAAATAACATGATAAATAATAAGTATACTTGTTTTGTGCCTAACATTTCTTTCGTTGTGTATTCCTTAGTTTTTGTTTCATGAACTGCTCCTTGATCTGCAGCTTGATGGATTAAACAAGCACCAATTACAATCATAGCTGTAACAATTAAACCCCAGTATATAAATGCTTGCGATACACCAACTGATTCAATCAACTGTGCGTTAACGTATTTAAAGATTAAGCTACCTGAACCATATGCAGAGACAGAAATACCAGCAATTAAACCTTTACGCTCTGGAAACCACTTTATTAAATTTGATAGTGAAGTGATATATGCTGTACCATCTGCATAACCTACAACAACTCCCGCTAGTACATAAAGTAATATTAATGAGGATGCTTGTGAACTAAGTATTAATCCTAGTCCTAATGCTAATCCAGCTATCATAATAAGTTTACGAAGTCCCCATTTTTCTTGCAATTTACTCGCAAATAAAGTTGAAAATGCTAAAGAAAGACTAGTAATTGAGAAAGTTATCGCAACAGCGTTAAGACTCCAACCGTATTTACTAACTAAAGGCTGATTGAATAAACTCCATGTATATATCGTCCCAAGCCCCATTTGTACTATAACTGTGCCAAGGACAACAAGCCATGGATTAACAGTTGATTTTTTCATACCTTTCCGCCTCCTCTTTCTATTTCAATGCTATTCGCTAAATTTACTTTTTTTATGTTCATTTTGGTCACCTCTTTTGATTTGACACCTTCATTGTATAAGATGTTTTCGCTTATGTAAGCACTTACAAGATAGAGCGTCAAAAACGTAGAATCAGTTACAAAAAACGAAGGATGAAATACAAAAACTACTTATTAAATACGTAACAGTTATTTAATAAGTAGTTTTTGTATAAGATCGATTTACATTTATTTTTGAACTCTTTTTTAAAAAGTGAAACAATAAAACCGTCTCTTTACTATTTATTAAAGAGACGGTTTTATTGGGTCAATTCATAAGCCTGACTTTCTTTATACGTTTATAATTGTTTCTTCAAATGTAACAATTGGCTCTACAAATTCCATCATAATGAAAGCATTTTTAATACGTCTTGTTAAAACTTCTTTTAATTCTGCACACATTTGTTCTGTAAGTGATTTTACAAATACAAAGTTGTGATAATAAATCACACTCTTCTCTTTACTTAATGGGTTTAAAAACATCCCCTCTTTTGTAACGAGAGCATTAGAATGTCCCGATAAAGTTGAAAGAAACGTCTCTAAAATTTTTATTTCTCTTTTTGAAAACGATTCTTCACAAACTACTTTAATATTCATTTCTGTTATCATTTATATATTCCCCCAACCATTTTTTCACAAGGGGATACTATAATACTATTAAATTTTCACAAGACTCCCCTTGTCGTTCATAAAATTCACCAGAAAACTAAGTTGACTAACTTGTTTTTTCCCTTTAGACATATAAATCTTTCCTTTCGTATATATTACTTCTACATTTGTAATTGATTCCCTTTTTATATTAAAGTTTTCCTATGTTTTTAATTGGAATTTTACCAATTAGAGATCTTATTAATAAACGTATATTTTTCTTATACTCCTGAAAAAAACTTTACTTATCTACTTTACGTTTTGTGCTACATAGTGTCTGTCTTTTAAATAATTTGTTTCTCTGCAGTATTTAGTTTCGCTAATGCTGAAAACAATTTACTTTGCTTATAATACAGTGAAACTTTAATCAGCCCTCGCCTAACTTCTTTGCTTCCACTGAATTTTGAGGCGGGGGTCTTACTGCCCAGCAAATAGCGGGATAAACTTAAATAAAATATAACTTTTAACACAGGAGTACTTTATACTCTTCAATTAGAGAACAAATTTTTTTCCAATAAATAAAACTAAATATTCACTAATATATCTATCCGTGGTTTAATATATATAATAAAAAAATATTTCTGTCTTTAATGAGGAGGTACTATGAAAGCAAACGTAGGGGATACTATACTTTTTCAACGAAATAATTTAAAGATTACAGGATCTGTATTAAAACTTTATACTGAATCGGTCTTAGTTGAAATTACAAATGTAAGCGGTGGTACTTTTGAATTTGATCGAACAATTGTAAATCATAAAAACTATAAAGTTTTAAATACAAATACATAAAACAACACAAAATAGCCCCTGCTCAACAGCAGGGGCTATTTTATATAAAAATATTTCACTAGTTTATATACCCTAAAACATTAACAATCTTACTCGCTTTTAAATTGTTAATATGATAATAAATTTCTAAACCTCTTCTCTCTGCTCGTAACACTTTACCCTTCATTTTTGATAGATGTTGTGAAACAGTAGATTGCGGAATATTCAGTAACTCTGTTAATTGTGTTACATTACAAGTTTTTCTCGTACTTAATTCATTTACAATTTGCAGTCGGATTGGATGCGCCATAATTTTTAAAATATCTACATCTTCTTCTGAAACTAAAGTTTTTCTCATTTCACTCGTATATGTTGTCATAAGACATTCCCCTTTTATATGAATTCCATATTCATAAGATCTATTTCCAAATTTTTTAAAACCCTTGATTAAAACTTTCATATAGAAATAAAAGGATTTTAAATTTTTGAAAACAGAACTTACATTTACTTTATTTATTTATTTGGTACATATACATAATACAATGTTAATATGTGCTCTATGTGAAGTTCACATAAATTTGTGATGAAGATTTACTTAGCCACTCGCATCCTACTCATCTAATTACCCACTGCATAAAATCATCAGTTATTTTAACACATTTTAGGCGTTTGTATATACTATTTATAAAACAACTTTTATAAAGGGAGGATTCATATGCCTACAGCGTTACAAGAAGAAGTCGAAGAAGCACGGGAAACATATGTCAGTCGTATCATCTTAGTGGGAGGATCGACTTTATTTTTAGTAGGCGGGGTTATCTCAGCAATTTCAGCTTTTAAAGCTTATAATCGTTTGGAGAATACGCCGCCTTCTACAGATAATTCATAGATATTTTATAAAATAAAACGTCGCCTCCAATATGAAGAGACGACGTTTTATTATTCATACATATGACACTAAAAGTATCGGTAGATTCCCTACTCCATTTTTTAAGCTTACTTCACCACAAACCGCGTCTGACTACACCCATCCTTCTGCTTCGTTACTTCTAATACAGCTGGCATTGCGTTTTTCAGCTCTTGTACGTGTGAAATGACACCGATAAATCGGCCTGATTTTTGTAAGTCAATTAAGGCGTCTACAGCTTTCGTTAATGATTCTTCATCTAATGAACCGAACCCTTCATCGATGAACATCGTTTCGATGGAAATACCACCTTCATATGCTTGAATGACATCTGCCATTCCTAGCGCTAGGCAAAGTGATGCATTAAATTTCTCTCCGCCGGATAGTGTTTTTACATCGCGTGTTTGGCCAGTATATGCATCGTACACATCTAAGCCTAATCCACTTTGACGATTTCTCTTTTCAACTCGTTCACTTCGTTTTAAATAAAATTGTCCGTTTGATAATTTACGTAATCGTTCGTTTGCAATTTGAACAATTTGTTCTAAATACTCAATTAAGATGTAACGTTCAAATGATATACGGCTCTCGTTATCACCTTTCATTACTTCATATAAGTCAACAAGTTCTTGGAAAGCTTTTTCTTCCTCATGAATTTGCTCATCAATACGTCTAATGTTTTCATGTAAATCCGAAATATATGTTACCGCATTTTGCGCACGTTGACGTTTTTCTTTAATGATATCGAGATTAATTTCTAGTTCTTTTATGTGTTCACCTAAAGATGTAATATCCATATACTCTTTATCTTTTAATTCTGAGTTTAACTCTTCGATTTGTTTTGCAAGCACTTCAAGCGATGAATAATAACCTTGAATTTCTTTTTGTAACATCTCCATCTCGGCATCGCTTAATTTGGCTTCTTTATACGTGAATTCATCTGTAAACCCACTTTGTTCTAGCTCTTTCATAAAGCGTGCGAAAGTCTCTTCTTTCTTTAATTTTGCACTTTCAAATTGATTAGAAGCACCTTTTTGTTCTGCTTGAATACGTATATTTTCATTTTGCCAATGCTGATACGCTTCCTGGACTTTCTTCCATTCGTCTTCCATTAACCTAAGTTCCTGCATAGCTTGGTCAAACTGTGCTTTCCAAGCTTGTACTGTTTGTAAGTTTTCTGGAATATTTCGTTTATCATGTTCATATGACGTACGAAGTTGCATACACTCCATTTCTGTACGGTGCTGCATTGTTTCCACTTCTCGTTTTTGTTTCTGAAGTTCTTCTATTTTTTCTTCTACGCTTTTCATGTTCGCAGCAATCTGCTTACGTGTTTCTTCACTTGCTTTTAACGTATTCACGTCTGCAGCTAATTGTTTTCCTTTTTGAACAAGTGCACTATATGTTTCAGCTAATTTTTCCGAATTGTAGCCGCGCTTCACAACTTCTTCTATCACTTGTTCATATTGTAGTCGATAGAAATTCCATTTCTCCTCTACTTGCACATGTAATTTTTCAGCAATGTTCTTCTTATCTCTTAAATTGTTTAACTCTTTTTCATCGATCGCATTACTTTGCTCTGTAGCTTTTTGCGGATGATTCGTACTACCACATACCGGACAAGATTCACCGTCATGTAAATGAAGAGCTAATATACCAGCTTGTTCACTTAACCAGCGGCGCTCCATGTTTTCATATGCACGAACTGCCACTTGCATTTTATTAGTTGCCGCTTCTTTTTCTTGCTCGAATTTTTGTTTTTCTTGCCAAACATCATATGCTTGCTTTAAAACTTTTGCATCTTCTCGCATATTCGTTAGTTCTTCTACTTTAGCTACATATTGCTCAAGTGCTTGTTCTAATTGCTGCAATTCATCAGACATTCTCTGTTTTTGGTTTGTATGCTCTTCTAGTTGTTGATCTAACTTTTGCATACTTTCTTTTAATTTCCCTATTTGAATTTCGGCATTTTGTAAATTCAGCTTTCTCTCAGCTAATGATTCAATGATTGCTTGTAACTCTTCTAATCTTTGAACAAGTTTTTTAGCCTCTTCTCGTTCAGCTTCTTTATTCTTTACTACTTCATACTTCTCCTTAGCAAGTTCAAAGCTGTTCATTATCTGTTCTTGTTTGACAATTATCTGTTTTAACAAACTTTCAACTTTCTGCTCATTTTCCATCGCTTCTTCATACCATTGTTCAAATGGTAATAAGCGCTTTGCTTGTTCCGCACGTTTAAAGGATTTTTCTTTCCTTTCAATTGCTGCACGGTTCTCTTGTAAAGTGTTATATTTCTCATTCTTTTGTTGTAAATCTATAAATTTCTCATTTATAGATTTTGCTGCATGAAAACGTGTGTCTGCATCCTTTAATTGCTTCGTTTGAACATCTTGTTCTACTTGTAATTGCTCAACCTCTGCTTTATACACGGTTGTTTCTTGTTCTAACGCTTCTACTACTTGATGCGTATTTACATGTTCTTGTGCCACTAATGTCTCTAATAATGCTCCATCACGGATTGGTAATTTAAAAACATTACGGAAATAGAGCTCTCTCTCTTTTTGTTTTTCTTGCAAGACATCTTTCCATTGTTTTCTCTTTTGATCAAGTAACTCACGCATTAATTTATAACGATCCGTTTTAAAAATACGACGTAAAATCTCTTCTTTGTTTTCCGTCTCAGATGTTAATAGTTTTCGGAATTCCCCTTGGGGTAACATAACAATTTGGCTAAATTGATGTTTACTTAACCCAATTAAATCTTCCACTTTTTTGTTTACGTCTGTTACATGAAAACGATCGACGGCTGGAACGTTTTCTCCATCAATAACTTCATATAATTCTACTGCATGTCCTGTAATGGTCTTATTCCCTTGTTTTTTATGTCCAAGTTGTCGTTTTATTTCATAGCGTTTCCCTTTTAACTGAAAGGTTAATTCAACACTTGTATAAACATTATCATCAGCAAATTGACTTCGAAGCATGCTCGTATCACTACGTTCTTCTCCACTAGCCTCACCATATAACACATAACAAATCGCATCAAAAATCGTTGTTTTTCCAGCTCCCGTATTCCCAGAAATAGCGAAAATACGATGTTCTCCAAGATCTTCAAAATCGATTACTTCTTTCTGTTTATATGGCCCGAATGCTGTCATAATAAGCTGAATCGGTCTCATCCTCGTTCACCTTCCCGTTCTTGCACTGTTTGTAATACATCTATAAATAGGCGTTCTTTCTCTTTTGATAAATCTAACCCTTTCATTTCTTTATAGAAAGCCTTTAAAAGAGATAAATCATCCGTTTTATGTCTTGAAACCGTTACTTCATTTGTATCTGTGAGTTCTCGCCTTTGCATCGCTCTTTCAACGTGCATTGCATTTGGATATACAGATCGTATTTTCTCCATTGGCTGTAAGACAGGGTTTTCGTCTAATAATTTTACAAATACGTAATCTTCACTTACTGGGTGCTGTAATAATTCATCTATTTTCGCTTCTACTGTTCGCATTTTACGACGTGGTGAAAGTAACCTTTTTTCAATTGCTACTTCACCCGTTTCATTCAGTTCTACAATGTAATAACCTTTTTTATGTTTCTCTTCAGAAATTGAATAGGCAAGTGGTGAACCTGAATATCTAATGGTCTCATTACGTACGAAATGCGCTTGATGTAAATGTCCAAGCGCTGTGTAATGAAACTTATCAAAATAATGACTATTTACATATTCAGCACCACCAATTGAAAGTGGTCGTTCTGCATCACTTGTATTCTCCTCCGCTTCTCCTGAAGAAGTTACAAATGCATGTCCAACAAATACATGTCTAGCTTCTTTATCCATCGTTTCAGAGAGCTCATTCATAAAAATGCGCATCGCATCATCATGAGAACGTACGTCTTCATTTTTCAGCACGTGCCTCACTATGCTTGGGTCTGCATACGGTATTAGATGGAAGTGAACCTCTCCATATTCATCATTTAGTACAACAGGTTCGTACGGGAATTGAAATTGACCTGCAATATGTAATCCTTGTTTTTTCATTAAACTACTTCCAAAATGGATACGATCCGGACTATCATGATTACCAGCTACTGCAATAACTGGTGTTTGTAAATCAATAACTATTTTTTGCAGCACATCATTTAATAAGTCTACTGCTTCTGTAGGTGGAATTGCTCGGTCATATAAATCCCCTGCAATAATTACAGCATCTGGTTTTTCTTCTTCAACAGCCTGTACAAACTGATCTAATACAATCTTTTGGTCTTCAGTCATATACACGCCATGAACAAGCTTTCCTAAATGCCAATCCGCTGTATGAAATAACTTCATATTTTTCTACTCCTTTTAATTTACTGATTTTAGTGAAACGAGTTGATAGTTTATTGTAGTTTTTCCGTTCTCCCACTCTAGCTTCAATATCGTTGCACTTCCAATTCTTTCTTCATTTGATTTATATAAAGGCAATATTTCTTGAACTGTAAATAAGTGATAACCATCCAATATTAATTGAAATATATTTTCTTCAATATGTAATCTTACTTCTTTTTCATTTGAAATAATTTTTGTGTGCATCTCAAATTTCATGATAGATACAACCCCTTTTTATAATCTCTACATTTTAATAGTATAGTGGCTATGCAAGATTGACAAGTACATACACAGCAAAGTACACACTTTTCTATTGTTATATGCTTTATGTATTTTATATAAAATACGGTATGTGAAATTTTACATTTTCCCCAAAATAAAAATGCCTATTGTGACATCTTTATTTTTGTATAAAGTCTTTCATTACATAATATAAAACGGTAATTAAGACGATTGCGACGAAAAATGAGAACACTGCGACAATGTAGCCATCTTTATTTAATAAAATACAGAATGAAATAGATATTATAAAAATCGGAAATACGAGACGTACTTTATCCTTCACTTCTTCTGTCGTATCTGTATGATGAAAATACTGCGTTATTCCTATCATTAAAAAAGACAAAATAATAACCGACAATAGTAAAGGTCCTGGCATTCCGATTTCTCCTTTCTCTATTTCTAATTCAGTGTAAAATTTTTTATTACAATTGTACGATTTATTTTTTCTTCAAACACACTTTTAGAATTGATAATGAACATTTCACACCTATATAATAGCGCTTTTATCATTATAACTTCAAATAATTACACTTACAGTAATGTTGTAATATTCCCCCTCAGTCTCTGAAATCCTGCAAAGATAACTCGTCAAAATATGCAGTGACCAAATTAATATTTACCGTCAACTTTTGACAAAATTTATAAAGGACATTTCAGTACATATCAAGAATTAAGAATAAGAAGATATGTAAGGGAGGATGCATTATGACTGAACAAGTTTTATTTTCTGTTAGTGAAAACGGCGTTGCAACAATTACTTTAAACCGTCCAAAAGCACTTAATTCTTTATCTTATGACATGTTACAACCTATCGGACAAAAACTTAAAGAGTGGGAACACGATGAGCGTATTGCACTTATCGTGTTAAAAGGAGCTGGCACAAAAGGTTTTTGTGCAGGCGGCGACATTAAAACTCTTTATGAAGCGCGTTCCAATGAAGTGGCATTGCAACATGCAGAACGTTTTTTTGAAGAAGAGTATGAAATTGATACATATATTTATCAATATACAAAACCGATTATTGCTTGTTTAGATGGAATTGTAATGGGCGGTGGTGTCGGTCTTACAAATGGTGCGAAGTATCGCATTGTAACTGAGCGTACGAAATGGGCAATGCCAGAGATGAATATCGGCTTCTTCCCAGACGTCGGAGCTGCATATTTCTTAAATAAAGCGCCTGGATATACAGGACGATTCGTTGCTTTAACAGCATCTATTTTAAAAGCTTCTGACGTATTATTTATTAATGCTGCTGATTACTTTATGACATCTGATTCATTACCAGAGTTTCTTACTGAACTTGAAAGTGTAAATTGGCATAAAGAAGATGATGTACATACTAATTTAAAAGAAGTTATTCGTACATTTGCAACTGCTCCAAACTTAGAAAGCGAGCTTGCTCCTTCATTAGAAGTAATCAATTCACATTTTGCTTTCGATACAATTGAAGAAATCATCCATTCATTGGAGAAAGATGAAAGTTCCTTTGCTCTAAAAACGAAAGAAACACTGTTATCAAAATCCCCTATTTCACTAAAAGTAACATTAAAACAGTTTATTGATGGAAAAGATAAATCCGTTGAAGAATGTTTCGCTACGGACCTTATACTTGCTAAAAATTTCATGAGACATGAAGATTTCTTCGAGGGAGTACGCTCCGTTGTCGTTGATAAAGATCAAAATCCGAATTATAAATATAAACAGTTAAGTGACGTTTCAGAAGAAGATGTGAATCGTTTCTTTAACTTACTTAATGCATAAAATGAAATTGTCATGAGGGGAGGTTTTGTTCATCCCCCACCTAACTTCTTTTCTTCAGCTAAATCTTGTGCGGTGAAAATCTTACTACCCGCAAATAGCGGTATAAAATCGAGGCTATATAGTAGTGTAATTAGAGCTACTATATAGTCTTTTCTATTTAATTATTTTTAATAAAATTTAATTTTATTAAATCCATTTTTGTGCTACACTGATTTTAATCAAATATTCTAAAAATAAAAAGGAGGGACGGCTATGATAGAAAATTATCTTCTTTTCATCATTATGTCTATTTGCCTCATCATTTTACCTGGTCCAGATACAGCAATGGCTACGAAAAATACATTGGTTGCTGGTAAAGTCGGTGGAGTGAAAACAGTGTTTGGTACATGTATTGCACTATTAATTCATACTTTAGCTGCTGTAATTGGTCTTTCTGCACTTATTGTAAAGTCAGCTCTTTTATTTTCTATTTTCAAGTACGTTGGGGCTCTCTATTTAATATATATCGGTATTAAAGCCCTTTTAGCAGTAAGAAACAAAGAAAACTTAGATACAAATGATCTATCTTTGAATAATGAAAACGAACATACTTCTTGCTTTTGCCAAGGATTTCTTACAAATTTATTAAATCCTAAAGTAGCAGTCTTCTTTTTAACTTTTTTACCACAATTTTTAAATCCAAATCATAATACATTTATCCAACTTCTTGTAATGGGCCTTACTTACCTCGTTTTAACAGTCATTTGGTTTGCATTTTATATATTTTTAATTGATAAAATTAGTGCTTTTATGAAAAAACCGAAGACGCAACGTTATATTCAAGGGCTAACAGGAGTCGTCCTAATTGGATTTGGTATTAAACTAGCTTTTGAAAAAAATAATTAACAAGACGAAAACCACCACTATTAATAGTGGTGGTTTTCATCTAATAACTGATTTGGTTGTTTACTCTATATTAAAACCAGCGCTCAGTTACAACTTTTTTACGTGTATAGAATTGAACGCCATCTGTACCATTTGTACCTAAATCACCAAAGAATGAAGCTTTATTTCCTGCAAATGCGAAGAATGCCATTGGTGCTGGAACGTTTACGTTTACACCAATCATACCAGCATCGATGTTATCACGGAATGTTTGTGCATGTTTACCATTTGACGTATAAATAACCGCACCATTTGCAAATTTAGATTGATTTGTTAGTTTAATACCTTCTTCTAAATCTTTAACACGTACAATACTTAATACTGGAGCAAAAATTTCATCTTGCCAAATTTTCATTTCTTGATTCACGCCATCAAAGATTGTCGCACCTACAAAGTAACCTTCTCCAACTTCTTCATTAATTTTACGGCCATCTACTAATAAAGTTGCCCCATCTGCTACACCGCTATTAATATAGCCTAAAACGCGCTCTTTATGAGATTCACGGATTAATGGTCCAACATAGTTATCTTCGTTAAAGCCATCGCCTACTTTTAATTTTTTCGTTTCTGCTACTAATACATCAATAAATTCATCAGCAATTTCATCCACTACTGCTACTACTGAGCATGCCATGCAGCGCTCTCCACTACTTGCAAATGCAGATCCAATTACACCTTGTACTGTTTTCTCAAGATTGCAATCTGGCATTACAATCGCATGGTTTTTCGCACCTGCTAACGCTTGTACACGTTTTCCGTGTTTCGTACCTGTTTCATATACGTAACGAGCTACCGGCTCAGAGCCAACGAACGAAACAGCCTGAATATCTTTATTTTCTAAAATGCTATTTACAACATCTTTTCCGCCTTGCACTAAATTTAATACGCCTTTTGGGAAACCTGCTTCATAGAATAATTCTACAAGTCGCTCCGCTAAAAGTGGCGTTCTTTCAGATGTTTTTAATACGAATGTATTACCGCAAGCAATTGCAAGTGGGAACATCCATAACGGAATCATCATCGGGAAGTTAAACGGTGTAATACCAGCAACAACTCCGATTGGGTAGCGCCAAATCGATCCATCAATTCCGCTAGCGATATTCGGAAGTGCTTGACCCATCATTAAATTTGGCGTAGATGTTGCAAGTTCTACCGCTTCAATACCACGCTGTACTTCACCTGTTGCATCCGTTAGCGTCTTACCATTTTCTAGCGTAATGATTTTTGCAAGCTCATCTTTGTTTTCTTGTAATAGCTGTAAATATTTATATAAATTTCTTGAACGATTTGGAACTGGTACTTTAGACCATGTTTCGAATGCTGCTTTTGCCGCTTCAACAGCTTTTTCAACATCTTCTTTTGGAGATAGTGGAACGTAAGCGATAATTTTTCCAGTCGCTGGATTTGGAACTGCTTCTACTTCCGTACCTGTCGATTCAACCCACTCACCGTTAATGTGATTTTTTACTCGTTTAATTTCAGTTGTAATCATTGTATTCTCTCCTTTGTATAATTTATTTTTGATTAGAAATTAATTGCTCGCTAACTTTCTTATATAAAGCAGCCATATCATTTTCACCATATCCAGCTTGACTCGCTTCGTCATATACGTTTAATAACATTTCGCTTACCGGTAAATGGAGTTCGCTTTCCTTAGCTAAGTCAACTGCAAATCCTAAATCTTTCTTCAATAAGTTCACAGTAAATCCTGGCTCGTAGTTTTCAGGTGCTATAAAACTTTTATAATTACGTTCATAAATTCTACTTTGACCGTAACTTACATTTAAAATATCAAACATTTTATCTAAATCCATATTGTTCTTTTTCGCTAATGTTAAAGCTTCACTCACACCAGCTGTATAAAAACCAATTAATAAGTTATTAATTAACTTAACAGTTGTACCACTATCAATCTGCTCACTAACGTGGAAAATGTTCGCGCCTAGTACGCCCATGATAGATTCCGTTTTCTCATATACGTCTTTTGATCCACCAACCATAAACGTTAATGTACGGTTTTCGGCTCCGATTACACCACCGCTCACAGGTGCTGCTAAAAAGTCTACTTTCTTTTCCTTTGCAGCTTCCTCTAACTGTTTATTTAACTGCGGCGATACCGTACTTGTATCAATGAAAACTACATTCGAGTGACCATTTTCAAATAATCCTTCTGCTCCAAAATATACCGCTTCAACAGCGCGAGGTGAAGGTAAACTTGTAAAAACTACATCACATGTTTCTGCTAGTTTTGAGATTGATAGACCGATAATTCCGCCTTCTTTTTCAAAGGACGCTTCCGCCTCTTTATTTAAGTCCACGCCATATACTGTGTAACCTGATTTAACTAGATTTTTTGACATTGGAAGGCCCATGTTACCTAAACCGATAAAACCAATCTTTTTCATATCGCTTTCCTCCTATTTACACAATATATTTCCCGCGATTTATAATGGTTTTCGCAATTTCTCTCTTCTTCGTAAATACGTTCGTGTATAAAGGCACTAATAATTGACGGATTTCAGCTAAAATCACATGTCTATCTTGTTCTTCTGTGACAGCTGCTGAAAGTACAGAAATCGTCGCTTCTTCTACTTTACGGTATCCTTCTTCACAAATAACATCCGTTATTAATTGCTTCGTACGTTCTTTTTCCTCACCATTTTTACGTACCGCTTTTCTCGTACGTAAAAACGCTGATTCCATGACGTACACGTCCGTCAACATATTTGAAATTACACGTGAATATTCTTGTTCTTGGTCAATTTTTAGGCCTGGAGTTTTAGAGAGCGTTTTCAAAGATTGTTTCAACAATTTTTTCGCTAATAAAATGTAACGATGGTTTCTTTCTACATTTGCTACATCACTTTCTACTTCAGTATCTTCTAATTGTTCGATTTGCTTCATTAGCATTTTAGCAACTGTTAATCTATTAATTTCGTTCGTTCCTTCAAAAATACGACTAATTCTAGCATCACGATATAATCGTTCTACCTCATACTCTTGCATATAACCGTAACCACCATGAATTTGTACAGCTTCATCTACGATATAAGCAAGTGTTTCAGAAGCATTTACTTTATTCAGTGCACATTCAATTGCAAATTGGGACATTTTCTTCATAAGATCTTCATCGCTCTCATGAATTGCTTCATCGATTACACCTGCCGTACGATAAGCTGCACTTTCGGCTCCATATGTAGCAATGATCATATTTGCAATTTTCTCTTGAATCATCGTAAAGTCTACTAATTCCGTTTGGAACTGTTTTCGCTCTTTTCCATATTGAACCGACAAACCAATTGCTTGTTTTGCTGTTCCAATATTTCCAAAAGCAAGTTTAAGTCTAGCAAAGTTAAGAATATTAAGGGCTACGTGATGCCCTTTCCCAACTTCCCCTAAAACATTTTCAGCAGGGATGACAACATCTTCTAAAATAAGAGTCGCTGTTGAAGAACCTTTAATCCCCATTTTCTTTTCTTCTAATCCAATAGATACACCTTCACATGTTCTTTCGACAATAAACGCTGTCATTCCTTTATTTGTCTTCGCAAAAACAACGTATACATCTGCCATATGAGCATTTGTAATCCATTGTTTCTCACCATTTAACTTCCAAGCTGTTCCCTCTTCATTCAATACGGCGCTTGTTTTTGCACTTAATGCATCCGAACCAGCATTTGGCTCTGTTAAAGCATAAGCCCCAATCCATTCTCCCGATGCGATTTTCGGTAAATATTTTTCTTTTTGCTCTTTCGTTCCATAATATATGTAAGGCAATGTACCGACACCAGCGTGTATATTAAAAGAAACGCTAAACGCACCAGCGTAACCCATTTTCTCTGCTACAAGACCTGAGACAGCCTTTCCTAACTCGAACCCGCCATAATCTTCTGGTACCTCAATGCCTAATAATCCAAGTTCCCCAGCTTTCTCAAATAATTGACGAGAAACTTTATAGTTATGTTGTTCAATATTCTCCATTTGTGGAACAATTTCTTGTTTAACGAATTGTTCTGTCGTTTTTGCGATTAAATCTTCATCACCTGAAAAATCTTCTGGTGTAAAGTAAGTATGATTTATATCTTTATTAAGTGAAAAAAATTCATCCCATGGTAACTTCGTTTTCTCCATATGTATCCCCCTATCATTCGGCTTTCATAGCTTTTTGCTTATGCTCGTCTACGATGAGTGGAATATCTTTTTTGAAAATAGAAGGCGATGATTTTTCACATCAAGCATTTTATTTTGCCAAAGATGTATTTTCATCGCCTTCGCTGCTTTATCTATTGATCTTCTGATAATACTGTTTTTGCAATACCAGTATCTAACTCTTCAAAGTCATGATATGAAATTGTTTCGTATAATTCACTTCTCGTTTGCATATTAGAAAGTGCATCTTTTTGAGAACCTGTTTCTTTAATTAAAGCAAACACATTTTCATACGCTTTCGCTGCAACGCGAAGTGAAGTTACAGGATAAATAACCATTTGGAAACCCATATTCGCAAATTCCTCTGCACTATAATATGGAGTTTTTCCGAATTCAGTCATATTCGCAAGCAAAGGTGCATTTACCTTACTATTAAATAGACGGAATTCTTCCTCTGATTGAAGCGCTTCAGGGAAAATTGCGTCTGCACCTGCTTTTACATATGCATTTGCTCTTTCAATTGCTTCATCTAATCCTTCAACGCCACGAGCATCAGTACGTGCTACAATGTATAAGCTCGGTGCAACTTCTTTAATCGCTTTAATTTTTTGAACCAATTCTTCTGTAGTAACAAGTTTCTTACCATTTAAATGTCCACATTTTTTTGGTAATTGCTGATCTTCAATTTGGACAGCTGCTACTTTCGCTTCCACCATTTCTACAGCTGTTCTCGCCACATTTAGTACACCACCAAATCCTGTATCAATGTCAACAAGAACAGGTAAGTCTGTAGCTCTTACTAAATCTCTTGCTCTCTCAGCCACTTCAGTAGACGTCACGATACCTAAATCTGGTAAACCTTTACTTGCAGTATAAGCAGCTCCTGATAAATAAAGAGCTGAAAAACCTGTATTTTTCGCAACAAGAGCTGCCATTGCATCATGAGCACCTGGAATTTGCAAAATTTCATTTGCTTCTACTAAAGCTCGGAATCGATTCGCAAGCTCCTCTTGTGTTGACTGCTTTTTCACAACCCAAGCCATTCTAAATTCCCCCCTATTATTAAATTAAGAATAGATCTACAAATTCGTTTACATTCATATTTTCTAGTTTTTCTTCATTTAAACAAACTTCATGAATTTGTTCTTGTTGTTTACTAGAATAATGACCTGCCATATTTGCAGTGAATTTTTGAACAACTTTTGGAATTGCTTCGTCTCTACGGAAGCGGTGACCAAGCGGATATTCACATTCCACATTTTCTGTTACTGTGCCATCTTTAAAGTGAACTTGAACAGCGTTGGCGATTGAGCGCTTGTTCGGGTCAAGGTAATCTAAACTGTACTGTTTGTTTTCAACAACAACCATCTTATTACGTAATTCATCTACACGTGGATCGTTTGCTACTGCATCTTCATAATCGTCTGCAACGATATCTCCTTTTAATAAACCAATTGCCGTAATGTATTGTAAGCAATGATCACGATCAGCTGGGTTATTTAATGGACCTTCTTTATCAATAATACGAATTGCTGATTCATGAGTTGTAATTGTAATACGGTCAATTTCATCTAATCTCTCTTTAATTTCCGGATGCAACTTCACTGCACATTCTGCAGCCGTTTGTGCATGGAATTCTGCTGGATATGACACTTTAAATAATACATTTTCCATTACATATGACTCTAGTGGTCTTGCTAATTTTAATTCTTGTTTATTGAATAATACATCTTGGAATCCCCATCCTGGCGCAGATAATGCTGTTGGATAACCCATTTCACCTTTTAGAGCAGTCATTGCAAGATGAACACCGCGGCTCGTTGCGTCACCTGCAGCCCATGATTTACGTGAGCCCGTATTTGGAGCATGACGATATGTACGAAGACTAGAATTATCAATCCACGCATGTGATAATGCATTAAAGATTTCTTCACGTGTTCCGCCAAGCATTTTCGCAACTACTGCAGTTGTTGCTACTTTTACATATAATACATGGTCAAGACCAACTCTGTTTAAGCTGTTTTCTAAAGCAAGCACGCCTTGAATTTCATGTGCTTTAATCATCATTTCTAATACTTCACGTACTTTTAAAGCTTCTTTTCCTTCTGAAATACGAACACGGCTAATATAATCTGCAACTGCTAAAATTCCGCCTAGGTTATCAGATGGATGTCCCCACTCTGCTGCAAGCCAAGTATCGTTATAGTCTAACCAACGGATCATACATCCGATATTAAATGCACCTTTTACTGGATCTAGTACATAAGACGTACCTGGTACACGTGTACCATTTGGCACGATTGTTCCTGGCACAACTGGTCCTAGTAATTTCGTACATTCTGGATATTGCAGTGCTAAAATTCCACATCCAAGTGTATCAAGTAATACGTAACGAGCTGTACTGAATGCTTCTGCACTAGTAACCTCTTTATTTAATACATAATCGGTAATCTCTTCTAATAATGCATCTTTTTGCTTAATTTCATTTGTTTTAATCATGCTATTCTTCCCTTTCTGTCGAAAATTCGTTATTATTAATGATGGGTGTCGGTCAAACACCCATCTGGCGGGCGGCGCTAACAACTCCCCAGTTGTTCTTATTTACTAAGTACATGTCGCTCGCCAATATAATTTACACGAGGACGGAACAAACGATTATTTGCATGTTGCTCAATAACGTGCGCACATAATCCCACTGTTCTAGAGCTAAAGAAGATTGGTGTGTAAAGTTGAATTGGAATACCTAGCATCCAATATACTGGAGCTGCATAATAATCAAGATTTGGATAAATTCCTTTTTCTTTTTCCATAATCTTTTCTCCAGCTTCACACATTTCATATAGTGTATAATCACCTTTTACATCACATAACTGTTTTAAAGCTTCCTTCATCATAAGTGCTCTTGGATCCATCTTCTTCATATAAACACGGTGTCCAAAGCCCATAATTTTTTCTTTGTTATATAGTTTCTTCTGTAATAACTCTTCAAATTTCTCAACATTACCAGCTTCTAAAAGCATGTACATAACCGCTTCATTTGCACCACCATGTAAACTTCCTTTTAAAGATGCAACTGCACCTGTTAAAGCACCGTATAAATCTGATTGTGTTGATGCAATAACGCGAGCTGTAAATGTAGAGTTTGGCATTTCATGCTCACTATATAAAACAAGGGAACGATCAAAGATCTTTTCCTCAAGTTCAGTTGGTTTTTTACCAGTTAACATATAGAAGAAATTCGCACTATAAGATAATTCTTTAAGAGGTTCAATTGGCTCCTCATTATTTAAAATATGATAGCTATTCGCTACAATGTTTGGCACTTTACTTAACAGCTTGTACCCTCGGCTTTTATTCACTTCTAACGAGCGGTTTTCGATATCATTATCGTAACCAGCTAACGCTGACACACCTGTACGTAATCCATCCATGGGATGCGTCTCTTTAGGCAATGCCTTTAGTACGTTGAATACACCTTCTGGTACTGCATATTCTTCTTTTAATTTCTTTTCAAGTGTTACTTTTTCATCTTCATTCGGTAGGTGTTCCTCCAATAAAAGGTGCACAATGTCTAAATACTCTTTTGTTTTTGAGAGTTCGATTAAGTCATACCCTTGAATTACAATTTCACCTTTTACTGTGTCAAGAAACGAGATTTTCGTCTCCGCTGCCACTATACCATCTAATCCCGGGGAAAATTTCTCTTCAGCTTTCATCATTATTTCCTCCAATCCTAATAGATCTTCGTGCACATAACTGTAAGCCTTTACAATATTGTGAAACTACATTTCCATTTCAATGTATCAGAGTTTTTAGAAGATTTCAATTTATTTTATAATGATAAGTTTCCTACACTTTTCTTACTGTAACAATACAATTTTTTGAAAATAATTCTTATATTTTATAAAGAAAGGATAGACTTCTTTGCGTATTTTCAAAAACAAGATATAAAGATTTTTCATATAACACCGCCAAATATACAATTATTCTAATTTTATTTGAGAAATAGAAAAAACGAGCTGTACATAAATACAGCTCGTTACTATATGATATTTATTTCACTATCTCTTAAATATAATTTTTATATAAAATTTATTCATTTTTAATAAAGTTATTATTTTACATAATTAAATTGAATTTCTTCCATTTCCTCATGATAACTTACAAATAAATCATAGTTTTGAAAATACCAAAGATCATCAGAATCTACAAAAAATATAATACCTTCCTTCTCAACTGACACTATTTCGCCATCGGGTTTCTCAGCAACAACCCCTAAAGAATATCCGGGCTGAATTGAACTATCCCCTCCGTACCTTACAGTAAAACGTACAGATTCACCGTGCTTTATACGTAATTCTTCCTGGAACCATTGCAGAGCTTTACGATCAATTGAAATTCTCATATTTATTCCTCCAGTTTACGCAAACTCTTTTTTTCCTAATCGTTGTTTTACAAAGAAGACGAAAATAATTAAGGCTATCAATGCTGAAATTGCACTCCCTGAAAATAAAATACGATAACCAAACATTTGTGAAACAACTCCAAGTAAAATAGCACCTAACCCGATTCCTAAATCAAACGCTGTAAAAAATGAAGCATTTGCAACTCCTCTTTTACTCGGATCGACAATTGTAAGCATTGCCGCTTGCAAAGCTGGCTGCGCTGAACCAAATCCAATACCGTATAATGTTGCTGCGATAATTACACCTATCAAACCATTTGAGATAGTTAAAACAACTATAGCTAAAATAGTAATACATAATGCTGGAAGTATGATGAATACTTCTCCATACTTATCTAATAGTTTCCCTGAAATTGGTCTTACAATTGTTAATGCAATTGCATATACAAGAAAGAAAGTTCCCGGGTTTACATGAATTGATGATGCAAATAACGGTAAAAAGGTTGTTATTCCTCCATATGCAAACGATAAAAAGAATACTACAATCGTGATTGTTAATACGGATTTCTCAAATAGATGAATTTTCCCTTTTTCTTTTTGTGGCGTAAATGGGATCTTCGTTATTAATGATAATACAACTGCCATAAAAGATAACAACGTCGCTAATAAAAATAGACCATCAAATGAATAATTTTGCACAACCCATAATCCAATCATAGGTCCAATCGCCATTGCAATTGTCATCGACATCCCATACCAACCCATACCTTCACCGCGGCGTGAATCTGGAATAATATCCGTTATTGCTGTTCCAACAGCTGTTGTAGAAACAGCCCATGTTACTCCGTGAATAACACGTAAAACAGCTAAAAGGACAATAGTCGATGCTATATTATAGGAGTACATCGTTAAGCCAAAAAAGATGAGTCCGAAAATAATAAAGGATCTTCTACCATATTGATCTAACATTCCTCCAATAATCGGTCGTATTACAACAGCAGCTATTGTAAACATCCCCATCATAAGTCCAACTTGCGATTCATTGCCACCTATCTCTTTAATAAAGAGCGGGAGCGTTGGAACAAGTAAATAAAATCCTGTAAATAAAAATAACATTGCGAAAGTCATTTGAATAAATGATTTCGTCCATAATCGTTCCATAAAAATACCTCCATACACTCGTAAAATATTACGATTAACACCCTCATTGTATATTTTTTTTATCTCTTTTCCCTCCGCAAATAGACGTATCTTTTCATATTAAATAGTCCACCATCAGCTTACATTAGTCTTAAGACTTTGTACGCATATTTTAAACGAAAGTCCTATATATGTACCTTTATACGTGTGAAAAGAATATGCTAATTTATTATCACAACTTAGGAGTGATTATTTTATGTGGGTATTATCATCAAGAGTAACTGTCGCGGTTCCTTCGATACCCGAAATACATGCCCCCGCCGTTCATACAGCAAGTTCCGATGTCGGCATTGAACTTCCAGCAATTTGGCAACAATACCAATCACCAGGTCAAGCTACCCCTTCATTTTGGCATCATGGTGCCCATCCAAGTAGCACTACCTTTTATCATCCTAGCCACGCTCCACTACCTCAGGCTCAAGTCTTTTATCATTTCCCATCAATTTATTTTCAAAATTTTTATGGTACGTTTAACATTTAAAACACATCATTTCATAGCTACTACATTTAAACGAAAAAAGCACTTAAGATTGTAATTTTCACAAATCTTAAGTGCTTTTTAATATTTTTTATAAATTTTTCTTATTGCCCATTATTAGCAGGGGTCTCTCCTGCATTACCGCCAGTCTCTGGTTGTGTGGTCGCTGGTGGAGTTGTATTTCCTTGACCTCCTCCATTATTTGCCGGAGGTGTCGTATTTCCTTGACCTCCTCCGTTATTTGCTGGAGGTGTCGTATTTCCTTGACCTCCTCCATTATTTGCTGGAGGTGTCGTATTTCCTTGACCTCCTCCATTATTTGCTGGAGGTGTCGTATTTCCTTGACCTCCTCCGTTATTTGCTGGAGGTGTCGTTCCTTGGCCATTTCCATTATTTTGTTCTTCTTGTTTCTTTTGCTCTTCTAGTTTCTTTTGTTCTTCTTGCTTCTTAAGTTCCTCTTGTTTCTTTTGTTCTTCTTGTTTTTTCAGTTCTTCTTGTTTCTTTAATTCTTCTTGCTTTTTCTCTTCTTCAGTTTTTTGCTGTTGATCTTGTTTTGGTTGCTCCGTTGTATCCGGTACGCTAGTATTTGGCGATGAATCACGTTTTTCACCTTTTATACGTAGCTCACTACCTTCTTGAATAACACTACTTGGCATTTTAAAGCGTGATTTATCTGTAGCCATTTCGCTCATCATTTCTTTAAAGATCAACTGTGCAATTTTCGTATTTTTACTACTAATATACTCGTCTTTACCATCTTTCATATACCCAGTCCATACTGCCATCGTATATTGCGGTGTATATCCAGCGAACCAACTATCACGAGTTGCACTTTCTGGAATTTTATATTGAGCTAATTGCTTTGATGAATAGTTTGTCGTACCCGTTTTACCAGCTACATCTAAGGAGCCTACATTTGCCGATGTACCAGTACCAGATGTAACTACAGAACGAAGCATATCAGTAATCATGTATGCGGTAGAATCTGTCATAACTTGTTTTGGTTTTTGTCCAAAACTTTGTGACTTACCGTCTGGATAAACGACTTTCTTAACAAAATGCGGTTTCGTATATTTACCTTCATTACCAAATGCCGCATAAGCACCCGCTATTTCAGTTGGCGATACTTCATTTGTACCAATCGCTGTCGATTCTGTCGGTGCTGTATTAAATGTAATACCTAGTTTCTCAGAGAATTCTTTTGATTTACTAATCCCTACTTCTTTTGCAGTTTTAATTGCAGGAATATTACGCGACATTTTTAATGCTTCACGCATTGTAATTGGACCCATATGACTTCTATCTGCATTTCGTACTTCTTGTCCCGTTGAATACTTAAATGGAGAGTCATCAATTTGATGGTACGTAGCCCATTTTAAATATTCAATTGCAGGAGCGTAGTCGAAAATCGGCTTCATCGTTGAACCAGCTGCACGATCTAATTCAATTGCCATATTATGCCCTTTAAATACAGCTTTATTTTCTCCACGGCCACTACCTATAGCACGAACTTCTCCTGTTTTCGTATCCATAAATGTGAATGCACCTTGGAATTTATCGTTCGGATAATCAATGATATTATTATTTAAAATATTATCAGCAAGTTTCTGTGCTTTCGGATCTAACGTTGTATAAATTTCTAAACCGTCAGAACCGATATTAGCATCTGGTAATTCTTTTTCTACTTCTTTCACAACTGCATCCATAAATGCAGGGTATGGCATTGTTTGTAGTTGAGTTGCAGGCTTGAGTCCCTTTTCTACGTCAACTTTTATTGCTTCTTCCATTTCCTGTTTTGTTATATATCCATGTCGGTTCATTAAACTTAGAACAACATTTCTTCTTTCTGTTGCTTTTTGAACATTTTCTTTTTTCGTTGGATCATAGTTATTCGGTGCTTTCGGTAAACCTGCAAGCATCGCAACTTCTGGTAATGTTAAGTCCTTCAATTCTTTACCATAGTAGTTTTGTGCTGCTGTTGCGATCCCATATGAACGGTTTCCTAAGTTAATTTTATTTAAGTACATCTCTAATATTTCATGTTTTGAATACTGTTGTTCTAGCTTATAAGCTAAATATATTTCTTGCGCCTTACGCTTTGGTGTTTTGTCCATTGATAAGAAGTAGTTTTTAATAACTTGCTGTGTTATCGTACTTCCACCTTGAGAACCATAATCCCCTTTAAGACTTACTAGAACAGCACGGGCAGTACCTTTAAAATCTACTCCGCTATGCTCATAAAAACGTGAATCTTCTGTCGCTAAAAATGCATTTTCTACTAATTTAGGTATTTGCTCATACGTAACATTCGTCCTTTTTTCTTTTCCATATTCATATACCAAATCCCCGTTTTTATCATAAATTTTTGAGGATAACGGATTAACAAGTTTTGCTTTCTCAAGTTTTGGTGCATCCTTAATCATTACGAAAAAGGTAGCAACCCCCGCCACTAAACCAACAATACCAAGTAATAAACAAGTAATTAAAAACTTGCGAAAGAATGATGTTTTACCTTTTGGCTTTTGTGTTTTAGAAGCTGGTTGTTTTTTCTTTTTAACTTGTCGTCGTTCCTCTCGAGAACGATAATTTTCTGACATGTTACTTTCTCCTGCCTTTCAATTCTCCCGTTGATTTACTTAAAAATATTGAGGTCACTTTCTAAAATGAATTTGATTAAGAAAGTATATTGACCTGGAGCATTCAATATTTTCCCAATTCACAGATTATAAATTTTAGAATACTTCTTATACAAACTATTTTCACTTCTATTTTTCCTAATAACGCTGCCCCTTGAAGCATAGAATGTAAAAAGTGAATTTTTAATACCTCGTATAAATAATATACCTTTTTTTCAAATGGTCAATATTTTCTTATTTATAAATCAAAGGTGAAATAAAAATAGCACAACGATATGTACTTCGTGTGAACTTCCTTATAATTACGTATAACAAACATTTAATATATTGCATATAAGTATAATACCTCTTAAATTATAAGGATTTCAACATCACAACCTCAACATCTACAAAAAAGTATTAAAAATGAAAAGTGAGGAGTTGCGTAATGATGAAGCTATCTCCCGTAATTTCAAAAAATATAGTTGCTGTTGGCTACAATCCTTTTTCTATGATTTTGCGAATCCAATTAAAGAATGGTATGTACGATTTCTTTAATGTACCAGAAAGTATTTATACTGGCCTATTACATGCACAATCTAAAAGTTATTATCATAATACTTACATTAAAAATTCTTTCCGCCACACAAAAATCTAAACTTAACACCCACTAAAAAAGAAAGGAGGTTAATCCTCCTTTCTTTTAAAAACATTTTGCAGATGAATTATCTTCGATTCCTCTTATTAATTTCATCATATGCTTGAATTTGTTTTTTCAAACGCCGATCAGCTTTTTTATCATGCACTACAAGAATTGCATGTATAACTCCTGGAACCCAAAATATTAATGTTAATATGAAATTTATGATTGCCTGAATTGGTTTTCCACAAAATAATACAGCAACAGGTGGAAGAAGAATTGCTAATAAATACATCATCCCTTGAAAACTCCTTATTTTGTATTTTATATATCCCTTTTCAAAATATACGCAAAAAAACCTACTACCATTTTAATCTTAACCTACCTCTAAAATCAATGTATCTCCTTCTATTTAAATAAGTATTTCAGACTTTTTATTGTTTTCTAGCCTATTTTCTTCCTCTATTGCAGTTACTCCAATTGCAGAAATTAACGTTCCTATCGCTTGTATCCAAATACCAATGAGTGCAATGATTCTCTCATCTTTCAATACATTTGAAACACCTTGATACGCTTGTAATCCAGCCCCTAAACTTTGCATGGAGTTACCCAGTATAATAATTTTCTGTAATACATTTATATCCAACAAAGCTGCTTCTACTCCTAAAAAAGCACCGATCGATTGTAAACTGTTCCCTGTAATGATAAGATAATCATTTTCTTTCAAATGTTCATTTATATTAAAATATGTTCCTATTACATTTGATATATTGCCTAATGCTAATAACTCAATTCCTATTTGATCAAGTAATTTACTTTGATTCTCTAAGTCTATATTTTGATTTTCTCTTTTTTCTTCCCCATCATCATAATTGCTCGCAATGATTTGTAATATATATCCGAGGGCTTGTAATGAGCTTCCTACAATAACAAGATCCGATTCAACTTTCTCTTCTCCAATAAATCCTCTTGTCGTTCCAATAGCAGCTGTAAGGTTCCCTCCCACTTGAAACCATGCCCCTGTCACTTTTAAACTGCTTGGATTCATTTTTATCACCTATTTAAATATTTTCTAAAGCTTTCAAAACAAACAAATCTCACCCTTAATCTTTTATTTTATTTTTTAGATGTAATTTTGTGAATGATATAATGTGCTACTAATATAAAAGCACCTTAAAGGTGCTTTTTATATGAATGCTGGGCATGTCAATGAATCTCCATTTTTATCTATTGTTATATTCAATATATATTCAATTGCTTTATGTGACCAAGTTTCAGGTGTAGGCGATTCATTTATATATTGTGGCGCACATGACTTCAGCATTGGAGTACTAATACTCCCTCCAGGATCTAAAGCAAGTACAGCCATGCCATGAGGTAATTCCAGGGCCATAGATTTAGTGATACCTTCAATAGCAAATTTCGAGGCACAATATGGCGCAAGCTCAGCCTCACCTTCTCTCCCCCAACTAGAACTCATATTAATGATAATTCCTTCTTTCCTAGCTACCATCGCTGGAACAAATGCTCTTATTACATTTACTACACCATTCACGTTTACATTCATTACATTTTCGAATTCTTGAGCCGTAATTTTCCAAAGTTGTGCATTTTGATTTACAATCGATGCATTATTTATTATCATATCGGGAGCTGTATGTGTATTAAGTATATAATTTGCCCAATTGTTAACTTGCTGAGAATCTGAAACATCAATTACTTGGAAATCATGTATTTTACTGTACTGTTTTTTTAGTTCTTCAATTTTATCTTTTGAACGTCCACAACCATATATGTTCCACCCTAATTCATGAAATCGATCAACCATCGCACGCCCTAACCCTTGTGTCACGCCTGTAATAATTACAGATTTACTAATTTCTTTTCGCTTCATTTCTCTCATCCTCCTTCCCTATATCTTACTCTCTTCATTTTTATTCAGCGATTTACTATAGTATTAACTCAACTCATACTTTAGTAATGGTTTTGATATTGTATACATAAACAAAAAAAGTAACCATCATGGTTACTTTTTGCTATATATCTAAAAATTCATTGTTTATTTCATTATTGTTTTTATATTTCAACTTCTCTTTTCCACATTTCTCACACTGGTAAATATAAACTACACCTAATGTACCTTTTTTAAAATCCTCATTATCCTGCATCTTAATAAAAATATATTTATGTTTACAATGCGATTCACCCAAATAATTTTTAAACCACTTTTTCAACACAACACATTCCACCTTTATGATAGAACCTTTATTTAGCTGCTTTATTACATACTTTTATTTAAATGTTCAATCTCATCTTGCAACTTTTTAAATTGCTCAAAATGCATGGTAATAGATTGGCTACTACCATAATCAACATTTTGTTTCACTAATATAACACCCGTATCATGAAAAAGCGCTTCAAGTTCTTTCCTAATAGACACTTTCGCAATATGAGCTGTTTTAATTGCAGATAAAATTGCAATTTCATTAAACTTTAATTTTATTTCATTTGGACAAAATGCGTCTTCAACTAATATAACTTCATTACTATAAATTAGTGCAACAAGATTACTTGATTTGGCATCTGTTAAATCAACTTTTTTCATAATAACTTTCATTACATTTTGCCTCCTTTATTTTCATATATATCAATTATACAAATTTTTTAAAAAAATTACTCAACTTTATTATATTAATTTTAACACACTTTTATTGAAATCCATGCTCCAAACGTTTTACTATTCCACAATTTTTATTATATGAACCATCTGGACTATAACTCCATATAGTAATGTTAACAACTTTTTATAAAGCAGGTGAAAATTATGCCATCAGTTGTAGGAAATTTAGTTGTACAAAATAGTAATGGATCATTTAACTTAGGTGATTTCTACAACGTTTCTCCGAAAGAAAATACGAAAGCTTATAATGGTTCCGGCGCATCAAACGTTGGTTTTGTTGTTAATACTTTTAGCGGTGTTAGCGCGACCAATACATTTGATTCTGACCTTGCAGATCAAAACCAAGTGGGTACAGCCTAATCTTATGTTCAACTTTTTGTATAGAAAATTTTAATTTGTCTATACTATAATCAGGCTGTTTGACAGCTCTTATCGATTTTGGAGTACCCTATCTTTTTCTCCCTTTCCCTGGGGCTCAGCAGCTAGCACAAAGCTAGCTGCTTTTTCTTATATTATTTGTCTCATAAATCAGAAATAAAAAAAGCTGCCATTTAATATTCAGCTTCTTTTACATTATTTCAATAATATCCATAGCGTTAAATACGTAAGTTTTATAAAAGGCGTCTGTACAAATTACAATTTGTTTTACCGGATTGATATGTACAACAGTCATGTAGCTTGTTAATATGTAACCATCTTCAAAATATGTTACCAATATTTCTTTCTCAGACAGTAATGACGTTAATAATTTATCAGAAATCCTCTCTTTTGCTTCATTTGTTAAAAGCGGTTTTTGTACTTTTAATTTCTCTCCAATAATCTTTCTCATATTTAAAAGTTGTTCGGACATTACTGTAAACGGAACCCACTCTCTTTCTTCTTTTTGTATCTTTACATCGTTCATTTTTTATCTCCTTGATCATTTATACATTTATTTATTCATGCTATCCCTTAGTTATTTTTAATACTTACTAAACTCGAATTTACTTCTAAACTATAATTAGGTTACCTCTTAAAAGAACATTCGTTCTTATTATACACGAACTTACGTTCCTTTGAGAAGAGCTATACTTATTATTTCTTAACAAAAAACATAATTTTATTTATCTCCATATTTTTTCCTTTATCAAATAAACTTTTCATTTCTTATATAAAATGCATATAAAAACTAAAAGGCGACTTCACACAAAGTGAAATCGCCTTTTTCTAAAAAATATTCAAAGCTTATTTTTCTATCCTAACTAATGTTCTTTCTGGAATACATAATTCATCTATATTAAAATGATTTATTTTTAATTTCAATTCCCCTACTCGTTCCTTATCTTCATCACCAACCCAACAACTGAATAATTCAAAATAGTCTCCATCTTCCAAATAACCTTCCATAATCTTGCATAAAGTTAAAAGTTTTTCTTTCGCTTCTTTTTTTTCCTTTACGTTTTGCCACTCGACAAGTTCAATTCCCCAACTAGTTGAAACCTCATATATGTAATTTTTTTGGAATTGATACTCTTGTACAATTTCAAGCATACTTTCATCTGCAAAACATGGTCCAAAAACAATTACATCATTAGAATCGGGCTCCGTTAACGGAATTTCTACATTACAGCCTATGTAACTTGCTAAACTCATTTTATACTCCTCCAATATTCGTATAAAAAATACTTCATAGTATATTTATTTACTCAAATATAAAATCCCTGCCTAAACAAAAAAGTTTTAAATTTTTTCGTTTATTAACCATCTATAACTGAACACATATACTATGATGAACGAACTCACAAAGCATAAGAAAAGAGAGCATTTACAACACTCTCTTTTCTTACATACTCTATGGAACTTTACAAAACTGAATCAGTGATTTTTATTATTATATTTCATTACATATACTTAGGTTGTACTATTATATGTAACTCTCTCTCTGTATCCGCTTTTTTCGGATGACGAAAATAATTAAGTTCGTACTTTAACACTTTATACTCAACAATTCCGATTTTAATCCCTTTCGTTTCTTTTAATATAGCTAATAAATCACTTATATTTTCATCATATGACTCAAAAATTTTCGCTCCGCCCTCTCCTTGAAAGATTACTTTCATATATTCTCCCCACCTTAATTTATTGATGTGGTAAATGATGCGTTTAAAACGATTCATTCTTTATCCTAAAATTTTCACAACAAAAAGAGCATCCTTTCCAATCGAATGCTCAGCTTTTTACTAATTATCCATGTTAAATATTTATTCAAAAACATTATATGTATTATTTTTTAAATTATGTTCGATATTCATTATTAAAGAGTAAATATATGTAATAAACTTGCATAATGAAAACCGTAGAATACCCACTTTCGTTGAAATAATTATAAACCATAATTTTCCATTGTAATTCTTAATATTTAAATGTAATATTGTATTGTCTTACTATCTATTTATAACTCACACACTAATTAGAAAAGGGAACTCTATATGAGTTCCCTTTTCTAATTATGATTACAGTCATTATTTCTTTTCTAGAAATTTAAATGTATCTTTAAATTCTTTATTATTCACTTTAATATCAGCATCTTTCAATAAATCATTAACTACTTGTTGTTTCCATTTACCTGTCGTATCTTGTAGTCTTTGTTGTTCTATATCTTTACGAATTTTATCCTTTACTTCATCAAATGGCTTCAATTCTTTTTTATCCGTCACTTTAATAATATGGTAACCGTAAGTTGTTTTAACCGGATCACTTACTTGGCCTGCATCTAATTTATACGCAGCTTCCTCAAATTCTTTCACTGTTTGCCCAGGAGCAAAACCAGATATTTCCCCGCCCTGTTCCTTTGAACCAGTATCCTCTGAATACTGTTTTGCTAAGGCAGCAAAATCTTCACCATTATTTACTTTCTCCTTTATTTCTTTAGCCGTTTTTTCATCTTTCACTAAAATGTGACTTACTTTCATTTCTGGTTTATAGTTATTTTTCACATCTTTATCTGTAACTGTTGCTTTAATCGCTTTCTCAAATGCAATTTCTGGCTTCATTTTTTCTTTTAATTCATCTTCGTTTTTCAACCCAAGTTGTTCTAAAGTCGATTTAAAGTTCTCACCCATTTTATCTTTTGCTTCTTCTACTTTCTTTTTTGCTTCCTCATCTGAAACTTTATATTTATCTAACAATGCCTTACTTAACATCATTTGATATAAAGTACTTTCTCCATATTGTTGTCGTAATTCTTTACTTAATTCTTTCTCTGTAACATTCCCTACTTTTGATGTTACTACGTTGTCTGAGGAATCACATGCAGATAATGCTAGCATCACGCATGAAATAATTGTTCCAATAAATATTTTTTTCTTTTTCAATTCAAATACCTCACTTTTATCATTATGCAAATTAACTATACACAGTCATTGTGAAAACAGTGTGTTTTCTACATGTAATTCATTTCATATGAGTAGACTATGTATCATGTATTTTCATTTTTAAACGTAAAGAGTCTTCTTACTATTATGTATAGTAAGAAGACTCTTTACATACTCCTTAAAAACAATACTGCCGCTATAGTTACTTAATAATTACATGTTTTTCAGGTATCCAACTATTCTGCCCGATATCTATCGCATTTCCCACTCTACCCCACACTCGAAAAGATGTCGATCCATCTATATTCCCTTTATAATTCATACATTCAGGCTCTTCATAATAATTTACTCCGTAACCGGCAGGATATTTCGAAGTTGCATAAAACCATTTCACATTAAAATGTTTTAAATATGCCCACTGCTTATCGTTCCCTAAACAAATCATATCTTGCTCACCGCCTCCCCAATAACCTGTTAAGATTAAATATGGAATTTTCTGAGTGAGTGCACCTGTAAATTGAGGGGTCATGGGAGTTTCATATAAATTTATTCCGTATCCATCAGGATATTTCGAAACTGCAATACCAATGCCATTCGGTTGCTGTGTATACACTATGTTAGATTGATTTGCTTTGTTGGAATCTATAAAACCAAGAAAGTGACTTATTTCCTACTAATCGATTCAGATCACATTTCCCAATCCCAGGAACATTCCCTGAATCCGTATATTGCCACATATCGCATGGATATGCTGGCTTATTCCCTCCATAACGAGGGATCCATATGAAATCAGCTTCAATATTACATGCTCCAAATGATAAATACGTGTGATGCCCTACGTATAATCCTACTTTTTCCGCACCTAAACGGCGTAATTCATCAATAAATGCCTGTGTCCCGCCTTGCATATCTACCATCGTTTGAACTTCTATGTCCGCTACCCAAAACTTAGCAGATTGATCACCACGATTCCAAAAATCTTGTGCCTCTTTCTTTGCATCAGCAATAGATATAAAACGGCAAAAAGCATAATTACCGAATGGGATACTATGCTTTTTCATTTCACTAACATAATTTTGATACATAAAATCCACCGTATTAGAGCCATCTTGAACTCTAGCAATCACTAAATCTAGCTGAGATGCTGCAATATCCCAATTAATAGTTCCATTCCATTTTGAAATATCTACAATATACCCCATACATTCCAGCTCCTTTTGAATGTCTTATTCATAGCTTGTTTTATTGTAAGCCTCCTCTCTCTAAAACTAGCTATCTATAATATAAATAAAAAGAATCTTTACTGTTTTTCAAAATATATTCTCTTTCAGAAATATTTCTATCAACTTTAACATGTATGCCACATAAAACATTCGAAATATACCCTACTATTCATTTATTATGTAATCTCGTCCTATCAATCATTTTTACAGATATTAAAAAAAAATTCCCTGTATTATTAAATTATAACTTTCAGTATCGATTTCCTTTCAACTAAAAAATTTCATCCCTCATTTTCTATATACTCTTAAGTCAAAATTACTACCTCTACATGAAATTTGAGATTTAGAAAAATTTTAATTAATTGAAGTTTACTCCTATTAAATTGCTATTTTCCAACCTGAACACTATTGGTGCATAAAAAAGACATTTTCTATTACTGAAAATGTCTTTTTACAGTTTAATAAAACAACTTTGGTGCTAAATCTGTATTTTGTAATTGTGAGTTTTCACTGCTCATAACACAACTTGTGGAAAATAGAATTGGGATACCACAAACCTCATCATTCATTACATCACGAAACACATTGGCAGCAACACCTGTAAACGTTTGACATAAGTTAGAAATATCGTCATTGAAAAACTGAATGACTTCCGCAGCGAAAACCGGAAAAACAACATTCGGTCCGCCAGGGAACTGAGGCTGTACCACAACTTGTTCAAAATAAGGATTATTTTCTAGTGCTACTTGAAATAAATGAGCTATTTCAAATGCATCTAGTGGACAAGGAAATGGATTTACAATTTCATTCTCATTATTCGTTACAATAACTGTCACACTTACATTCCCAAATTGTACAAAAGATTTTAAAAGCGTTGCTAATGCTCTCGCTTTTTCGTTGCTTAACGCATGCACTAAAATAATATAATTACCACCAACAGGAATAAGCGGCCCAACTGTAACAGTTGGATCAGCACCTATTGAATTTTTTAATTCATTAAAATATGTGATCCACGGTGGCGAAAGCTGCGCTTGTACATTTTCTTCCACTATTTTATACTACCTCCTTATACCATTCTTACTAACATAATATGTAACAAACAAAAAAATGCATTAGTTATATTAACCATTTGCGTATTTATTGATTATATTAATTAAACATTTTATTTCCCATTCTCAATTTCCCCTTTACATCTTTAAGCACTTTTACTACTATAAAATTCTTTATTATAAGCAAATCCACTGAAATTTCATATTATACTAATACGACTCTATATCCATTAAATTATAATACTCAATATTAGGAGCTGATTTCATGGAAAAAAAACCTATCGTGTTCAAAATCCCACCAAATTCAAAGCTAAAAATTACATTTTTCGGTCCTTGTAACGAAGTAATTACAAATGTGTCTATAATTAATCAACTATGCACCCCTAAATGTCAAACTATCACGCAATACCCAGACTTTAAGAAATATGTAACGGAAGTACGATCGCTATCCCGTTGTTAGTCCGCATAATGCACGATTTTCACAACTTTATTACCTAAAATAACCGAGAAAGAAAATAACTGCATTCCTAGACTAAAATTACTCATGTTATGATATTCCATTGATAATTCATTGATTTTTTACACGTTTTTATGAAAAGAACATATATTATCGTATGGAGATTATCCACTCATAAAACCTATCTTTCTTTGGAGCGTACTTTTTATGTATGCTCTTTTTTTATGTAACCGTCCCCCTTCTAAATTGACCAACAATATATTAAAATTCTTTATATACTCAAGGAGGTCAAATATGTTCAAGTTGCATCCAATACTACTCATCTTAGGATTGATTTTGTTTTTATATAGTGTAATCGCCTTTATGCTATTCTTTTCAGTGTATTAGCATTCCCTACACAAATCTATGTTCAATATATAATTTCTATATAGTAAAGAAAAAACATAATGATACGATTTTTTATGTATTCCGTCTTTCTTGTTCTATAAGAAAACTAGTAAACTTACTAACAATGCGTTTTTACAAGCATGTTACTTATTATTCTGTTTATTATCTGAAGAAGGTTGAAGCCCCTACAAATTAAACTACGCTTTACCTATTTACTTATATATTTTAGAAAAACAATAATAATCCCCTACCATTTGGTAAGGGGATTAACTAAACCTACTAAAAAACATTTAATGATCAGTTTTATTTAGTTGGAGAAGGAAATCTTGCTGCTTCAAAATGTGCACCATCTTCTAAAGGACTTAAAACTCCATCTATACTACTTTGTGCATAAATCTCAACTTCATCCCCTGCATTCAATTGAACAATCGTCGAAACACTTACGACATTTCCAAAACTTATTGGACCAAAAAAGTCATTATCTATAGCTATCGCTGCGTTTCCATTCACACGAATTTCTACACGCGCTCTATAATTTAAAGTTGGATCGTTTGGAAAGAAACCAATCGTTCCAATAATAGAATATACACCTTTAGTCTTCGGCATAAAAATAGATGTTGCTGGATTATACTCATTCGCTAAATCAAATTGTTCATTTTGAAATAACACTTTCACAAAAGTATTAGCAGGAACATTTTGATTCACAGTATTTCTAGCTCTAAATGCCGATGCTCTAACAAGATTGTCCTTGTTATCATGACACTTACTAGTGTTCTTACAACAATCATGATGCTTATTTTTATACTCCTTACAATACTTACAGTAGTAATAACAAGACATACTGATTCCCCTTTCAAACTTATTACTATATATTATGTAAGATTGATTTATAAGGTTTGGACTAGCTATTTTTATTATTCATAAGGGCGCTATTAATCTGCACCCTTATTTATATACACCACTTCATTCCTTACTAGTTATAAGTTGTATATAGTTCCATATGGAATAGTAAGAAAAGAACTTCCGTACGGTGTAACATGATGTACTGGGTAAAAATACTCTACGGATGAGTAATATGGTTGTACTCCTTGCTGCTGCATTTGCATTTGTTGTTGCATTTGCAATGCTTGTTGAATAGCTTGGACTGTACTTTGTGCTCCACTATACGTTATAGATGTACCATATGCTGGTCGCATACCAGTTTCAGAATTAAAATATGAATAAAACATGATTCTCAGTTCCCTTCCCGTATAATTTATTACAAATTATATTATGATTCTTTATTTCAGTGGGTACTATAAAGCTAGTCCGCTCGCTTATATTCAAATGACAAAATAAAAAAGTAGCTGCTAGACTACTTTGACTCCTTCTTATCACCAAATGAAATGATATACATATTCTCCTGTTACACGCTCATTAATTCCCGCAACCCTAACGAACCTCAGTAAATCCGCTCCTTGAAGGAAATATACCGAAATCGTAACCGGTACTTGCGACCACATGAATTGATAAAGCTCATTCACTCTCTGATTCGTCGTAACGATTAAATCATTTACAGGTCCATGATTCCATGCAGAGGTTTGAACTGAAGTGAAAGAAAGGTCTTTCCCATTAACCACTATTCTTGATACACTTTGAGTTATGTCCACAATAATCCCCTCCAACATTACAAAAATTGGACCTTTTTTAGTTCATATTATTATAAATATTCTTGACTGTAATAAATGTTTAAGGCAAATCCCTAATAAAGTGAAACTTTAATCAGCTCTCACCAATCGGGCTTTTACTGGCAGCCCGACCCCACCTAACTTCTTTGCTTCCGCTGAATTTTGAGGTGGGGGTATTACTGCCCGACAAATAGCGGGATAAAATTTTTTTATTCATATCCCTCAATTCCCATTACAACCATATAATTTCTAACCTTATTCAATTTTTGTAATTAAAATAAAAAATAGCTAATTCACTACTTAAAAAGTAAAAAAAGCATCAGATTGACTAGTATGTAGATGGTTAAATGAATGTAAAATGTTTTTAAATTATCTACTCTTTTTTTAGTTTGGAAGTAACTCTCATCTCTTCCCATCTTTATACACCACTTTCTTAATCACACTGAACGCAATATTCAATTGATGAGTTTGTCATTTCGTTACCTCCAATTAACGCCTTTGTTCAATGTAGTAATTTTCTTGTATAATAAAAGTTAATTAATCTAGAAGGGATTCTGAGAAAGAGCGAAAAATCAGCTGGAAAGCTTATCGATTTAAATATCTATTCGAAATTAATAAGCGATTAATTTTAGTCACTCTGCCCATACTCAATCAAAGTGTGGGCTTCTTTAATTTCTGTATAAAATTCAAAAGTTTGACACAATCCTGGAAAAAGCTTATAAAGAAAAGTGAGGTTCCATTATTTTCACACTTAGTAGCGCAGTCATGTTACATATAATTTTATAAGTGTGAACGAACTACAAAACTAAAAAACAAATAATAAGTTTGCAACATGTTTGCAAATACGAATTTTGCATATAAATTCGTGTGATATTGAAAGGAGTTTTACTTATGAAAGAAATTAAAACAGAACAAGAATTCAAAGACATCATCGCAAGCGAGGAGCCTGTAGTTGTTAAGTTCTTTACTACATGGTGCCCAGATTGCGTACGTATGGACAACTTTATCGGAGATGTAATGGAAGAGTTCAATAAATTTGAATGGTACTCTATCAATAAAGATGAGTTTCCAAGTATCGCTGAAGAGTATCAAGTAATGGGTATTCCAAGTTTACTTGTATACCAAAACGGTGAGAAGCTAGGCCACTTACATAGTGCTAATGCAAAAACAGAAGAGCAAGTTACTGAGTTTTTAGAAGCATACTAAAATGAAAGCCCTCTGGAAAATATTTTTCAGAGGGTTTTCATCTATTTTCACAATTATCTTTTGAAGTTTTTCATCGTTTAATGAATTACACCTTGTCATGATAAGAATAATACGTAGTAAGAAAAGTATTCGTTTCCTCATCCATCTACCCTCCTATCTCTTTAGTAAATAAACTCCAATTAGGTTCACACCTTGACTTTGTACTTTTCAACATATTTTTCCTTTACGAAACTTTGTTATCCCCTTCTTAAAAAGCTATAAAACGTCAACAATGTTTGTATAGACCCACACGACTTTCGTTTGATACTCTATTTATAGAAAGAAATTCCTTTAAAGAAAGGTGAGTGATTAAAATGGATACTCTTTCTCATAAAGAAGCTGATAAAGGTGCTATTGTCAGCATTATGGCCTACATATTTTTATCCTCTATGAAAATCATCATCAGTTATATTACCCTCTCTAGCGCATTACGCGCTGACGGTTTAAATAACTTAACGGATATCGGTGCTTCTTTAGCGATATTAATTGGTCTAAAAATATCTCGTAAACCTCGTGACCCAGATCATCCGTATGGGCATTCGCGTGCCGAACAAATCGCATCACTTGTTGCGTCCTTCATTATGGCAACAGTCGGATTAGAAGTTGTTATTAGTGCCATTCAATCTTTCTTAAATCCGAAACAAGCAGCGCCTAATGTACTCGCTGCATGGGTTGCTTTATTTTCTGCTGTCGTTATGTACTGCGTGTATTTGTATACGAAAAAAATTGCAGCACGAACAAAAAGTAAATCATTAGAAGCCGCTGCAAAGGATAATTTATCAGATGCACTCGTAAGTATTGGTACCGTAGTAGGTATTGTCGGTTCTCAGTTCCAAATGCCTATTTTAGACCCTATTGCCGCTTTAATTGTCGGTCTTATTATTTGTAAAACTGCATGGGAGATTTTCGTAGAATCTTCTCATATGCTAACAGATGGAATTGATCCTGATAAAATGGAAGAATACGCTGATGCTATTGAGCATATTGGCGGTGTGGAAAACATTGTAGATATTCGAGCACGTATGTATGGGAATCAAACGTACGTTGATATTACAATTGAAGTAGATGCTCGCATGGATGTTGGAGAAAGTCACTGTATTACCGACAACATCGAAGCTATGCTGCGCAAAAAATTTGGAATTTACCATGCACACATTCATGTTGAGCCAATGAAAAAAGAACCTATTATGACATAGGTTCTTTTTTTATGAACGTTTTATGGAATATAACACATAAAACGAGCCAGCTACCGCCAGCTGCCCATCCTGCTAATATGTCAGATGGATAGTGCACGCCAAGATATATTCGGCTAACTGAAATAGATAATACAACAAAGCTTGCTATAAGAATAATTAACAATTTTTTATGCAACGAAATACGTTCTTCAGTAATTGTGACGTATGCAATAAATCCTAAAAAAGCAGTAGCATTCATCGTATGACCGCTCGGAAAACTATATCCAGTTGCAGTAACAAGCTGCGTGACATCAGGTCTTGCTCGTTCGTACCATAGTTTAAGCATACTGTTTAAATAACGAGATCCGTAGTAATTAATTGTTAGAAGTAACGCACTAAGCAACTTTTTTCTAACGAGAAAATACATTACAAGAATAATGAGTAATGGAAAATATATTCTTTTGGAACCGATAAAAGACACCCAAGTAAAATAGGTCGTCAAATAATCGTTTCGAAAGCTTTGAATAAAATGTGCGACTATATTGTCAAAGTTCTCAATACAAGCGGTATGATACGAAAGTGATAATACGACAAAACAAATGAGTAACGTAAAACTTAGCAAGTATAAATGTCGATATCGTTTCACATACATAACCTCACTATGCAAAAAAATGGAGCGGTTGTTTTAGTTTTCCTCTCCATTTCTTTTTTATGCATAGTTTATTAAAAAATATAATTATTAATTTTCCGCTTCATCTCAGGGATATCTTCTCTTGTTACGGTAAAACGAATCACCTTCTCATCAAGATCAAGCGCCTCAGCGAATAATCCAGCTAAACCACGGGATTTTCTATCTACTTCCATAATAATTTCTAGTCGGTCGTATGCACGTGGCAAGATTAATAATTCTAATTCATCTAATTTCCCATAGTGCTCTCCAGAAACCGGAATAAACTCAAATTCTTGTGCGAATGGAACTTGCTTACGTAATCGGTGCGGTAATTCTTCACATTCTATATGACGTGCTTTAAACCCTAATTCATTTACACTATCTAAAACACTACTTAATAATGCATTGGGTAACACTTGAACGTAGTCGCGGTCACTTGGGTCTATACTACGTTTAATATCAAGACCTGTATGAATCCAAACCGTTTTCATACCAAGTGTAAGTGGTGCTTCAATTGGCATTGGAAAAGAAAATGGAATTTCAACTTTTTCATTCGGTTCTACAGAAAAAGGTTCTGTTAAGCGTACTCGCTCTAAATCATATGTTGCTGTTACTTTTTTATCATCCACTTCTCGTACATACGACGTCGATAATGTTAAGTAAATGCTTTCAATTTGTTGGCTAACTGAACCTCCAGTTATATGAACCTTTCCAACTATTTCTTCCCCAACAATATACTCATCTTTTTCAAGAACAGTATCTACCTTTGCACTTCCAATACCAACGCTTGCTAAAAACTTTTGAAACATGGAGTCTCCATCCTTTCTAAAGCAGAAGCTACATCTTGTTTTAAATCTTGTACATTCTCATAGTACGGCGTTTTTATTTGTAACATTCGCATAAGAATTTCGCGATTATAATGTTCCAAAGTTAATTCTTCGTACCATGGTTTTTCCTGTTTTTCATTAGATTCATATCCTGCATATAATAAAAATAATGAGAAATGACCGAGCGCATAAAAGTCGCTACGAAAGTGAACTTCTCGCATCAAAGCTTGTTCACCTTCGTAAGTTGTAGCTCGCTCATCATCCTCACCTTTCCATTTAGCCAATCCAAAATCAATAATACTAATTTGATTTTCTTTCATTAGTATGTTTGGAATGCGTAAATCTCGATGAATAATGCCTTCACTATGAAACACCGATACAATTTCTAATATTTCATATAAAATCTTAAAAACTTCACGTTCTGTATATACATACCCATCTATGAAAATATAATCTTCAAAATTTTCACCAGGCATGTACTCCATCACAAAGAAGCTCTTTTTCTCCCATATGAAATGATCATATAGACTAGGAATTGCATAATGATTTAATGTTTGTAAAATCATTTTCTCTTGTTCAAATGATTTTCTACCAGACTCATATCTTTGTTTACTTTGTCTTAATTGTTTTAAGACTTTATATCTATTTGTTTGTAAATCATTAACGACGTATGTAACCCCATAACTGCCCATTCCAATTACTGATTCAATTTTATAACGTTCTGCAACAATTGTATTTTTTCGCAGTGGTCTATCAAATAATGCTAGTACACGACACCATTTCATCAGCTACTTGAAAAGAAGCTACGGCTTTTATGTTTTCTTTTATAATGTTGATGTCCATAACCAGATGAACGTCGTTTATAGTCGCTACTTGAATACGAGCGCCCTCTACGACGATAATCACTACTTGAATACGAACGATATTTTTTCTTTCCTAATAAAGAATCAATAATTTTTTTGAACATTCCTTCACCTCTTGAGTAAAATTTCCTTTTCATTATACCAATAATTATTGACTATATTTGTGACAGGTTTGTAAAGAGTAAAAAACGACGAGTTATGCCCGTCGTTACTTTCATTCATCCTCTTCATCAAAAACTTCATCAATCATACATTTCTCTAATAAATACTCAAATGTAATATCTGCGAGATCTTCAATTTCTTCTCGTTTTGGGACGTACCCTCTTTCAATTAGTTGCTCATAAAAAAACTCCGCAATCTCTTCCGTATCAATCACGACTTCAATTTCCTTCATGAGCATCACTCCTTTATTTCTGTTTTATGAAAAAATCTCAAAATTATGTATATGAGATTAGAAAAATAGATTTTATTTTTTTATAGGTCATAAGCTTTGGACGAGATGCATACGATTGTAGTACAAGCTATTCAAAGGGGGAAATAATAATGGAAAATCAATATGAAGTAGGACAAACAAAAGAAGAGTTCATGCATGAAGATCAATGGGCAGACTCTCTTATAAAGTGGCTTTTTATTTTTTTAATAGTTGTAGGCATACCTTATACTGCATATGTTGTTGTTCAATTTATTCTCTCTTTCTAGTTAACTATTTTTTCTCTGTCAATTTAACTAAATAATTATGAACAACATCCATTACAATTTTATATTCTTCATCTTTAAATGTATCGAACAATAATTGATAATCGTTATAAATATCAAGTAATCCATCAATGATTTCTTGACGATTCGTCTTAACACTCACTTTTTTCGAGTTGTTAATTGACTTTAACTTTCCTAAATCTAATTTATTCATACCTGCTTTATCTTGTTTCATTTTCTTCAAAATTGCATTTGCCGTTTGAGCATTGGCGAGTAACGTTAAATCTGATTCATCCGCTTCTAACCATTCACCATCCGTAATCCGTGACAATTCATAAATTGTATCTTCCCATGCGTCATTCTTATATCTCCATACTTCTGTACGAAAACCAACAATACGGAAAACATCTTTATCATATCCAGTTACTTGCACAAGATCACCAAACGTGAAATTATAATTTAATTCAATCCACTCCGTATCGCCCTTTTTCATATCTTGCTCTGTAACGTGCTGCAATGTTTGCTCTACGTAAAATCCATCGTGATTATTGACTTCGTATACATAAACTCCATCTAAAACCTTCATATTTGTGATTTTCCCAACGGTTCCATATAGCGTAATCACGACTATGTCCCCTACGTTGTATTTAGGTTGTTTTTTTCTTGCCATCTCTATCTCTCCTTTTTTTGACGTCGTGATTTTGATATCAGTATATGCAACCTACATAAAAACGCTTATCACAGAAGCTTATATTCATAAATTTTTTCAATAAAAAATATAATCTTATAAAATTTACATTACACTCAAACAAAAGCTAGTAACTAGACTAGCTTCAAATCAACAAATTTCATAATAAAAAAACATACAGAATACTTCACTTTAAATAAAGTAATGTATTCTGTATGTTTTCAAATAGTTTTTATCTATCTTGTATGTATAAATCCCAGGCTTCATCAAATATAGACATACTTTCTAGCATTCCGCTCAACTCTAAGTATGAACTAATTTCATCATAGTCTTCAGATTGCTTCGGAAAACTTAAATCATCATACATCGCCTCTGCTAAATCTGAAATTTCATTTCTAAATAAAGCTGCACGATGCTTCATCATATAATGGTAAAATGTCTTTTTCAAAAATATTCCCTACCTTTCTAACTTGGGTACATTATACAAGGCAAAAAAGAAAAAAACCAGCATAAAAGCTGGTTAAAAGTCGAAATAATTTCTTTTTAATAGACGCGGTCTTCCCATTAATTCTTCATATGTTAGTTGTTTTGGTAAATCTTTCGTGTAAATTAAGAATAATTGATCTTCAATTTCTTTTACTGTATGGTCTGATTGATAGTCCATCCCGCACGAGGAACAAGAAATACATGGTGTCTCTTGGATTTCAATGGCTTTCGTACCATCTGGTAATTCCCAATATACAGTATTCAAGCTTTCTTTCGCTTCTGTACTGTCACACCACATACAATTCATACTGCATCACCCTCAGTTTTTTTGTCGTTTTCTTCTAACTTAGCCATTTGTGCTTGATATTTTTTATCTTTTAATTGATCGCGCTTATCACGTTTATCTTTTAAAGATGCGTGAGTATCATTATCTTCGTAGTCTTTACGACGGTTCATACGCTGTAAGTCGTCTGGAACAAGGTTAAATTTCTTATCGCTCATAAGACCTGCGATACCAACATCTGAACGTTTTTCTTCGTAGTTCGGATAAATCTCTTTAAAGTATCCTTCCGCTCTTCCTGGAATATAGCTCTCTGGCTCTGGATACGTCGTAATAACACCTTCAAAGTTACGAAGTACAACTTTATCTGCACTTTGTGAGATTAAATAGTTTGGTTGAAGTGCAATTTTACCGCCTCCGCCTGGCGCATCAACAACGAATGTCGGAACAGCATAACCAGATGTGTGTCCACGTAAACCTTCAATAATTTCAAGACCTTTAGATACTGGTGCACGGAAGTGACCGATACCTTCAGATAAGTCACATTGATAAATGTAGTATGGACGTACACGGATTTTTACTAAGTCATGCATAAGTTTTTTCATAATTGGAACGCTGTCGTTAATACCAGCTAAAATTACTGCTTGGTTTCCGACTGGAACACCAGCATTCGCTAACATTTCACATGCCTTTTTCGATTCTTCAGTAATTTCAATAGATGTATTGAAATGTGTATTTAACCATACTGGATGGTATTTTTTAATAATGTTACATAAGTTTTCTGTAATACGTTGTGGGAATACTACTGGTGCTCTCGTTCCGATACGAATAATCTCAACATGCGGAATCTCTCGTAAATTTTTTAATACATATTCTAAAATTTTATCGTTAATTAGAAGTCCGTCACCACCGGAGATTAATACATCTCGTACTTGTGGCGTTTCACGAATATAAGCAATTGCATCATCTAATTGTTTCTTCGGTACACCCATTCCAATTTGTCCACTAAAACGACGACGTGTACAGTAACGACAATACATAGAACATTGATTTGTTACTAAGAATAGTACACGGTCCGGATAACGATGTGTTAGCCCTGGAACTGGTGAATCTTCGTCTTCGTGAAGTGGGTCTTCTAAATCATATTTTGTTTTATATAACTCTTCCGAAATCGGTACTGATTGCATCCGAATCGGACAGCGTGGATCATCAGGATTCATTAGCCAAGCATAGTACGGTGTAATGTTTAACGGGATCGTTTTCGTTGAAATTTTAACGCCCTCTTCTTCTTCAGGTGTTAAGTTAATTACTTTTCTTAAGTCATCTAACGTTTTGATCGTATTCGTTAATTGCCAAACCCAATCATTCCATTGCTCTTCAGTAACATCTTTCCATAATTCGATATCCTTCCAGTGACGATTTGGTTTGTATACATCATGTAACATTGCTATTCCCCCTTTTTATACGCTCATCCTTTATATAAGCAATAGTTATGCCAACTTTACATTGTTGATAAGTAAATGTGCGGAGAACCCTATTACATAAGCGAAAAAATATTTTTAAGCGTTGTATGAAATCAATACTTAACATCATATTCATTACTTTTTATATATGTAAACGCTCTTTTATTGGTGCAAACACACAAAAACCGCCGATTATTCGGCGGTTTTGTCGTACTTGCTCAGTTTATATTGAAGCGTTTGACGAGGGATACCCAACATTTTTGCGGCTTGTAATATATTCCCTTCCGTTTCAATCAACGCTTGATCTATTAATTCTTTTTCTGTTTGATGAAGTGCTTCTCTAAGTGGCATTATACCCTTCTTCTTCGAAAACTTCTCTTTCCGAAATGTACGTGGTAAACAATTGGCTGTTAATGTATTCCCTTCTGCAATAATAACAGCATGTTCAATCGTATGTTTTAACTCCCGTACATTTCCAGGCCACTGATAAGCTTGCAGTCTATCTTTCGCTTCCTCATCAATTTGAAGTACACCTTTTTTATAACTTTTATTATATTCTTTCAAAAAATAAGATGCTAATAATAGTACATCCTCAGTTCTTTCACGAAGCGGTGGGATATATAATGAAAATACGTTTAAGCGATAATATAAATCAGTGCGAATTTTATTCTCTCGTAAACATATTTCTGGAGGCTGGTTCATCGCGGTAATAACACGAACATCTACTTTTCTCGTCTTATTATCACCAATTCTTCTAATGACTCCATCTTCTAACACTCGTAACATTTTTGCCTGCAAATCAAGAGGCATTGAATTCAGTTCATCTAAAAATAATGTACCACCATCAACAAGTTCAAATAGCCCAGCTCTTTCAATCGCTCCCGTATAGCTTCCTTTTGTCGTTCCAAACAATAAACTTTCTAATAGCGACTCTGGTAAAGCTGCACAGTTTTGTGCAATAAATGGCTTGTTTTTTCTTTTAGAAGCTTCATGAATTGCTTGTACGAACAGTTCTTTTCCTGTTCCTGTTTCACCATATATTAAAACATTCGCGTCTGTTGGTGCTACTTTTTGTGCTAACTCTTTCGTCTGTTTAAACCGCGTATCATTTGTCACTATCGTCTCAAATGCAGCGTGCTTTTTAATCACTTTTTTTCTAGATGATCGCTTTATTTTCGACTGTAAGTCAACAATTGTGTCAGTAAGCTTTTGAATTGTAGAGTAATCCTTTGCAATTTCAACAGCCCCAGCAATATTCCCATCTATAAAAATAGGTAACGTCGTATTTACTGTACAAACATCTTCACCATTTAAATTTTGATAATGTTGTACCTGATGTACGATAGGTTTTTTTGTATCTAGTACTTTCATCAATGTACTCGTTTCCCTTGATAAAGAAGGGAACGCTTCTAACAGATGTTTCCCTAACACTTTTTCAATCTTCGATCCATCGTGTTTTGCAGCTACAGAATTATAAAATATTGTAATTCCATTTTCATCTACAGCGTGTATAGCCTCATCAATACTGCCCAAAATCGCTTCAATGACTTCTTGTGTCGAAACTGCTAGCAATGTCATCCCCCCTCTTGCCGAAAATCCAGCAATTACATGCCGAATTTTCGGCACACCTATGTGCGATTGTAAGCATGACGATTCCGTTCTATAATTTTAATCAATTTTATATTTTCATTAGATAACTCGAAACTCTAATTAGTGCGGCTTTTTCAAACACCCAGCTCCACCTAACTGTTTTGCTTTACAGCCAAATTTTGAGGTGGAAGTTTTACTGCTTTCGAATAGCTAGATAGATCTTTCACCCATATATTCATATCTTCCAACTTATCGAAAATGTAGCAATTATTCGCCAGTCTTCCTGTATACGTATAGCCTAATTGATGAAAGGCAGCATTCATTCCGAAAGAAAGCGATCGAGCAATTGTATAGGAGCAGAAAATAGATCTTTCTTGAAGTTCTTCCTCTAATTTAATTAGTAAACTTTTCATAAATCCATGTTTACGGTATTCAGGTAAAGTAGCACAATTCGTTAATTCTGCATTCCCTTCCTTTATGTTCATTTCTGCAGATGCTGTACTAATAATTTTCCCCTCAAATTCATACACGTAGTAAATTGTATCGTCTTCTTTCATCGTCTGTAATACATAACTCGCTTCATTTAAAGGTGTCGGATACACTTCAAATACTTTTCCGAATACAGTTGCTAATTCTTCTGCATCTTCTTCAGTCGCTTTTCTCAGCAAAAATTTCTCTGGAACTACTTTTTCTTTTATTTCTTTTCCTTTTACACCGCTTAATATAGTATCTTCCTCAGTCCAATGCATACTATTTCGTCTTTCATCATTATTATATTTCACAAAAAAGTATGCATCGTGCCCTTGAAAATAATGAGGTATCGTTGCTTCCAACAAAAAACCGAAAGAGAGCCATGTTGAAACATGCTCTCCCTTTCCTTTAATAATACATTTAGTGAAAGAATGTTTCTCTGCTAGTTCGTCAATGGTCTGTATAATACTTTCAACATTTCCTGTATAGTGATCTACCCGAATACGCTTATTAAAATAATCTAAAACACCTTCTACTGTATAACAATTCGTCTGTTCTCTAAAAGATTCATAGTATTTCATTTTTTCACCTCACACCAATCTAGTAATGTACATGCAATAATTTTTGCGGCAGCTATCATTTTATCAACTTCTATATATTCGTTTGGATAGTGTGCTACTTTCGTCTCTCCTGGACCAAATACTATTGTTGGTACGTTTGCAATTTGTGTAAATAAACCTCCATCAGTCCCCCACGGAGATGCTTCAATAATTGGTTCGTTCCCTTCGATTTCAACAAAGTTGTGATGAAGTGTCGTAATGAGTTCATGTTTCTCTTCTAGTTCACCAGGAACCCATCTCGCTCCAAACCATTCTACTTCTACTGGATTTTCAACAAACCAATTGTCCACATCATTTAATTCAGCAATCCAATTCTCAAACTCTTCTTTTGCCGCCTCTATAGTCTCATTCGGCGCAACACCGCATCTTCCTTCTAAAATTAATTCATCGGGAACAGAACTTGGCCAACTCCCTCCTTCAATTTTCCCAATGTTAATTGGAATTGGAATCGGAATTTCTTTAAATAACGGATCTGTAATTCGACTATTTCTTTTCTCCTCTAGCTTTCTTACATGTTCTATAACAAACATACTTTTTTCTATTGCACTAACCCCTTCATAGCGCGTTCCACCGTGTGCAGCTTTCCCTTTTACACGTAGACGAAACCACATGGAACCTTGTTGTTTCGGGAAAAACTTCATATTAGTAGGCTCCGGAATAATGACACCATCTGCCTTATATCCTCGTAATATAGTTGCTAATGTCCCTGCTCCGCCACTTTCCTCTTCTATTACACTTTGAAAATAGATGTCTCCTTTTAATTCAATGTTAGATTCAATAATCGCTTCCATCGCAAGCATAAGTGCGACATTTCCGCCCTTCATATCCGTCGTTCCACGGCCATATATACGATTTCCGATTTTCTCACCGCTATAAGGATGATGTTCCCACTGATTCACATCCCCTTCTGGAACTACATCAATATGCCCATTCAATATCATAGATTTCCCGTCCCCACTTCCTTTTAAAGTTGCTACAATATTTGGGCTATCTGAAAAACTTGTACGGGGTGATACAAAATAAGGATGATCTTTCATTTTAGAAAAAGAAGGCTCCCATATATCGAGCTCTAAACCTAATTCACGTAATTTTTCAATCACAATTGCCTGCGCACCGCTTTCATCACCAGCTACGCTCTTTTCTTGAATTAATCGTTTTAAAAATTTCACACTTTCCTCTTCATGGCTCTCAATATAATCACAAACTTGCTTTTTTAATTGCTCCATATATTACATCTCCCTTCATTCAATTACTAGTAAGTTAGAACTAATTTGAAAATCAGCTTCTGTATGTCGTTTTATATCTTCTACTGTGTATGGGCTCATTAATTCTTGTAATATAAGTCCACTCGGAGTTACCTCCATGACTGCCATATCAGTAATAATTAAATCTACACATTTCTTTGAAGTTAATGGCAATGTACACTCTGAAACAATTTTTGCATTTCCGTACTTATCAACATGATTCATCACAACAACGACCCGCTTCGCTTTTTGTGCTAAATCCATTGCTCCACCAATACCTGGAACACGTTTTCCAGGTACAATCCAGTTTGCTAAATCACCATTTTCACTTACTTGTAATGAACCAAGAATCGTTATGTCTAGCAAACCTTTTCGAATCATCCCAAACGCTGTGCAGCTATCGAAATAACTCGCTCCTGTTATAAGAGAAGTTGGTAAACCTGCTGCATTACACAAATTTTCATCTTCATTCCCTTTACTTGGCGTTGGTCCCATGCCGACGATTCCATTTTCCGCATGAAACATAACATTTATATCGTCAGGCAAATGATTTGGTACAAGCGATGGTATGCCAATACCTAAATTTACAATCATACCATTTTGTATTTCTTTCGCCGCACGCCTAGCAATCTTATCCCTCACTTCTACGCCCATACCCATTTCCAGTTCACTCCTTCCGACGGTACAATATAATTTACGAAAACACCTGGAACGACAATTTCCTCTGGATCTAAACTTCCAAGCGGGACTATTTCTTCTGCTTCTACAATTGTTATATCCCCAGCCATAGCTACATGGGGATTCATATTTCGTGCACTTTTGTCAAATACAAGATTACCAAACGGATCTGCCTTTTTCGCATATACAATTGAAACTTCAGCAGTTAATGCTGTTTCAACTAAGTAGGTCTTACCATTCATTTCAACTGTTCGTTTTCCCTCTTCCACAATCGTATCAACACCAACATCAACTAAAACACCACCAAGACCAACGCCACCAGCGCGAATACGCTCTGCTAATGTTCCCTGCGGAGAAAATTCAATTTGTAATCTTCCCTCGTTTAGTTGCCTTCCTGCATTTGGATTGGAGCCAATGTGAGAAGTAATTATTGATTTAACTCTTTCATTTGTAACAAGACGACCGATACCTACATCAGGAAATCCAGTGTCATTTCCAATTAAATTTAAATTTGTAACGCCTTTTTCTAAAATTGCCTGTATTAAAGATGGAGGGGATCCAATCCCTCCAAATCCCCCAAACATCAATGTCATATCATCATGGAACAAAGAAATTACTTCCTCAATTTCTTTTAATTTACCGAATGTATTTGTAATAGTTGTCATGCGATACTATGCCCTCCTTTTTGCATCATCTCTTCCACACTTTTAGAGAAAATTGAAAGTAATTCATCTAACTCGGAATATGTAGTTGTCATTGGCGGTGCTACAAGCAGTGCACTATCTTCTTTTCCTGCTTGCCCTGAAACTGCTTGGTATAAAAGCAGACCATTTTTAGCTGCAACTGAAATAAGCTCTGACGCTTTTGTAAACGGTTGCAATTCTACTCCGATTAGCAACCCTTTTCCGCGCACATCAGCAATGATTGTCGATTGTTGCTGAACTTTCTGTAAGCCTTTTATTAAATACTCTCCCTTTTCTGCTGTTTTTTCAGGAAGATTATGTTTCTCCATATATTCAATAACAGCTAAAGCCGTTGCTGCAGACAATGGATTTGCACTTAACGTATGACCGCTCATTACTGAACGTGATCCACGTAATATTGGTTCCATAACACGATCACTTACAACTGTCGCTGCCATCGGTGTATATCCCGCTCCTAACCCTTTACCAAGTGTCATAATATCCGGCTCTACGCCCCAATGCTCCATCGCAAACCATGCTCCAGTACGACCGAGCCCAGTCATTACTTCATCCGCAATAAATAAAATATCGTAATGGTCGCAAATCTCTTTAATGACTTTATAATAGTCTTTCGGCGGAACAACCGCGCCTCCAGCTGCTCCGATAATCGGCTCAGCAATAAAAGCAGCAATATGCTCTGCACCAATTCTTTCAATTGATCTTTCTAGTTCAGTCGCACATGCCAGCTGACAAGTTGGATATACCTTTTGAACAGGACATCTGAAACAATATGGAGCTGGTATAGTCGGATAATCTTCCAAAATAGATACGAAACGTTGTCTACGTAGTGGATGCCCAGACATCGATAAAGCACCCATCGTAATACCGTGATAACTCATCCATCTTGATAAAATTTTATGTTTCCCTTGAATACCTCGCTCTTGAAAATGCTGAATTGCAATTTTCATAGCTGTTTCATTCGCTTCCGTACCACTATTTACAAAAAAACTCCAGTTCAAATCTCCTACACTTAAATCACTTAACTTCTTCGCTAATTTTTCAGCTGGTTCACTCGTAAACTGTGATCTATAAACGAAAGCAATCTCCTCAGCTTGCTTTTTAATAACGTCTGCAATCTCCTTTACGCCATGCCCAATACCTGCCGTAATTGCTCCTGACGAACCATCAAAATATTTATTGCCATTTTGATCATACAAATAAACACCTTTTCCATGTGAAATCATTGGATACGGCTGACCAACAAGTGGTTTAATTAAGTAATCGCGCATAGCGCTCCCCCATTTCTCCAATTTGTATATATATATGAAGAAAATTGACGTTTCTTTCATAAAAAAGAATCCTCTGCAAAAGCAGTGAATTTATCAAAAAACTATTATAAAATATACAAATGAGTGCTTAAAAATTTTTATAAAACAGAAAATTCAGAACTAAAAAACGAAGACCAACCCTTTTCTATACGCCCAAATAACCCTCCTTTTTATATGAAATGACTACATCACCAAATGTTTTTATAGCATAATGCCAGCTGTCCTTAAATGCCGACATTCTGTACACTTCGACGGAACTCCCGTTAAACTCCTTCCTATTATCCTACTTTAAATTGCATATTTTAAAACAAATTTCGACACCCACCTTACTAATCAATTCAGATTCCTATTCATTATGTAAACTTTTCAGTTTTAAACTATAAAAAAAGAACCGATTAACCACACTAATCAGTTCGTCATGACGCTCTCTTATGGGTTAATACTGTCAATTGCTAAAATAAATAGAAAAATGAAGTTTACAAATTCATCCTACAGCCTATAACACAAAACCTTTTCATAACTTCATTCACAATTACTATCGGGATATCCCTATCCCGAAGTGGCACTCCTTTCCTCAGATTCAAAGTATCTTTCCTTTATAATTTATGTAGGACAATTATCACTTTGTATGTGTATTTGCCTATAATTTAAAAAATCCCTAGTTTTCTAGCGATTTTTGGACATGTATTCAATATGTTAATTGAAATGCACTTTCAATTTGGCATTTATTTTACTTTCGTACAGTCATATGTACTGCCTTACTCTGCGAAATTCTCGTAAGCACCAGCACCTCTTTATGAAAACATATTTGTTGTCAATTTTTAATTTTCCCTTTATAAAATCATTTTTTTTGCATAACCGCTTTCTTGCTTCGCATATAGTTTTAATGATGACAAAGGAGGAATGTTCATGTCTCAATCTGAAATCGAAAAATATGGACAAGAAGTTACACAATACGAACAACTCGCACGTTACTATCAGTTTCGTAATCCTAAAAAATATATAGAATTATATATGAAATATTACGATGCACTATCAAAACTTGTACAGGCGTATGAAACAAGAGACTCACAAGAAGCTGCTTTACCGTCACATATAAGAATTTTTCATGCCGATCCAAATATACCAGCGGTTGACATTTTAGTAAACGGACAAACGGTTATTAAAAATATTTCATTTAAGCAATTCAGCCCTTATTTATCATTAGTGCAAGGTAAATACCGTATAGATATTGTTCCTGTCGGAAATGAAACTCCAATCTTTTCAGCGTTGGTACCAATAATGGGAAATCATACTTATACTCTCGCTGCAATAAATAGTGATAATCACCTACAATTACAGCCTATACTTGATAATACACATTTACCAGCTGGTCAAGCCAAAATACGGTTTGCACATTTCTCTCCAGATACCCCTGTTGTAAACGTAGATTTAAAAGATGGGGATCATTTATTTGAAAATGTACTCTTTAAACAAATAACAGATTTTTTGCAAGTTAGCCCTGGTACAGCAGATATTGAAATTTCACTCGCAGATAATAAAAACGTTTTATTGACTATACCGAAATTCAATGTTGAACCAAATGTTATTTATACAATTTCAATAGTAGGTTATTCAACTAAAGATCCTAAATTAGAAGCCCTTATACTCACAAATTAAAACAGTCTACACCATTCATTTGGTGTAGACTGTTTATTTTTGAAATGCAATTTGAAATTCTGTCCAATCGTTATCTGATCGACACATAATGGATCCATTATGTTTTTCCACAATTTGTTTACATACAAATAATCCAATACCAGTTCCTAACTTTTTAGTAGTTACAAATGGTTCAAAAATCGTTTCTACATTTTCAGCTGGAATCATTGGTCCATTATTTTTTATCACAATTCGAATAGCTTGATCTTCTTCAAATACATCAATGATAATTTTTCGTTCTTCTTTCATTGATTCAAGAGCATCAATTGAATTCATTAATATGTTTAAAAATACTTGCCTCACTTCACTCCGATAACCAACAAGCGGAATTGGATACGGTAAATTCTTTTCAATCAAAACATTCGCATTGACCAAACTCGGATATAAGAATTGTATAATGTCTTGAAACAAGTCATTAAGCCAAAACCGTTCCGATTCATTCCACATTTCTTTTTTCGATACGAGTAAAAATTGCGAAATACGAAAATTTAATTGATCTAATTCATGCGAAATAATATCTAAATACGATAAACTCGGATGATCCGCCTTTAATAATTTAACAAACCCCATAATGGAAGTAAGCGGATTACGAAATTCATGTACAAAACTAGCTGACATTTGCCCTAAAATCGTCAGCCTTTCTTTATGTGTTTCGTTAATATATTGCTGTTTTTCCTCTAAATTCTTCGATATAATTTCCGAGTATTTTAAAACGGTATAATAAATTAATTTGTCAAAACAAGTATGTATTTTTGCCATAATTGGTTTCAATTCACGAGCGCTAACATCTAATTCACACATCGCTTCGAAAAGTTCATTTCTTCCCACGTTTGCGTTATAAACAAAATCTCCAATATTCGCATCTGCTCCAGCACGTTCAATAGCAATTTTCTCACATAACGGTTGAAGATAATTTATATCTTTATCTTCCATAGTAAGTTCGATAATTAACTCTAGTAAATCCTCTCCATTTTGAACTACTTCTAGTTTAAATGGATCTTTTTCGGAAATTATCATTTTGTTTTTCCAGTTCTCTACGAATTGGTGCCTATTGTTTTTCAAGTGTGAACAAAATATTTCTTTAATATCCTTATCGATTGGAAAAACCTCCATTCCCTCCATTTCCATACGACGAATACCCTTTATATTTTGAATATTAACACAAAAAATACGATTCGTTAATAGATTTTTGTCACATTTTGTTAATTTCTGTTGATAAAATTATTTTTTCTTTCTTATTTAACTAATTGTATACAAATCCCCTTTTTCCTTCACATATTTTCATTATTTCCGTAATCAAAACGACTTTTTTTTGCATCATTTTTAATTCTTGCGTACAATAGAAAATGAAAGGTGTGAAAAATATGGTAAATAAAAATGTGGAAGATTATCTCCAAGAAGGCATTTACGGCCAAAAGCAAAACAAACCAGAAGAACGTAATATGTATTTAACTACATTACGTGAGCGTGTGGAAATCGCTTTAACAATCGGTCAAGTAATGCAAAGTAATGTATACTCTGAAGTAGCGGGTAGCATGCGCTCTTCTCAATCATTACAACTCCTCCTAAATGGTGGCATTGCTTACCCACATTTATCAAAATACATTAAATTAGCAAACGAAAAAAATGTTCCTTTTACAATTGTTCAAAATAAAGATACAAAAACACCAATCGGTTTAGTATTAACTCATGCTACTGCTATAGATAAAGAACAAATTTATGTAGAAGATACTATTTTCAAACAAGAAATGAAGTAAAAGTTACACTTAATTAAATAGTTACTAGAAGCGTAAAAAACGAGTATGGAATCGTAAACATTTCCTACTCGTTTTTTAGTGCAAGTTTTAAGTTTTTCCACTTTATTTTTTAATACATACTAATTTCATTTCTGTCATTTCTTCTATTGCATATTTAATTCCTTCGCGTCCCGTGCCACTTTCTTTCACACCACCATAAGGCATATGATCTACTCTGAACGTTGGAATATCATTAATCATGACACCACCAACCTCTAGCTCATCAATTGCACGCATTGCTTTAAATAAATTATTTGTAAATACTCCTGCCTGTAAGCCGTAACGCGAATTATTTACTTGCCCAATCGCTTCATCAAATTCTTTAAATGTATTTACTGTCATGAGTGGACCGAATACTTCTTGGCACTGCACAGATACATGATCTGGAACATTTGTTAATACAGTCGGTTCAAAAATTCTTGCATCCCGCTTCTTACCACCGCATAAAACAGTTGCTCCTTCCTTAATTGCTTCTTGAACCCACATATCAATTCGCTCTACATCTCTTTTTGAAATTAAAGCTGATACATCCGTTTCCTCAAGCAGTGGATCACCAACAACAACTGATTCCATCGCTTTCTTTAGCTTCGAAAGAAATTCATGCATTTTCGTTTCATGTACAAAAACACGTTGTACTGAAATACAAACTTGCCCATTATTAACAAATGCTCCCCATTTTACACGTTCAATTATTTCATCTGTTAACTCTACATCTTCATCAATGATAACAGCAGCATTTGAGCCTAGTTCTAACGTAACTCGTTTTAGCCCAGCCTTTTGTTTTATTCCGATTCCAACTTTTGGACTTCCGGTAAAAGTAATAGAAGCAACGTAATCATTTTTGACGATTGCCTCACCAACCGTGGAGCCAGGGCCAGAAATGATATTTAAAGCTCCATTTGGCAATCCTGCCTCTTCAAATAACTCAACTAATGCATAAGATGATAATGGCGTTTGATCAGCTGGCTTTAATACAACTGTATTTCCGGCAGCGATTGCTGGTCCAACTTTATGCGCTACTAAATTTAATGGGAAATTAAATGGTGTAATAGCCCCTATAACCCCAATCGGCTTTCGGATTGTATATGCAATACGCCCATCTGCACCAGGTGCGGCGTCTAATGGCAATGTCTCACCATATATACGCTTCGCTTCTTCAGCTGCAAATTTGTATGTTTGAACAGTACGATCTACTTCTCCCCTTGCAGCACGTATTGGTTTTGCAGCTTCTTTTGCAATAATCTCTGCAAATTCTTCTCTTCTTTCATCCATTTTTTGTGCAACTTTCTCTAAAATAGTCGCACGATCATATGCAGATAATGTATTCATTTTTGTCATTGCATTTTTTGCAGCGGTAACAGCCTCTTTTACATCTTCTTCTGTGCCTTGTGCAATTTCCGCTAATGTTTCTTCAGAATATGGTGCGTATAATGGTTTATACGTGTTTACAGATTTCCAATCTCCATTTATATATAAATGCTTTTTCATACTTCTGCTCCTTCCAAATATATGTATACAACAATACTTCACCTAGTGAAAGGTTTGACTTATGTCATTGTATCATAGCCCTTATCCCTCAAAAAACATTATGCTCAAAAAAACTCTGCTATATAGCAGAGTTTACGAGCTAATTTGCTCTTGTAACGAAATTTGTTTTTCATCTTCTAAAATAACAATCGATTCTACTATCTTTGTAACTTCTAATCTTTTTATATAATGTCCATCTAATTCTTTCACACAAAACTTATAATTTTCAATTTCAATGGAATCCTCTTCAGCAATCTCTATATTCTTCGTTAAAATCCAACCACCGATTGTATCAACACCATCATCATCAATCCCTAAACCAAATAACGTATTCACTTCACTAACAAGTACTTTTCCCTCTAGTATCGTCTTCGTTTCACTAACTTGTTGAATTTCTGGCTGCTCATCCGTATCAAACTCATCCTGAATATCTCCAACAATTTCTTCCAGAATATCTTCAACAGTAACAAGTCCAGATGTTCCACCATATTCATCTATCAATATAGCAATATGTGTTCTTTCTTTTTGCATTTTCAAAAACAAATCATGAATTGGAATAGAATCGATAACTAAAATAATTGGTCTCATATATTGCTCTACTGTCTTCTTATTAACAGCTTTATGTTGTACAAATTCAGTAAAAATATCTTTAAAATTCACAAAACCTATTACGTGGTCTTTGTCGCCATCAACAACTGGATACCTTGTATATTTTTCACGAGACATTTTTTGCAAAGCTTCTTCAGCAGGCATCTCTTTACTTATAATATTCATTTCAGTTCGAGGTACCATTATTTCTTTTGCAATCCGATCATCAAATTCAAAAATTTTATTCACATATTTATATTCAGATTGATTAATCTCACCATTTCTATAACTTTCTGAAACTAACAACCGTAATTCTTCTTCTGAATGAACCTCATCATGCCCCTTCGGCGGTTTCAGCCCTAGCAGCTTCGTAATGATTCGAGCTGAACCATTTAATAGCCAAATGAATGGGAATGCAATACGATAAAAGAAAATTAACGGTTTAGAAACAAGCAAACTCACTTGTTCAGACTTTTGAATTGCAAATGTTTTTGGGGCCAATTCCCCTATTACAACATGTAAAAAAGTAATTAACAAAAATACTAAAATTACAGCAAAAATGTCTGCTAGTTGAGTAGAGATATTCCAATTTGCAAAAAGCGTATCAAACATTTGCTTTAACGCAGGTTTACCAAACCACCCAATTCCTAAAGCTGTAACAGTAATTCCTAGCTGACAAGCAGATAAATATTCGTCTAAGTTTGTAATGACTGTTTTGACCGATGTTGCACGATTATTTCCTTCTGCAATTAAATAGTCAATTCGTGAACTTCTCACTTTAACAATTGCAAATTCTGCTGCAACGAAAAATGCCGTTAAGGCAATTAAAACAATCACTATACTTATACTATATATGTCCAAATACTTTTCCTTACTTACTTTGTAAGCAAGGAAGCCACCTCCTACTTAATTTTATTCAAGTGAAGTAAGCATTCTAATACTCTAACAAAATTCTACATTAGCAACCACCTTTTTATATATTATATGCATACATAAAAAAGATATTTATCATTATGATAATCTAATTCATTTACACTCGTCAAATTATTCTAAATGTTACGATAAGACATTTTTATTTAAAAGAACTATTCTCCTCAACTCAATTTCGTGAAAAAACACTTTCTTTGCCGATTCCACACTTCTTTTGTCGCACTAGAAGGGAACTTACTTCATAGCTCGAAATCATTCAACAGGATATATATAGGAGGGATTATTTTGGAATATAAAACACCATTTATCGCAAAGAAATTAGGTGTTAGCCCAAAGGCTGTTGTCCGGATCGCGCAACAATTAAATCTTACGATAGAGAAAAACAAATATGGCCACTTTATTTTCACACAAGAGGATGTCGATCAAATGTTAGAACACCATCGATTTCAAATAGAGCAATCTCAAAATTCTCAATCTACTCAAAAGGCTTCCTCAAATGAAGTTGAGGAATTAAAAACTCAAGTTAATACAATTGTTCAAAACATATCATCGAATGATTTTGAGCAATTAGCTAATCAATTAAACACTATTACGAGAAGACTTGATCGAATGGAAGAACAAATGCAAGATAAGGCAAATGATGTCGTCACGTACCAACTTTTACAACACCGTCGTGAAATGGAGGAAATGTTAGAGCGAATTCAAAAGTTAGAAGCTGCCCTAACGAAAGAAGAACCCATTTATATTACTCCGGATTCAAAACCAACATATGAACGAGAAAAGAAACCGAAGCGCCGCAAAATGATTTTTAGTATATTTGGATTATAATTTTTAGACCCTTATTAAAATAATAAGGGTCTTTTTTAATGAAGAGTTATATCCTATACAAATATTATTCTCTTTATTATACATATTCACTTCGCTTTATTTCGTTAACATAATATTTTTACTGTATTCTGTAATTAATGCCTGTGCATGAGCATTCCCTTGAATCACATCACGAAATTCTTTTAAAGAATACAAATGCGTAACCCCTTTTCGAGCATGAATTCTTACTGGTACACCTTGTAAAGTATCATGAAACTGAAAAGGATTATCTATTGGTTCAATTGGAAAACCAAGTGTAAGTAAATACATATACATTCTTTTTGTTACTGCTGCAATGTACCATTCAGCTTTTGTTTCTAACGCATGTATAAATAAAATAGCTGTTAGCCTTTTGAAATGTCCTCTTCCACGAGACGTTTTCGAAATACTTAACTTGCCTATTTCATATACATTCTTCAAATCTTTTACTAAATAATTTTTAGAAAACGGATAGAAAAACTCAGAATTTGATTGTTCAGGTACCGTATACTTAATACATTCTACTGTACCAATAGGATGTTCATCTTCTATTAATAAAAATCGTGATGGATTTAAATTACGTTCTACGAACATTAAGTTTCTTTCTTCACAAAAATCTCCCCATAGTTGCTCGAACCCAAAATGTTCTTCCTTTGTTTGAACACGCTGGAACATATTTAACCGCCTTTCCCATCGCCGCTCTGTTTTTTGATAACGCTTTCACTATCTATCATATAAGAACAAATCTTCGTATGCAACTAAAAATATTTATGACTTATTATATTCTGCAAAATGAATTAGATTCCAATTTAATCGACTTTTATCCCGCGCTCACATTCCTTTTAATAACACATTTGTAGCACTTTTCAAATCTCAATTACACTACGTTTCTTTCCATACAGCATATAATTCTTCTTAATCTAAAGAAATCCTTTATGAAAAAGGATTTCTTTTACTTCTTAATGCTTTTTAGCCATTTTTCAAAAATTTGTACCATCCCATGTTTTCCAGCTAATTTCTCTTCCCCTTGTTTCGTCTTATATGGATATAACTGCAAGAAAACACCGCATCCAGACTCAATTTTTTTACTATGCATATGGCTTCCTGGATATACACAAATGACTTCATAAATTGACCTTCGATAATAGACTCGCTTTCCATCCTGTTCTTCTACATACTTTATAGACCAGTACTTATACATTTGCTCAGTTGCTTTCGTATTTCCGACGTGCTGAAAAATATTGTACATTGGACTATACTTCACTTCAATAATAATAGAAGATTTATATACGTATTTCCCATCTTCTTTTACATAACAGTCTAAGCGAATATCTGGCTTCTTCGTATCCTCACCATTGTAAAAATTACTACCTTTACTTAATGCAATAAGAGGATGTGTTTCAATTAAGTCATTAAATGCGACATGCACCTTTATATCATCTCGTTCTAAAACTACTGTCGTTCCATCTTGTAATCCATCTACATAAAAATGTTCTTGTATTTGTTCACGGATGGAGTTTCTAGCCTCAAAACCAATTTGCTCTAAAAGTGAAATAACGATAAAAAAAGCGTAATATTCATACACTAAAAACGTTGGCTTATAAACAAATAATAATGATGGAGATTGATCCGTATATTGCGGGAGTACTTCTAAATGATGTAGTAATTGTTGATGTGGTATCGGTAAATCATGTAAGTTCATGTTACTTGTTTCAGTAACTTCCCTCCAAAATGAAGAGTGCATTAACATTTGAAAGTATTGTACATTTTCATGCACAATATGCGCCAATATTTTATATTCTTGTATTTTCATTGAGCTCTTTCGTAAATCGGCTTCTTTTAGTAAATGTATATTTTTATATTTTTGCTTCTCTCTATCGGTTACTGATCCATTACGCTCAATTGTTTGTATAATCGTTTTTACAGCTTGAAACTCTTCTGATTTTTTCTTTTTTTCTCTTTCTAAGATTTCAATTGTTTGACGTAAAAAACTTTTAGCTTCAATTAAATAATGATAAAATTGCATCGCTTTATATTTAAGAAATGCATTTTCCTTACTATTTTTTTGTTCCATAAACTTACGATTATAATGTTTGGCATAAGGTTTTCGTTCTGCCACTATAGTTCCTTTTCTTGTTGGCTTTCGCTCTTTTCCTTCCCATTTATATTCATTTATAAAAGTTGAGCTTGATTCTATTTTCTTAAAGATTTGCTTTATCATTTTCATTTTTTGCGGTAACTTTCTAAGTAACACTAAATAAGAAGAATCCTCAATATCGCTAAGTGCAGAGAAGGTCTTTTTATAGTAACCTCTATCCAAAATCAACTCATTTAAAATTGACTTCACATAGTCTTGAATCATTTCAAATTGATCATCAAAAAAGTTTTTCGGTACGATTTGAAATGCGCCATAATACGTTGTATCTTCTATACGCACTTCAAAATGGTATAGACCACAGCGCCATGGATAAAAGAATTCTGTTTTCCCATGTTCATATATTAATACTCTTTGTTTTTTTTCATTTATTTCATATTGAGCCTCTTTTATATTTTTCTGTCCCTCATATACTTTATTCCATATAAAAGTAATATTCATTGGGATTTTATAATTGTACTGTAATCTTATTGGTTTTAATTCTTGTACTTTATAAATACATTGAACTAATGCTGTAGTAGATGTACAAAGACGATTTAATAAAATATAATCTCCTTTCCCTTCATTTCCAATGATTAACTTTAATACAAAAGGGAGCGTTTCATTCGTATCAACGATTTTTGTTTCATAACGCCCTTCATTTTGCATATCCATACAACTCCAGTTCTCTACGTTTTTCTCGTATATATGCTAAAGAGTGTTCAAATGTAGATACTCTGTTTGCAAGTGTAGATTGCAAAAGAGGTACTAAGGTCGCCCCCCTTTTTGCTTCTTCAGAAAGTAAAGGCCCAACCATCATTTCGGTCCCTCTGATTTTCGTCAATACACGCTGCTTTATTTGTAAATCAAACCCCTCTTCTCTACTAATCATATAGGTATGGTTATTTTGAAACGGTATGTTTTGCAAATAAGTCGCAATTGCATTTGCACATCGGAAAGAAATTCCCTTAGACGCGTCATGTGATGACAATACGACATGCAACTTATCTAATAGCTCTAATTCTTCTTCAGAAAACACTTCAATCATCGCTTTATTTCTCATCCAATTTATCCGAAATTCTCCCGCCGTTACTTTCAAAGGTGGATGTAATACGACTTTCCCCTGTTCCATGCCCATCTCACAAAACGGAATTTTCTGTAACGTTATTAGGTTCGTTCGGTCTAATAATCGATCAGAGAGCTCTTTCGTTGTTTCATCAAAATTTACAGTACCTACAAATATAATATTTTCTCCAATTTCAATTGTTGATGGAATTGAATTCTCTATGTCCTGTACACCCTCATACAAGTTTAAAATACGATTTTTTGTTTCAAGTTCAAGAACAGATAGAAACGGAGTAAACCAATGCTCAATATGAGACATGTTCATTTCATCAAAAACGATTATATACAGTTGATTTGGATTTTCTTTCGCCTTCATTAACGTCCTAACTAACTTCGCTTCAGATTCAATAAAAGTACCATTTGGATGAAGGTAACCAAGTAAATCATGTGGTTCTTGATACGATGGCGAAATTGGAATCCAAACCAACTCTTCCCCATACTGTAACCCTAATGCTTCTGCATAAGTTTGCACAAAACGTGATTTTCCAACGCCCGGTATACCACCAAGAATCGTTAACATATTTGTTTTTACACTTATATGGAAATTATAAATATCCGTTTCATCCAAATATAACCCTTTATTATGCACCATACTTTGTACATACTGTAAAAAGGACGATTCACGCTCATCCCATTCCCATTCATCTTTTTGTATTTTTATATCCTCTACTTCAACTAGCTTACCTTCTTCATGCATTCGTTTTTTTAATTGCTCATACACATAATCACTTACAAAATATAATTGATCTTCTACCGCTATTTCTACATACTTCGTCCAGTCACTGCAGTTTATATATTTACATTCACGTTTCTGTTCAAAATAGGCGATTGAGCTAATTGATGACTTTAGGGATATGTTTCCGTACAGTCTTCCATCGTGCCACAATAATTCAGGAGGCTCAAAGTCTTTCGGAAATTTTGGCATAAGAAATGATAAATAACCGTTGCTAAGTTTTCGCTCTAAAGATTCTCTTTTTTTATGATTTGTAACTTTAGGTGCCGGAATCATTTTATAGCTGCTTGCTATTTCTTTCGGTTCTTCTGTACATATTAACTCCACGTATACATTTCCTCTTTCATAATAAAGACGAAACATTACTAATTGCTTTTCTAATTTCCTCTTCTTTAATTCCGAAAAGATTTTTTCATTCTTTTTATTGCTACATAACCCTTCAAATACATATGGTTCATTTATAAATTGTTCCTGTAAAGTGAATGGTATTGGCGATAAGCATTGTACAAAAAAATTCTCTCCACTCTTCTCTTTCTCAGCTTTTGTAAATTTCCCTAAAAATCTCATATAGTACATTCGTTTTATAAAACTTGGCTGAAGAGCTTTATGTAATTTCACCTTAGTCACCTTCTTTTTTCATACTATTCTTAGTGTATGAAAGAAACGAAAAACTAGAAATAAAAAACCTGACGTTATCCGCCAGGTTCAAAATAAAAACTTATATTAATGAGAAGGAAATGCTTTTTTCTCTTGTAAAATTGCATTATGAGCAATTTTCATTTTCGCAAGTACGTAACGTAATCGATCTTCAGCGTTTTCATCTTTACTTATTTGTAATTCCGCCAAATTTTCAACAGAACTTGCTAAATTTTCAATGACTCCTCTTAGTTCAGGATGATGATTAAAAAAAGATTCTTGCACTAATACTTTCCTTAACTCACTAGCTAAATCAATTATTCTAGACAACTGTTCTTTTTCTTCCATTCTCATCCCTCCTGAATATCTTATGTAGTAAATATTCTCTAAACAAAGAAAAAAGCCCTTTAAATGAAAAGGACTTTTTACATTTTTATATTTCCAGTTAATAACATATATATGGATGTGATAGCCGCAACAATAATTGCCCACATCACATACTTCTCTGCACCTACAAAGCAACGGTTCCCTTGTTCTTTTCTTGCAAACGTGTAAACAATAATTCCAATTCCATACACAATTGAAACGAGTAGTAAATTCTTTAAACCAGCTGCATAAAGAAGCCATACAGAGTAAATAGAAGCAATTAAAGCTAACGCTCCGTTTTTTAATTTAGCGTCTTTTAACTCGTTTGTAATGACTAATTTAAATTGGAATAACGCTGATAATAAATATGGTAATAAAATTGATGTTGATGCAATGAAATACATAATTTGATATGTTGATTCCGAAAACAAAACGATGATAAATATAATTTGGGCAACACCATTTGAAATCCATAATGCCATGTGCGGTGTTTGCTTCTTATTTGTTTTCGTAAAGACTCTCGGAAATACGCCATCTTTTCCTGCTACATGAGAAATTTCAGAAACAAGTAAAAACCAGCCAATTAATGTACCGACAAGTGAAGCAACTAATCCGATGTTAATCGCAACTGCACCCCATGGACCAACAACGTGCTCTAATACATGTCCCATTGACGGAGTTTCTAACACAGAAAGTTCGCCTCTTGTCATAGCACCCATTGACAGGACAGAAATTAAAATATAAATGGACATTACTAAAATAAGTCCCAATACTGTTGCCTTACCAACATCTCGACTATTCTTCGCTCTTCCAGATAATACAACCGCTCCTTCAACTCCAATGAAAACCCAAAGTGTTACAAGCATTGTATTTTTCACTTGACCAAGTATAGCGGAAAGTGAGATCGTTCCTTCTCCCCAAAAATCATGTGTAAATGTATCCCAGCGAAAGGCTGTTACCATTACAACAATAAATAAAACGATTGGAACTAACTTCCCTATTGTTGCGATCACATTCATAATAGAAGCTTCACGGATTCCAAATAAAATTAAAAAATGAAGTGTCCATAATAAAAGTGATGCCCCAACGATAGACGCAACATTATTTCCTCCTTTGAAAATTGGAAAGAAATAACCTAATGTACTAAACAGTAACATAATTGTTGCGACATTACCTAAGATTCCTGCTAGCCAATATCCCCAAGCACTATTAAATCCAATGTATTCACCGAAACCAGCACGTGCATAACTATAAATTCCACCTTCAAGTTCCGGTTTTTGTCTTGCTAACGTTTGATATACGAGCGCAAGTGGAATCATTCCCATCGCTGTAATACACCAGCCAATTATTATTGCACCACTGTTTGCTCCTACTGCTAAATCATGCGGTAAACTAAAAACACCGCCACCAACCATTGTTCCAACTACTAATGCGATTAATGGAAAAAATCCTAACTTCTTTTCTATTTGTACCACCCCATCTGTCATTCTAGGTGTTATGTTCGTTCAACTATTAAAGTCACCTTTTTCTCTAATAGACGTTTCTCTTATATTTTTTCAGGAAAACATTACTTATTCTAAAAGAAAATGAGCAAAAATGGAATACTTTTTTGAAAAAATGTATAAGTATGCACAAAAAAACCGCTCATTTTGTAATGAACGGTCATTTCAAACATATAAATTTGTATATTTCTTGTAAATTTAACGAAGTAACTTCTCTTTTTGTAAAAATTGTTTTGCGACTTCTTCACTACTTTTACCATTTACGTTAACTTCATAATTCATTTTTCGCATTTCTTCATCTGTAATCTTTCCAGATAATTTATTTAATACCTTTTCAAGTTCAGGATATTTCTGTAACGTTTCTTTTCTTAATAATGGTGCTCCTTGATAAGGTGGGAATAACCCTTTATCATCTTTCAGCACTTTCAGTCCGTATTGCTCCAATTCACTATCTGTTGAATATGCATCAATTACGTTAACATCTCCAGATTCAATTGCGCTATAACGCAGCTTCGGCTCCATCGTTTTAACATTCGAGAACTTATAGTTATATAATTTTTGCATTCCTTTATAACCATCTTCACGATCAGCAAATTCCAATGTAAATCCTACTTTGGCTTCCTGCGCAACATTCCCTAAATCAGAAATTGTATTTATATTCTTTTGATCTGCTATTTTTTTCGGCATAGCTAGTGCATATGTATTGTTATACTCCATTGGCTTCAAGATAATCATATTATATTTCTTTTCCATTCCAATGCGAGCCTGCTCATATACTTCATCACGATTTGTACTCTTTGGTTCTTCTTTCACGAAAGTAGATAAAGCTGTTCCTGAAAATTCTGGGTATATATCTACTTCCCCTGATTTCAACGCTTCAAATACAAATGCTGTTTTTCCAAGACCTGGTTTTAATTGTACGTGTAAATCTGTATCTTGTTCAATAAGCTGCTTATACATTTGAATTAAAATTTCAGGTTCTGATCCAAGTTTGCCCGCAATAACAATATCTTTCTTTTCTGTACTCCAAAGAAATGGAGAAGCAATCATTATACAAACAATACATATCGTCAATATAACACGCTTAGAAGAGCGTTTCGGTCGTTCAAGTATGCGAAGTACTATATCAAAGAATAAAGCGAGTAACGCGGCTGGTACGGCCCCTAAAATGATAAGTGCATGATCATTTCGATCTATACCTAATAGTATAAGCTTACCGAGCCCACCAGCACCAATGAGAGCTGCTAATGTAGCCGTTCCAACAATTAATACCATCGCTGTACGAATACCAGCCATAATGATAGGCAATGCAAGAGGAAGTTCTACCTTCCACAATCTTCTCCAACTATTCATCCCCATAGCTTTCGCGGCTTCTATTAGAGATTCATCTAATTCCCTTATTCCTGTATATGTATTTCGTAAAATAGGTAATAGTGCATACACAACTAATGCGATAATCGCTGGAAGTTTTCCGATTCCTACTAATGGAATTAATAGTCCGAGTAATGCAAGTGATGGCACTGTCTGCATTACTGCAGAAGTTCCTATTATAAATTCAGCCATTCGTTCTTTTCTTGTTAATAAGATGCCAAGTGGCACCGCTATAATTACTGCAAAAAATAATGAAATAAGCGATATTTGTAAATGCTCACTTAATGCAGTTAGTAATTCTATTTTTCGTTCTTGGAACGTTTGTATAAAATTAGTCACTGTTTAGCCTCTTTCCTTCATTTGTTCAACAATGTAATTGACAATATGACGACTTGTTAACGTTCCAATATATTGACCGTTTTTTTCAACTGGAACGACCTCCTCATTACGCACACGAACTAACGCTTCTTGTAAAGAAGAATGTAATGATAGCGCCTGCCCTTCTAATTGCACACTTTGATCGAGCGGCAATACATCTGCTATACTTTTCCCCTCATACCAAGTTCGCCCACGATTTCCAATGAATTCCTCTACAAATTCATTTTTCGGATTATGTATAATTCCTTCTGGTGTATCTAGTTGAACAACTTTTCCTTCTTTCATAATACAAATGCGATCTCCAAGTGATAATGCTTCTTGCATATCATGTGTTACGAATACGATTGTTTTTTGAATCTTTTTTTGCAACTGTACAATATCCTTCTGAAGCTGTTCCCTACTTAATGGATCTAACGCACTAAATGGTTCATCCATAAGAACGATTTTCGGGTTTGCAGCTAATGCTCGCACGACACCGACACGTTGTTTTTGTCCTCCTGACAATTCATCAGGCATACGATTTCGATAAATATCCGGATCTAATCCAACCATATGTAACAATTCATCGACGCGTGCTTTAATTTCTTTTTTGCTCCATTGCCTCATTTCAGGAACAACTGCAATATTTTCAGCAATTGTCATATGAGGAAACAAAGCAATCTGTTGCAACACGTATCCTATATCCCAACGTAATTCGTTTATATTATATTGTTGAATATCTTTTCCATCGATTAAAATCGATCCTTCAGTCGTTTCGATTAAACGATTAATCATCTTCATTGTCGTTGTTTTCCCGCATCCACTCGGACCGATGAGAACAAAAAATTCTCCCTTTTTAATTTCTAAATGCAATGAATCCACTGCTTTCGTGCCATCTTCATACGATTTTGACACATGATTAAATTGAATCACAAATACAACTCCTTTAATGTTGTTTCCTTTATTTTGATGGAATATGGCATTCATTTCAAATGATACGCTTTTAAATTAAAAAAGAGCTCACATTTGAGCTCTAACGGTCGAACAATATTGTTTTCATAATAGCAGCATATTCGCGAACATACATTTTTCTCTTAGAACGAATTGGCGTTTCAGCAGCTAGTGCCTCCATCTTCATGCCTAAACGCTTTGCAATTATTTTCGTTCGATATAAATGATACGTATTACTTACAACTACCGCATGTTTCACATTATATAAATCCATACTAAACTTTAAGTTTTCATACGTATTTGTAGATTGATCTTCTATTAAAATACGACTCTCATCTATACCGTGTACCATTAAATAGTTTCTCATGCTGTGAGCTTCCGGTATATCTTCATCTTCTCCTTGACCACCTGAAACAATTACTTTCGCTTCAGGATGTGAAAATAAATACTCCAACGCTACATCCAAACGATTTTGAAGAGATAAAGACGGTCTATCTCCAAATAACTTTGCACCCAGTATAAGAACGTACGGAGAGTGATAGCTCAACTTTTCACGAGCAACTTTGTTCATTCTAAACGTCATATAAATGATGTATAGTGGCGGTAATAATAAAATGATAAGAAAGATCCATTTGTTCATAAATAAGTTTGCACTCCCTTTCTTTTTATTATACAGAAAAAGAAAGGGCGGCAGAAGTGTTTTTTTAAACGATTGATTTATTAGAAACATTCGCCGCTACTTTACGTTGTGATAGTACATAATAAATAGCGATTCCTAATGAGAAGATCAATATGCAGCTTAATACGTAAAACGGAAGCATTACTCCGGCTTTAGATACACCCGCTGTAAACAGCATTAATAATACAATTCGTATTCCAGTACCAATTAGGCGAAATAAGCTGTCTACACGTCCCATTACTTCGTTTGGAATTTCCTCCATCATCAATACATTTCTCGCCACTCTTGTACCCGCATTTCCAACTGCATGAAAAATTGCAAGTCCATATAAGAAAATTACGGAAGGTTCAATAATCATTGCGGTAATTGAAATTACATAAATGAACATCGTCATAACGATTGAAACTTCTGTTTTGATATATTTCATTATGAGTGGAATACAGATTCCTGCAACAACCGCTCCAACCCCGTACATCATCCCCTCTATTGCGTATACAGAGGCATTGGCTTTAAGTATATCCGAAATATAAACTGGTATTAAATAATTTGCCATCATAACACCTATAAACGGCATATAAGTGGCCAGTAAGAACCAAAAGAGCTTAGGACGTTTTTTCATAAAGTGAATTCCTTCAAACAATTGCTTCTTAAATGTTATTTTTCTTTTCACTTCTTTTTTCTTTACGTACGGTATACATAAGAAAAGAAAAAATGCTCCAGCAAAAGTTAACATGTCTACTAACAAAATCCACTTCAAAGATACAATTTCAATTAAGAAGCTCGCGGCCGCTCCAGAAATAACTTGTGTTAACTGTCCTTGTATTTCCATCGTTCCACTTAAACTTTTATAATGTTCTGCTTGAAATATCTCTTGGTTGAACGCAAATATTGTAGGATAAAATAATAAATAGTAGAATGATCCGGCTATATAAATAAGAATATAGTGAATAGAATGATAAGGTTGCCCAGCAAATCCCCATATAACCATTATTCCGATTACGGCTATTCCGATTCCTTCGTTACATAGCAATAAAGATTTTCTTGAAAAACGATCAATACTTTGCCCAATGAATGGTGTTAATAAAAACATAATGAGGGTTGCAATGATAGAAACATAACCAAATGTTGTCTCTCCTCCACTCTCTTTAATTAACAGCCAAGGAATCGTTATCATAACAATTCCGGAACCAATAGCAGATAGACTATTGGCTCCTAGAATGTAATACAAGCGAGAATCATGATAAAGTGAGGACATATCACTCCACTCCTAGTTGTTTTTTCACCTCTTTATATACGCTCATATATGCTTTCAATTCTTTAACTACATCATGAATTAATGGTTTTGCATCTTCCCCAAGTTCACCATCTTGCACATGTAATCCATCAAGCACAACTTGTTTTGGAATTGCATTTGCATAAACACCTCTAGCGACCGTTCGCATGCTGTTTAATGCATTTATTCCACCTTTACCGCCACCAGCAACCGCTAACAACGCAACTGGTTTATGAATAAATTCACTACTACTTAAGTAATCTAAAGAGTTTTTCAGCGCACCGCTCATCGCATTATGATATTCTGGTGTACATAATACAACCCCATCCGCAGCTTTCACTAACGTTTTTAATTTTTTTACTGCCTCTAAATCACGTTGCGACTCTTCTCCATTGTATAAAGGTAACTCCTCAATTGCTAAATCATATAATTCCCCTTCAAATTGATCCGCAATATATTTTGCCACCACGCGAGTTCTACCAAATTTTCTTGGTGTACCGTTAATAACGACTAGTTTCATGATTATTTCTCCCCTTTGTTTTCAAGTTCTACTTATATATTATCAGAAATTTCTATACAAAACACAATATAAAGAGTTAACTTGTTTCATAAAATAGTATGATAAACAAAAAAAGAACTCATACTTTCGTATGAGTTTCGTACAATTACTTTGATTCATCTCTCATGCTCAATGTACCTAAACTTTCATTTGCTTCAAAATGATTATATGCTTTTTCCGCTAATCTTTTCCGTTCTTCTGGTAATTCTATATATTTCATTACGTTTTCAATTATTTTTTCGTACGGAGTAAATACAATTCCTGGCCACTCTACCTCATCTTCTGGATTACTATTTTCGGAAATAATAAATTTCTTATTTGCGACTGCATAAGATACGCGAGGTGTTTCAAGAATTCCTGATAAGTAAAAATGAATATTTAATATAATTTTAGCTCTAGCAATCAATTCATTTCGAACAATTCCCCACGCATTATTTTTAAAAACTATATTTAAATTCGGGGCAATCGCTTTTAGATGATCAAAAATAGCTTGTCGCCTCGGATTAAGAGCACCTATAAACAGAATATCAATATCTTCAATAATCTCATCTTCAAACGCATCTTTTTTTATTTCCAAAGTTGGAGCATAGTTCATTTCTACATGTTTTATTTCTTTTCCTACCCCTTTTTGTTTAAGCCATTCTATATTTTGTTTACTATAATCCCAAATCACTCTATCTTTTAATAATATTAAATAAAGGGGATGCGCATATGGACTTCCTTCGTATAGCTGTTCTAAATTATAAATAATTGCATCTTTCGGAAGAAGGTTCGGGTTATATGCGTATGTATGGGCTCCAAAAACAACTGTATTCTTTACATTTTCCAGTATTGTTTCTGATATAATTACTGTATTTCCCTCCTGCTCCAACCGCCACTTTAAAGCTCGCGCAACATCTATGAAACTACCGTATGTCTTTGGGCATATAAAAAGACAATAATCATATTCTTTATTCAAATAAACTTCCATTAATCTTAAATTATTTTTATATAGATCTACATCCGGATGTTTAAGTACCAACTCATTTGCATGTTTTCTTGCTACTTTATATAATCCAGCATAATAAGCAGCGATGCATCTTCTTAATTCGATTCTTTCCCGATCTTCATCTAATACATCCATGTTTAAAAGAAGATTTGCGATACAATACGCTTTTAAATGATCACGATCATAATAATAGTCTAGTAGTGGCATCAATTCTTCATACGTATTTCCATGCACCGATTCTCCTAGTTCAATCGCCCATCGCATTAATTCCATGATTACTCCACTACTCCTTTAATCGAAAATGTATTTAATAAAATTTCGCATTATTCTCTACTATATTTGCTATATGAAATGGAATCTTTTCTTTTATCGATTCCAAATACTTTTGCGACACCGCCCCTAAATGTTTTTTATGAGGTATATAGAAAGCACTAATAGAAATTTCATAGTCAAATAAGTAATCATACACATGATAATCTACAAATAGTAGATCATCCTTTGGAAAAGGAATTTCCTTCCCTTGCAGAGCATACATCAAAGCAATATTGTTTTGAGATCGTAATCGATACAACCTTGCAAGTTGGTATAATGGTTCAGCCCGGGTTGGTCTATATTCCCACGCTTTTTGAAAATAAAAAACAGCTAATGCTAAATATTGCTCTTCTTGCCCTTTAACAGTTTCTTTTTCATCAGCATCTGTCACTTCATTTTGTTTATTTGCTGAACGATTTGCTAACTGCTCATAACAAAATCCTATTCGCAATAACGAATAGAATACCTCTTCAACCCATCCTCCTGCTTCCACTCGTTTTTTATACCATTTAATTGAATTCTCAAATTGGCTTAAATGAAAATAAGTCTGAGCTAAATAAAATAAATATCTTATATGCAAATCTGGCGTTGTTTCTGGGTCGTTTATTCCCTGTAACAACAACCTCTCATCTCTTTCAAATTTATCAGCTTTGCTCCCGCCATCTCCGGGATCATTCACGACAAGAGTCTCTAACCGAGCTACCCTCGTATTGTAATTCGCTCCAACTTTTGAACGATCTATATCCCAATACTCATGAGTAACACCGACAGATTTCCATGGTAAAGAAGCTTTCAAAAGACGTGTAAGCCAATATTTAATATGAACATCATATTGTAATGTAAGATAATGATCTTCCGTTAAGCTCGTTTTATCGAAATTCGGATCAACCTCTAAAATCATATCCGCATCTAATATTAATAAATAATCTGCTTCTGGGTATGTTTTTTGCGCTAACGAAACAGCTAAGCTTCTGTTATAACCAAAGTTTTTAAACGGCTCATGATGAACCGTCCCAGGTATCTCATTTTCCTTACACCAATTTTCAATAATTTCAGGCGTATTATCCGTCGATCCAGTATCACAAATAGAAACAAAGTCTACAATTGATTTTGTTGCATTTAAACATCTTTCCATAATTCTAGACTCATTTTTGACGATCATACAAAGACATAACTTTTTTTCTTCCTTTACAGACTTCACTTGCTCATTTCCCATTTAACCACCTCATATTTTATTAACACGCTCTTCTCATATGTAACAACATTTCTTAGCTATACTGATGACATAAGCACCCTTTTACTATTTATGAAAACTTCATTTTATTTATTCTTACTTTTATGTTGGGACATATTTCATGCTTCGCTTTATATTTGATACAATCAATACAAAAAACATAATACGGGAATCCGTACATTTCAAAGTCTAAGAGGAGGTTATATTTTGTTGGATTACATTTGGCTAGATGACAAATCACCAATTTTAGAACAACTACCAAGAAACTTTAAATCTGCAGCTATATTGCTACATCCTTTTATCCAAATGCCTTTAGGATGGGAAAAGTCTGTGAGAAAAAGACCATATGAGCACATCTATCCTAGCGCTGAAGAAATCATTTATAATGGGAAATCCGTTTCTTGGAAGGAAATGTTGTCTTGTAGTGGATTACATTCATACGCAGACCTAGCAATGGCCATGTTGACTTCCATTAGTGCCCTTTCAGAAGAATATAAAAGAGAGGATTTAGCTGAAAAGCTACATTCAAACTAAAAAAAAGATCTTTATTATCCAACAGAAGATTATACGTCTATATTTTTATTACACAAATTACTTAAACTCCTCGGTTCTAAAGGTGCAAAAAATCTATATTTCTCTGAACCAATTCTTGATACAAACGGATTATTACAGGTAAATAATACTACTCCATTAGATATTTGGGACATTAGCAATAATGAGTTAATTATTACTGGAGAAGACAATGAGTATGCGTTTATGAGTATATACGATTCCTTTACAACCTTATTATTAGCTAAAGAAGAAAATATAGAATATATTGTTCAATCAATGAATGTTGAAACTGTCATTTGTGACAAAAAAACGATGATTGATTGGTATTTTTAAATTAGTAATTTCTTAAACTATAAAAAAGAAACTTGCGCTTATGCACAAGTTTCTTTTCAAAAACATCCTTATTTTTTTACAACTTCATGTCCACCGAACTGATTACGTAGTGCTGAAACTACTTTTCCATGGAATGTATCATCTTCCTGAGAACGATAGCGCATAAATAATGACATCGCGATTACTGGTGCCGCTGCTTGTAACTCAAGCGCAGTTTCAACAGTCCATTTCCCTTCTCCTGAAGAGTTCATTACACCTTTAATGCCATCAAGTTTAGGATCATCTGCAAATGCTTTTTCAGTTAAGTCCATTAACCAACCGCGGATTACTGATCCGTTCGCCCATACTTTTGCAACATCTTCATAATTGAAATCAAAGTCACTCTTATCTAGTACTTCAAATCCTTCAGCAATTGCTTGCATCATGCCGTATTCAATACCGTTATGAACCATTTTTAAGAAATGACCACTACCAACGCGGCCAGCATAAGAATAGCCATTTTCTACTGCTAAATCTTTAAATAAAGGTTCTAATTGGTCGTAAATTTCTTTTTCTCCACCAACCATTAAACAAGCACCGTATCTAGCTCCTTCTACACCGCCAGATGTACCGATATCTACATAATGTAATCCGAAGCTTTTTGCTTCTTCAGCACGGCGTAACGTATCTTTATAGAATGAATTTCCACCTTCAATAACGATATCACCTTCATCTAATAACGGATACACATCTTTTAATACTGACTCTACAACTTCTCCTGCAGGCACCATTACCCAAATTGTACGAGGAGCTTCTAGTTCAGCAATCATTTCTTTTAATGTATGACGTGCAGTAATTCCTAGTTTTCCTGCCTTTTCAACAAGCTCTTTATTTACATCGTATACAACTACTTCATGCTTGTCTTCATATAAGTGTTCAGCTAATGGGAATCCCATTTTTCCTAATCCAATTAATCCTAGTTTCATATTAATCAATCTCCTATTCTATACAAATATATTTAATATCGAAATTAGCCCAAGTGCTACTACAGATAATATAGTCTCCATTGCAGTCCATGTTAATAATGTTTCTTTCACAGTCATTCCGAAATACTCTTTAATCATCCAAAATCCTGAATCATTCACGTGTGATAAAATTAATGACCCTGCACCAGTTGCAAGTGCTAATAATTCAACATTTACACCTGGTGTGCTTGCTGCAATCGGCGCAACAATACCAGCTGCTGTCATCATAGAAACAGTTGCCGATCCAGTTGCAATTCGGATTAGTGCCGCAATTCCCCACCCTAATAATATCGGTGAAATATGTGATTCTTTCGCCATATCTGCAATTGTCGTTCCAATTCCAGAATCTAATAATACTTTATTAAATGCGCCGCCTGCACCAATCACTAACAATATGTTTGCAATAGGTCCAAGGCAATCATTTGTAAATTGTAACACTTTATCTTTTGAGAAACCTTTTGCATATCCAAGACTAAAGAAAGAGTAAATGGTTGCAATTAATAAAGCCACAATCGGATCTCCAATAAAGTGTAATACTTGTGCTAGTTGACTCGTTTTATTTAATGCAACTTCTGCTATTGATGCACCAAGCATAAGAAATACTGGAAGTAAAATTGTAAACAATGTATTCCAAAAGCTAGGAAGCTCTTTTTTATTATCTTTTTCAACAAATTGCTCCGCTATATCTAATGGTACTTCCTTATGTATACGAGCACCAATCCATTTCCCGTAAAGTGGACCTGAAATAATTGCAGTTGGAAGTCCGACAATTAACGCATATAAAATTGTCTTCCCTACATCTGCTTTAAAAATACCAACTGCCGCCATTGCCGCTGGATGCGGTGGAACAAGTCCGTGTACGACTGACAGTCCTGCTACTAGCGGAATACCAATTGTAATAAGTGATACCCCAGTTTCTAACGCAATTGTAAATACTAACGGAATTAATAGTACAAATCCAACTTGGAAAAATACCGGAATCCCTACTAAAAATGCAACGAACATCATCGCCCAGTGAACTCGTTTCTTCCCAAAACGATTAATTAATGTGTTAGCGATACGTTCAGCACCACCAGATTCGGCCATCATTTTTCCAAGCATCGTTCCTAGTGCTAAAACTATCGCTAAAAACCCTAACGTATTACCAAGCCCTAGTTTAATAGAATCAATAATCCCTGGATCTTTTGGTGAAGTTCCAATTAAAGGCATTCCCATTGCTAATCCTACACCAATTGCTGTTAAAATTAATGCGACAAATGGATGCCATTTTACTACCGTAATAAGTAAAAGTAGTATGACAACTGCCGCTAGTACGATCCCAACTACCATTTCTCCCAATCCCCCTATTGTTTACGTTGGAAAGCAGCTATACAATCAAATTCTTCTTTCAAGCGATTGTAAAGTCGTTCATACATATAAAACATTTCTAAATATATAGCCGTATTTTCTTTATTCGGTACATGGTGATGGACAATATCAATCCAATCCTTTACCTCTTCAAGAGAATCAATTTTTCCTACAGCATATAAAGCAACTGCCGCTGCCCCAAGCGCAGATGCTTCATGACTTTCAGGTACAAGCAATTCTTTTCCCATCATATCGGACAACATTTGTCTCCAAAATGCAGATTTTGCAAACCCTCCTGAAACTCGTATTTCAGTAAGTGGCCCTGTACAATCCCTGATTGCGAGTGCTACTGAATATACACTCATACAAACACCTTCCATCACTGCACGTATAAAATGTTCTCGCTTATGTTGAAGATTGATTCCAAAGAATGTACCACGAGCATTTGCATTCCAGTAAGGTGCGCGTTCTCCAGATAAGAAAGGTAAGAACAATAGCCCATCCGCTCCAGCTGGTACGCTTTCTGCATATTTAATTAATAAATCATAAGGATCAATGCCGAGCTTTCTTGCTACTTCTTGCTCTGGACTACCAAATTCATCACGTAACCATCTCAGTAATATTCCGCCGTTATTCGTTGGACCACCGATTACCCAGTGCTCATCTGTTAATGCGTAACAAAACGTTCTCCCTTTCTCATCTGTATTTATATTTGATGAGATTGTTCGAACCGCACCACTCGTTCCAATCGTAATTGCAGCCGCACCCGGTGATATCGCACCAACTCCTACATTTGCAAGAACCCCATCACTTGCTCCGATGACAATTGGTGTTTCTGCACTTATCCCCATCTTCTGTGCTAATTCTGGCTTCATACCTGATAAAATATATGTAGTTGGTACAGGGGTTGATAATTGTTCTGGTGACATATGTAACATAGTTAAAACATCTTCATCCCAGTTTAATGTTTCTAAATTAAATAACCCCGTAGCAGAAGCAATCGAATAATCAACTACGTAGCGTGAAAATAATTGGTAAATCACATACTCTTTAATGGAAATGAATTTATAGGCACTTGTATATAACTCTGGTTCCTCTTCTTTCATCCATAACAATTTAGAAAGTGGTGACATTGGATGAATCGGTGTACCTGTACGTCTATAAATCTCATGCCCATTCATTTGTTGTAATAATTTTTCTGATTGCTTCGTACTTCGATTATCTGCCCAAATGATAGAACGCGTTAATGGCGCACCATTTTCATCTACTGCAATTAATGCGTGCATAGCTGTACTAATACCGATTGAAGAAATATCTTCTGGTAATACATTACCTTTTTCAATGGCAACGCTTACACTTTTGTATACAGCGGCACATATTACATCAGGATCTTGCTCAGCCCATCCTACATTCGGTTGAATAATTGGGTAATCGATTGCATGTGATGCAATGACTTTTCCTTTTTCTGTGAACACAACCGTTTTTGTACTTGTGGTACCGATATCAATCCCGATTACTCTCCCCCTTGTTTCCATGCGAATCTTCCCTTCATTTCTAGCAAAATACGATTTAGTAAACCGTTTACATGAATTAGTATATAAAATATTTTTTCGTTTATCAAGTTATAAAAAGAAAATTTTTTTCATATCAAAAAATAAATCCCCTCATTCCATTTCACTTATATACTAAATTTAGCTTTTCCATGCGGTAAAATTACGTTATATTCGTTACGCAATACACTCTTTTCTCTCATTAACAACACATACATAGTCCTCCATACGTTCTACTTATTTGCTTGAAGAAAGAGTTGAAAAGCAATATTTATTTTTAGCGGTCACGTAACATCACCATCAAACCAAGAAAAGTAACTAACCGCAGAATGAGAATTCTGTGCATTTTACTCTTATTTATTGTTTTAGGTTCACTAGTCTTTTATCTTGATAAACATAGAGCGTGACCCCCTATTATCACTTTTTTATCTTGTAAATATATCTTGCATACTATAAAATCGAAAAGTATTTTTATTTTTCAGAAAAATAAAAACAATAACACGAAATTTATTGTATAATGTTGTAAAAAGATGTCGGAGGGATTTAATGTTAAATAAAATATCTCAATTCACAATTAAGCTTTCATCAATTCTTTTATCACTCTTACTATTATTAAATTTACCTTATTTATTTATTACTCAACAAGGATTTACCTTTCAACCAATTTATTTTTTTAATCAGACCGTTACTATGTTAAAACAGGTTTTTTCCCCTGAATCATTAGTGATTATAGGATCAGACCCGAAGTTTGGCCATTTCAAAAAAACACCATTATTTCCAACTGTTTTAGAACCTTACCTATATTCATTTACTATATTATTTTTAGCCTTTTTTCTTGCTCTCTTTTTATCATCTAGCATGGCATTTTTTTATTTTTTAGCAAAAGATTATATAAAAAAATGGATAAACCGAATTGTGTTCATATTAGAAGCTGTCCCTGATATGATGATGATGATTTGTTTGCAAATTTTTTTCATATGGGTACTTCAGAAATTTGGGGAATCTCCTGTCACTATTATTTCCTTTAATGAAAATCGAGCTTATTTACTCCCTATTTTATCATTAGCTGTCTTACCTACATTACAAATGTTTCGGATGATGGTGTTATACATAAAAGAAGAGCAAGGAAAACATTACGTAGAGGTTGCATATGGAAAAGGCCTTTCATCAAGTTATATACTATGCATTCATTTATTCAAAAATATATCTATCCACTTCTTCCACCATTTAAAAACGATTTTTGTTTTCTTACTTTCTAATTTATTCATTTTAGAATTTGTTTTTAATATGGAAGGCATTATTCAATTTTTATTTAATAAGGCGTTTGTTTCACCTCCAGCTGCATTTATCATACTTGTTATGATTATTTTACCATTTTATGCTATTTTCCAAATAGTCTCATTCATGATGAATAGATGGAAAAAGCAATTGAAAGGAGTATCATTATGAAATCTATTTGGAAATCAAAACGCTTTTTAATCGGCTTTACTTATCTATTCATACTTATTTCAGCTAGTTTTATTTATAGTTGGTTCTTTAAAGATAACATCCCAAAACCTCCTCAGTTACTTTACAATGACAATAACGAATTACTTGGAAAGGCCCCCTTTCCGCCATCGTTAATTCCACCTTTTGGATCTGATCGTTTTGGAGAGTCTGTTTTCTTACAAATTGTAGAAGGAGCAAAATTCACTATTTTATTAGCCATGGCAATTAGCTTCTTTCGAATTTTATGCGGAACATGTATAGGAATCCTCTTAAGTTTATTTGCTCCAAAACTCAAAAGATTTTTCCAGTCATGCTCAGAAGTTTTTTATTATATTCCAACTCTATTTATCGCATTCATACTCATCACGCCCGTTAATATTATAATCACATCAAATGCTGATGGGGTAGATCCAAATATTTCATTTACGTTTTATCAAGTACTCGTACTTATTTTCGTCGCTCTGCCTACACTTTCTTTATACATATCCTCAGAGGTTGATGAATTTATGAAACAAGATTACATCTTAAGTTCACAATTACTGGGGGCTAGTCGTTTTCATATTATTAAAAAACACTTACGAGTCTTATTACTTGACCGCTTATTTGTATTATTTATGGAACATATCGTCCAAACACTCATACTCGTTATCCATTTAGCGCTGCTTAACATTGTAATTGGCGGCATACAAATGCGTGAACTCTATGACGGAGTGCTCAAACCTGTTTCTCTATCTAATGATTGGGCAGGTCTTATTGGATTAAATCGTAATGAAATGAATCTTTCATGGTGGATTATTTTTTATACTCTCGCTTCATTCTTTATTACGATTCTATTTATTAAGCTTATGACCATCGGGATTCAAGATGCACTGAAAGCAAGAGATTCGCAAATTGTAGCAATTCAAAACGTTCCAGATCATAAAAAATTTGTTAAACATAAAGATTCCTTTTCGTTTGCCAATAAAGTAAACCTTTAATCATTTCTCATTAATCAAGTATTAATTGGCATCGATATTAGTAGAAAATAAAGAAGATGATCCCTATTAAATACAGGGATCATCTTCTTATGCTGTCTAGCTTTTTTACATGTCCTTTGCTAGACTCATGCTTTTTATATTTAAAGTGAATTATTTGCAATCACAATTATGTTTTTTAAAATCAATTACCATACGCCCTTGAATTCTACCTTGTTCCATTTCTTCGAATACATTTTGTACTTTATCTAGAGAACAAGTTTGAACAACTGGCACTACTTTTCCTTCTGCCCCGAACATAAACGCCTCTTCCAAATCTTTACGAGTACCAACTAGAGAACCAACTACTTCAATTCCATCCAGTACAAGTCGTGGGATGTTTAAGTCCATTGTTTCTACTGGTAGCCCTACTGCAACTACTTTACCGCAAGCACGTACTGCATCAACTGCTGAGTTAAAGGCTACTTTAGAGACTGCTGTTACTACCGCAGCATAAGCGCCACCAAACTCCTCTTGCACAATTTTATCAGCAGGACCTTGAGAAATTGGATTGATAGTCATATCAGCACCAACTTCTTTCGCTAAGGCTAATTTGTCGTCATTAATGTCTACTGCGATTACCTTTGCACCAAATACATTTTTAGCATATTGGATAGCTAAGTTACCTAATCCACCGCAGCCATAGATTACAATAGGTTGACTAGGTTTAATATCTGATACTTTAATAGCTTTATATGTAGTTACACCAGCACAAGTAATTGATGATGCTTGAGCAGGATCTAATCCTTCTGGTACTTTTACCGCATAATCAGCTGTAACGATACATTGTTCAGCCATACCACCATCCACTGAATAACCAGCGTTTTTAACTTCACGGCAAAATGTTTCTCTACCAGTTACACAATATTCACAACGTCCACAAGATTGGAACATCCATGCAATACTTACACGGTCACCTATCTTTAGTGAAGTAACATCATCAGCTATTTTCGTAACAATACCTACACCCTCATGACCAAGAATACGGCCATCAGTGTTACCAAAATCATGATTCGCAACGTGTAAATCAGTGTGGCACACTCCACAATACTCTACATCTACTAACGCTTCACCTGAGTGTAACGGACGTAATTCTTTTTCAATCACTTCGATGTTTGCTTTGCTGTTTTTATTAACCACTACTGCTTTCATATGTGATCTCCCCTTTAGTGTTTTAGCATTTTAATGAGTTTATCTCACAACTACTTTCTTCACTACTCTGGCTAGTTATTGTACCAAATTTAAGTGTTCAATCATCATTACATCTTCATCATAACATGACACTTCATAAACAACTTGTGAAATTATGAACAATATTTGAATTATTACACAAATCGGTCTTTATTTTAAATTTTTAAAAATGAGAGTTTATCATTGACTATAAGTAAGTCACATATTTCTAAAACAAAATAAAGTAACAAACTTCTCACCGATAAAAAAGCTCTTCACTCAATATTTTCTACATGTAAACACTTAGTTTCACAGTAATATCCTTTGCCACCAACATAAACTTTTTCTATTTTATTTTTGCTATTGGTTGCTAATTTAACTAATATTTCAGAAGGCGAGTGTAGAGAATAACCTTGTTCAAATACATAGACTTCTTTTTTCAAGTAGTCCTGTTCATAAAGGTAGCAAGCTAATGCACCGTTCGAAGTTCCAGTCGCTGCTTCTTCATTGATGTCGTATAGCGGAGCAAAATTTCTGCATATAATTCGATTGTCATTAAAAGTATATAAATGCATCCCGACAACATTATAATACTTGCTGATTTCTTTAATTTTTTCAAAATTAGGTTGCAGTGCATGTAATTGTATTTCGCTTTTTATAGGAATTAAAATATCTTTTAAGCCCGTGGAGACAATTTGAATTGGGTATTTATTGTCTATATCTTTACTATCAAAACAGTCGGTGAACTCATTTGGAGATACAACATCATAGAATATCGGTTTATTTTGTTCCATGAATATGATGTCATCTGTTATAGTAATAGTAAGAACACCGCTGTTCGTTTCAATCGTATAGCGATTCCTGAAAAGTTTATTTAAATGCATCAGTATCGCGAAAGAGCCAATTGTGGCATGACCACATAAATCAACTTCTTCTTTTGGAGTAAAATACTCAAATTTATAATCAGCAAGTTCAGATTCTGATATAAATGCGGTTTCCGCATAACCCAGTTGTTTGGCTATTTCCATTTTTTGAGTAGTGGTCAATGTATTTGTATTCTCAATAAATACCACTCCTGCTTTATTTCCGCCTTTATGATCCTTGCTAAATGCACTTGCAACATAAACAGATATTTTCATAAGACATCTTCCTCACTTATAGTAAATTATAGTATAGAAAGCACTACATATAAATTCCATTGGATAAATTATCCCTAAAATAAGAAACAAACTATTTTTAGCATTTGAACTCTCCAAAAATAGTTTGTCTACAGTCTGAAAGCTCTTCATTTGAAGAGCTTTTTTTATATTCGCTTCATCGAAATCGTTTCACGTATACTTTGTAAATTTTTTAGAGTTTCCTCTTGTCGCTGCAACGACAACCCTACATACAAAGTATCTAATAAGCTTAACTGTGCTAATCGTGATGAACTTGCTTCTGTGCGGAATTCAGTCTCACGTGTTGATGTATATAACGTTATATCAGCAAGTTGACTTAATGCTGATTTCTTATAGCTCGTAATCGCAATAATTTTGGCCCCTCTTGCTTTCGCTACTTCTAACGCTTCAAGTAATCCTTTATTGCTACCAGAATGAGAAATACCAATAACAACTGAATTTTCCGAGAGTAAACCTGCTCCCATAATTTGAAAATGCGAATCAGTATGAGCGATACAAGAAATACCCGTTCTCATAAACTTATGATACGCATCCATTGCAATAATACCAGAGCCACCATTTCCATAAAACTCAATTCGACTTGCTTCTTGTAAGGCTCGTACAGCCTGCTCAAGTGCCGTTTCATTAAGCAAATGTAAAGTATCTTGCAGTCCTGTAATATGCGAATGAAAAACTTTTTTAGCAACAGTTACCATACTATCTTCTGCTGATACCTCTTCATGGATATTTTGCATCGGTGTATGTACAATTTCACGAGCTAATGTAATCTTTAAATCTTGAAAACCTTGCAAACCAAGGTTTTTACATAAGCGGAATATCGTAGCTTCGGAACTATTCGTAACTTCAGCTAATTCTGTAATAGATTTATGTACAACATCTTGTGGATGTTTCAAAATATGTTCGGCAATACTTCGCAATTTCGGTGATAAACCATTTAACGAAGCCTGAATCTTTCCAATCCCACTTCTTGTACCAGGCATAGCATATCCTCCCCTTCCATCGTAGCTTTATCCTGTAAAAACCGATTAGTTAAACTAATCATCAGTGGGGATGGTCCCCCACTGATTAGAGTTTCACTTTATTGTACCTAATTATCGAAAGAAGAAAAACCTATATTAGGGATTACTATAAATTTTAATTGCTCCTATGTATTCTGTCATACGATATAACAGAATTATTCATGCTTATGAATAATTCTCTCCATGTTTCACTGCGTATAATGCGGCTTGCGTACGATCATCCACTTCCAATTTAGCTAAAACGTTTGAAACGTGTGTTTTCACAGTTTGTTCTGTAATATGAAGTTCTGCTGCAATCTCCTTGTTGCTTCTTCCTTTCGCAATTTCGCGAAGTACCTCTTGCTCTCTTTTCGTTAACATTGAAAAAGGATTTTCTACTTCCTTCTTTACTGCAGAACGCCCCATTAATGCAGGTGTTACTTTCGGGTGAAAATTCGCATTTCCTTGATGTACTGCAATAATAGAAGCGACAAGTTGCTCAGGTTGTACTTCTTTTAATTGATAACCATCTGCTCCAGCTTCAAGTGCTGGTATAACATAATCTTGCTCTGAAAAACTACTTAATATAAGTACCTTTATTGTCTCATCATATTGCTTTAGACGTTTTGTTGCCTCAATTCCATCCATTTTCGGCATCGATACATCCATTAGTACGACATCTGGTCTTTCTTTTTGCACGAAATGTAATGCCTCTTCGCCATTTTCCGCTTCCCCAATAATTTCAAATTCTTCTCTCGTTTTCAAAAAGAATACAAGTCCTCTTCGAACGATATGATGATCCTCAACTAGTAGCAGTTTAATCTTCAACCTTATTCTCCCCTTCAAATCGGCAATTGAATTTCTATTTTTGTACCCTTTTTCAGCTCTGTTATAATTTGAAACGATCCCTTCATTAACTGAATACGTTCCTTCATACTTTTCAGGCCAAGTGCTGATTCCCTTACTTGTTCTTGTATAAATCCTATTCCATTGTCTTCTATGTAAAAATGTAACTGGTTATTTTCTATTTTCAAAAGAATATGTACCTTTTCACACGAAGCATGCTTTTTACAATTATGTAGCGCCTCTTGGCTAATACGCCATAAAACTTCTTCTATTTCATCCCCAATTGAAACCATCCCATCAATTCGAACTTCCACTTGAACTCCTAATAACTTCCCGTAATTTTGAATTGCTTCTGCTAATCCTTTCTCCAATCCTTCAGGTCTTAATTGCCAAATTAATAGCGTCATCTCTTGTAATGCTTCTTGTGATAATTCCCCAATATAACTTAACATCTCTTGCAATTCTCTATCTTGCGTCATATTCAGAGTACCTTTCGCCGTTAGCATAATAGAAAATAACAATTGTTTTACTGAATCATGTAAATCACGTGCAAGTCGATTTCTTTCCGCTACCACTACATATTTACGTTCTTTCTCAACTAATTGAATACGTTGTATTGTCGTTCCAATTTGAAATGCAATTGATTCTAATAAGGCTAACTCTTCCTCAGAAAAATGAGTCTTATGAGGTGCAGCCACATTTAGTAGACCAAATTTTTCTGATCCAGACCTAAGCGGAATTGTCGCATGATGTGTAACATCTTCTGTCTCTCCCCAATTACATTCAATTGCATCTTCTATTCGCTTACATTCAATAATATTAGTCGCTTTTTCCAATCTCCCATTCACAAAACGTTCTACACACCAACAGTTTCCTTCACACATCGGCTTCTTCTTTTGCCACGTAAGAGCCTCTGGTAAATTTTCGTCTACAAGCATGCTGTGCTTTCCACTTTCATCAATAAAGAATATCCACCCTGTTTGTAAATTCATTACTTGTAACAATGTATGCAACACTTTTTCCAACATATGCTGTAAGTTTGTTGCTTCATTTAATAATTCAGCAATTTCTTTTAATGCTTCTAAACGACGCATCTCTTTTTCTTCAAAGTTCATTCTCATCACCAACTACAATTATAACATTAAGAAATTTCTAAATTCTATAAATAAAAAAAGAACCGAATTCCTTCAGCCCTTTCTTTATATCAATCATTTTATTATTGTTATTCTATCCAATGTTGGAAGCAGAATTTTTGTTAACAAACGATTCTACTTTAGCTGTCCGATAAAGATTGTCCACCATGGATATGCTGTAAACCTTCAGTAGTAACAACCATATTCGCTGCTGGCATTTGCACTTGATTCTTATGGAACATAGACATTAATTCAAATCTTACTTGTCTAGAAGTTTCAAAATAATCTTCTGGCTTTATTAAACCTGTAATACAAAATTCATAGCCAACATATTTCAAATTAGGATTTAAGTCTGTAACACCGACGTATTTAAATGGTTCAACAGCCTCATCCTCTACTCTATAAAGAGTTTGATTCAATTCTTCATTACATATAATACATACTTCTTCTAACAATTCCTTCACTCTTGTTGGATCTTCCTGATAACTTACCGTGATGCGTTCAATTACACGCATCCATCCTTTATTAAAATTTTGTATCGTTCTAATCTCTCCGTGCGGGATGGTAAGTAGTTTTCCTGACCATTCACGAATTTGCATAAAACGAATACTAATCTCTTCAATAGTTCCTGAATTTGTTCCGTTAAAAGTTACAAAATCACCAACCCGAAACTCTTTGTCCGCTAATCTTGCAAAGCCTAATATAACATCTTTTAGCATCTGTTGTGCAGCAAAACCAATGACAACTCCAGCTATCCCTGCACCTGCAATAATACTTTTTATATCTACAAATTGGCTAATTAAATATATGATAAGACTGATGATAATGATATATCTAAAAATAGATCGAATTACACTTTGAATCGTCTGCTCTATCTCTTCATCAAAAAAGCTTGATTTCCTAAAAAACCAATCAATAATACGGTTTATTACAAAAGAAATAATGATTAAAACTAAAGCAAATAGTAAAAATCTTAAAAGTAAAAACTCTCTTACATAATTAAAAAATTCTTCAGTATACGTTAATAAGCTCATTTAACCACTTCCTTACTAATTAAAAAATTCATAATCGCCTAAGTTTGTTCCAGAAAAATCTATTATCCTAATCTAAAATGCCACTATCCTTACTATGTATTTTGACTCTATTACTAATTCACCTTAAACAGTATGTCTAGGTGTTCTTTTTCCTTTCCCTTTAAATATACCCTTTTTAATAACCTAAGGGGGGAGCAAATCGTGAAATTTTTTTATACGTTAAAACTTTATTCATGTCATTACGATTTCAACTCATTTATTCATTAACTACGTAAAAAAAGAGCTGAATTTATCAGCTCTTTTATTCGATATTAATTGTTGTCTTACTGCTCTTTTCTTCTTTCAATTTTGGTAATTCAATTGTCAGTACGCCATCTTTATAATTTGCTCTAACATTTTCTTCCTCAACTTGTTTAAAACTAAAGCGTCGAGTTACAGAACCTATAGAACGTTCTTTACGAATATATGTGCCATTCTCATTTTTTTCTTCTACTTCATTATGGTTAGTTGCTTGAATCGTTAATACATCTTGTTCAAAATCAACTTGAATGTTTTCTTTTTGAAAACCTGGTAAATCTGCTTTCACAGTATATTTATCAGATTGCTCATGAACATCTACTTTAAAAGTATCCATGTTCAGTGGCTTAAAGAAAGCATCTGTCATCCCTTCTAATAAAGAAGGCCCAAAATCAAAAATGCCATTTTGACGTTTTGTTATCTCTGGAAATAAATTACGCATATTTTTTCCTCCTTATTATTTATGAATGAAAGATTATCTCTTTCTGCCTTTATTATAACATTTGGTCAAAAAAGGTCAAAGTTTTTGTTTGACCTTTTTTGATGTATATTTTACCAAATAAAACAAATAAGTTATATGTCATCTCTCCCCTTATAAAGAGGAATATATCTACATAATAACGAATAGTTTATTTGCTCTTATTTTTTCTTACGGAGGTTACATACAATGGGATATATTGAAGAACTTAGAAAAGTTGTCGGATCAAGACCACTCAATCTAGCAGGAGTTGCTGTAGCTGTTTTCAATGAACAAGGACAAATAAAAGAGACCTTTTTTAAAGGCCTCTTTTTTCACTTCACTTCTGCATGTAAGCATGACTTAAAATGTCCAAGTGCATATTCATGCCCTTGTGCATTAAAAGATGCAACCGCCTTTTCATAAACAACAATTTTAAACCCTTTATTATAAGCATCTACTGCTGTATGAAGAACACAAATATCGGTACAAACACCTACAAGATGAACTTCTTCTATTCCTCTTTCTCTTAGCTTCATATCTAAATCCGTTCCAGCAAATGCACTATACCGTGTTTTATCCATATAATATACATTCTCTGCATTTTTATATGTTTCGTACACATCTTGTAATTCACCAAACAAATCTCTTCCACTTGTACCAGCTATATTATGGGGCGGGAATAACTTTGATTCTGGATGATATACATCATTTTCTTCATGTTTATCAATAGCAAAGACAACGTAATCTCCATTTTCAATATATTGCTTCGTTATATGTACAATTTCCTTCTCAATTTCCTGTCCTGGTTTCCCGCAAGTTAAAGCCCCCTTTTCCGCTACAAAATCATATGTATAATCAATATTAATAAGAGCTCGTTTCATAACCACTATCTCTCCTTCTTCTGTTTCACAGTAAACAATAGAAAATTTGTTATTACGACATCGTATGTACTATTCGACATTTCAAATGAAATACCTACATTTTTCTTCTGAAACTTACCTTAGTCCGAGTTTATCATATAATAGATAAACAATGGTAAAACAAATAACTCCTATTAACAAGTCATGAATTTGATAATTGAGCGTTATTTGCATAAACTCTTGTATCGTAAACCAAATTACTGCCATCATTAGGCTAATCAAAATGATACGAATACACCAATTCACGTATTCAACCTCTTTCTCTGTCATAGTAGTAACAAGTGATTACTTCCTATTTAATCGTATTAGAAAATGAAATAAGTTATTCACTCTTGCACACTCTAGTCCAAACAAAAAAGCACACTACTTTTTGAGTAATGTACTTTTTATTCTTATTAAGACGCAGGTTTTGTCTCAAATGTTGCTTGATTAAAACTAATAACCTTTCCTTTCGGATCATTGTTTTCATACTGAACTGCAGTAATTGTATGACTACCTGTTTCCAGCGTTTTTTCTTTTAACTGCACTGTTGTCTGCGTTGTACTAGTTACTTGATGTTTATCTGTATACATTTGATCTACAAATACGAATGTTTCTTTATCACTTTGAAAATTAGAAAGTTCTAATTCAACTTGCTGAATTAACGTATCCTTTTTGATGAATACAGTCGGTATATTGCCGTTTTCAGAAGTACCATCTGGAGTAATAACTTTTACTTTCCCTTCTCCAATTGACATTGCTCCTTCAGGAAATACAACCATATTCTCATCACTTGCGTTTACAACTTGTTCTTCCTGTTTTGATTGCGCGTCCTCTTTTTCCTGTGGAGCACCGCAACCAACTAATAACAATACAGACAATCCAGTGATTATGAATTTTTTCAAAATTCATCCCCCCTGTAACTTCATTATAATTTATTATACAAAAATAACTTTTAAATTTTGAGACTACATTCAACACTTTCATGAACAAATAGAATCCTGCTCACGATTAATGTATCATACTTTCCTTAATAGAACATTAATTTTTTTTATGAAATAAATAGTAATTCCCTCTTATCTATCATTTTAGCCCAACATATGAATTACATACCCTCAAAAATAAAAAGACATTGTTAATTCAATGTCTTTTCTATACAGCAATTAAAAAACAAACGTTGTAATCTCATCTACTTCTTTTCTTGGAAGTTTCTTCGGTTTATCTTTCGGAAATCCGAGTGAAATAACCATATTTATTTGTTTTTCAGGCTCAATTTGTAAATATTGGCGCAGTTCATCTTGAGCTAGCAATACTGGCCCTGTCATTGGACAAGTACCAAGTCCCTTTGCATGTGCAGCTAACATTAAGTTTTGTGCCGCTAAACAGCTACTCTTAATGCCTTCTTCTTCCCAAACTGAATCTGGAACAAAAGCAATTGGATCAAATATCTTTTCACGGAACTTTGATTCATATGGTGTTGCCAAACATACGATTAATACTGGTGCCTCCGAGAAAGCTGTTGCATATGGTCCGAAAGAACGTGTAAGTAATTTCCCTGCTTTCTCTTCTCCATTTTCTGCTGCTTTTGCCGCAAGTTTATGTAATGCATCCCATGTCATTTGTTCAATTTCTTTAATCTTCTCTCGATTCATGATAACTAAGAATTCCCACGTTTGTGAATTCGTATCACTTGGTGCGTAACGAGCACAATCAATTATTTCTTTTATATCATTAGTAGATACTTCTTGATCTGTAAACTTTCTAACACTTCGTCTTCCGTGAATTACTTCTTTAAAATCTTCATAATTCATATATTAAATCCCCTTTTTACAGCGTTTTCAAAACTTGTCCTATGCTTGAATTATATCATGAAAAAAAGCTGGAAGAATACCAGCTTTTTTCTTCATGATTAATTTGTCACTTTCAACAAACGAATCCTCTCTTCGTATGCAGCTTGTAGTTTTTTCGTAATTGTTCCTCTTTCACCAGCCCCGAACTGTTCATCACCAATTTGAACGACTGGGAATATTTCAAGTGGCGTCGCTGTAAAGAAGCACTCCTCAGCCTCATATACTTCTTGTAATGAAAACTCTCGCTCCTCTACATCGATATGTAACTCTTTCGCTAATGTAATTACATAGTGACGTGTAATACCATGTAAAATGAAATGATCCGCTGGATGTGTAATCAACTTATTATTCTTCACGATAAAGAAATTGGAATGACACCCTTCAGTCACAATACCATCTCGTACTAATATTGCTTCTTGATACCCTTGTTCATTTATTTTGTTTTTGATCATGATATTAGGAAGCAAATTTAAAGATTTTATATGGCAAAACTTCCACCTGATGTCCTCTTCTACTGTCACCTTAATCCCTGCCTCCATTGAAGCAACTGGTCTTGGGAACGAAACAAGATTTGCAAAATATGTCGGTTGTAAATCTGATTCATATAAATGATTGCGCGGTTGTGCACCTCTTGATATTTGTAAATATACATTCCCATCTTCTTGAAATTGATTTTTTTCAATCATTTGATATAACTCTTCTACTAATTCTTCCTTCGTAAATGGTGGAATTAGTTTTATTTCTGCCATAGAGTTAAAGAATCGTTCCAAATGTAAATCTAATAAATGAGGCTTGCCATCGTATAGTCTAAATACTTCATAAATCCCATCACCAAATTGGAAGCCTCGCTCTTCTAATGCTACCATCGGCTGTTTTTCTTTCGTATTAATCATTCTCCCATTAAACAAGATCCAATCTTTATGAATAGCTTTCATTCTTCCCCACTCCTTTATCACATGATTGATTTTATTGTACAACTTATGACACCCTGAAAGAAGGAATTTTCTGTATTTTTACAAACTAAAAATACATCACTTCGTAAAAGTGATGTATTTTATCATTTATTTAAGGAAATATTTTTCAATATCATCTAACATAAGGTTCGCAGCTTTAATACCGCCTGCTGTATTCCAAATTACCTCATCTACTTGGAATACTTTATTATTTTTAGAAGCCTGTAGTTGCTTAAAGAGTGGATCTTCTGTCCATTCCTTCGCTAACGAATTTCCTTCATTATTCTTATCTGCATCTTTATCAGACGTGAAATAGAATAAGTAGTCTCCGTCCATATTTGGAATCTGCTCTTTTGTAATTCCTTTTATCGCAAAATCATCTTTATCTTGTAATGGTGGTCGTTTAAATCCAATATCATTTAAAACAACGCCCGAGAATGAGTTTTTTTGATAAATACGAACATCACCTGGCACGAAACGAATAATAGAAACTTTAGAATTCAATTTATCGCCTAACTTCTCTTTCATTCCTTCAATGCGTTTTTTATAATCATCAAGAGCTTTTTGCCCTTCTTTTTCTTTATTTACAGCTTTTGTATAAAGTGTAAAGTTTTCTTTCCAATCACCGCGTAATGTTTCTGCATAAACAGTTGGTGCGATTTCTTTTAGCTGATCATATATTTTTTCATGACGCATTTTATTTCCGATAATTAAATCTGGCTTAAGCTTCATTACAGCCTCTAAATTAATATCACGTTCAGTTCCTACAACTTCCGTGTTTTTTAACTCTTTCGCTAAATGAGGATACCATTCATCACCAGCACGTGGTTTCGTAGTCCCCACTGGCGTTACGCCCACAGCTAGGAGAGCCTCTGCGCCTTCATTTGTTAAAACAACAACTTTTTTAGGTGTACCATTTACTGTCGTTTCACCCATTGCATGCTTTACCGTATATGAATCTTTTGCTTTCGCTGATATATTATTTTCTTTTTCCTCTTCTTTACCACATCCTGCAATTACAACCATGAGTATCATAATGCAGAACATAATTAGTTTTTTAGTATGTATCATATGTCCTCCCTAGATGAAATCGATTATCATTAACATTTAAAGATTAATGTATCTTACATACATTGTCAATGTATATCAGAAAACTTTTTTAATATATACTATTTAGATTCTATCCGCTTTTCTAATGTTTCTTTTTAAAACATAGTGCATAAGTATGAAAAAAATGTTGTTATTAAAATGCGTATCCTTGTTATACATAACAAGGATACGCATCCATATTGCACTATCATTTCAATTCCTAATATTGAGTATACTTAATATACGCTGGGTCATTATATACCCACTGATTTCCACCAAGGTTTAACCAACCATTTTCATTTATATATACTAAATAAGATTCTGGAGAATTTAATTGGCGGATAACTGCAGATGTAGTTGATGGACCACTTCTTAAATTTACATTCATCCCTTGTATATATGCAACCCCAATCGGGCTTCCATCACTATTGCTTGTCTTTACAAAATTAATGTAAGAAAAATCATTATACACCCATTGTCCATTCCCCAAATCTAGCCATCCGTTACTTTCTTGATATACAACGTAAGATTCTGGAGAATTTAATTGACGAATAACTGAGGAAGAAGTTGATGGACCATTTCTTAAATTTACATTTTTCCCAAGAACATAAGCGATTCCCTTCGTTTGAGGTACCGGTTGTGGGTTAGGAGGTTGTGGATTTGGAGTTACTCCAAAAATAGCTGCTATTCCATTTGCATACGCTTGACTTAGATCTTCAATAAATTGTGGATTTTTTAATAAATTTGCATCAAAAGCTGTATCAATAAAAGCAGTCTCAGTTAAAATTGCATCCATTGCGGTTTCTCTTAATACCGCATAATTTTCTTTTTTTGCTCCTCGATCACGAAGACCATATTTTGTTAATACAGGATTGACAGCTGTATGCATTTTTTGTTGCTTTGCATATGCAGTGCTGCTATTGGATAACGCATTATAAATATAACTTTCAAAACCTGTACCCCCGCCGCTATTAATATGAAATGAAATAAAATAATCCGCACTGAAAGCATTAGCAATATTAGCACGTTCAGATAAAGAAATAAACACATCACTATCACGTGTCATTTTAATTGTAATTGGGTAATTTACCGTTAAAATGTCTCGAACGCGTCTAGCAATTTGAAGTGTTAAGTTTTTTTCTACTAAACCATTACCAACAGCACCAGAATCATATCCACCGTGCCCTGCGTCTATAACAAGTTTCATTTTATTGCCCCGCCCCTTTCTTGTAATATGTTTGCATTTCTACTCGTCCTATTTTATGTGAAATGTACAAGTTCTGTTACAATTGCAAATAAAAAAACCGCCTTATGTAAGGCGGTTTCTATCATCTTGCTTTAACCAATTTAAAATAAATATATACGATTGATAGTGAACATAACGTATGCAAAATAAAATAAATAAAAGTGCTATTCCAACACCACTATAAAGTAAACCGAACTTTAAAAAAACATTTACAAGAGGTGGAAAGTTTGTTAGATTTTGTAATGTACTAAGCATACAAAACATAATGAAAAAGACAGGGACGTATTGTAATTCATACGGCTTTTTTTTCTTAATCATTCTTTTCCGAATGATTATATGACATAATTCTGCTACTATAAAGCACCCTCCAATTAATACAAGACCAGAAGTCATCGTCATACATCCACCTGCCTTATATTTATTGTATCGCATAAATAATCATCGTTATATTTTCTTTACATACTCTTCATCTTCTGAAGTAAAACCAAAACTCTCTATGAAAGACTTCGCCTTTTCTGTTAATTTCTCTTGTAGCACTTTTATTTCTTTCACATTTCTTTGTTTCATCATTTCTTCAAATGTAAAATACGTATTTGTACCATAACCGTAACCTTGGTAATCAAAATGAATAATTAGCTGTGATAAAACAGCCCGTTCCTCTTGTACACTATAATCTATTACACCAATATATGTATCATCAACTTTCACACAGTACTGTACCTTTTTCTCACCTAAACTATGCGATTTAAACATTTCTTTAACAACGCTTTCATTTTCTACAGTAACTTTCTCAAACGTAATCATATGTTGTCCATCCTTTTACTATTATTGTATCAATAATACTTCCTATTTATGAAAAAAACCTTAAGACCGTATGCGATCTTAAGGTTTTTCTAATTAAACTAAGCTATACGCACGTTTTGTTTCTTCATGGAACTTATTCGTATCGTATTTATGCTCAACATAAATTTGGTGCCATACCATAAACGCAAGTACAGTCCAAATTTTACGGCTATAATCGCCTTTATCTGCACAATGTGCTTCCAGTAAGTTTAATACATACTGTTTGTCGATTAAATGCTCTGTCTTACTTTCGTTTATAATATTTATAGCCCAATCATGCATTTCGTCTTTTAACCAGTGACGAATTGGTACTGGGAATCCAAGTTTTTTACGATCTAATACGTGATCTGGAACGATTCCGCGTGCTGCTTCACGTAAAATAGCTTTCGTAGTTCCGTTAGCAATCTTAAATTCAGTTGGAATTTTAGATGCAACATCGAATACTTCTTTATCTAAGAACGGTACACGAAGTTCTAATGAGTTTGCCATTGTCATTTTATCAGCTTTTAATAAAATGTCACCGCGTAACCATGTGAACATGTCAATGTACTGCATTTTACTTACATCATCATAATCTTTAATCTCGTTATACAATGGTTTCGTGATATCCATATAGTTAACACTTTCATTGTAATACTTCATTAATTCAGCTTTTTCTTCTTCACGGAAGATTTTAGCATTTCCATAGTAACGCTCTTCAATTGGTGTACATCCACGCTCTAGGAAGCTCTTACCTTTAAATCCTTCTTTAAGAGCACCACTTAATGCTTTTAGAACGCTCTTACCTGGGCTAGGAATGTAAGAGAACATTTTTAGTGAATTTGGCTCACGGTAAATGTTATAACCACCAAATAGCTCGTCTGCGCCTTCACCAGAAAGAACAACTGTTACATGTTTACGTGCTTCTTTCGCAACGAAGTACAATGGTACAGCTGCTGGATCAGCTAAAGGATCATCCATATGCCAAATGATTTTTGGGAACTCATCCATAAATTCTTTCGCTGAAATGAATACGTTATGGTTTTTAACGCCTAATTTCTCAGCAGTTTCTTTCGCAACATCAACTTCACTGAAACCACGTTGCTCAAAACCAACAGAGAATGTTAAAAGATTTGGATTCATTTCTCTTGCGATAGAAGCGATGATAGATGAATCGATACCACCAGATAAGAATGAACCTACTGGTACATCACTACGCATATGCACTTTTACTGAATCATATAACACATCACGAATTGCTTGGATATGCTCCTCTTTCGTTGCACTTGAAGCGTTGAAATAAGGTTTCCAGTAGCGATGGATTTCCATCTCTTTACCGATTTCTTTTACGAAATAATGACCAGGCTCGATTTTATTAACATCAATTGTTAAAGTTTCTGGCTCTGGACCATATTGGTACGTAAAGTAATGTTGTAGTGATGTTGGATTAACGCCTTTATCTTCCATCACATGCATAATACTTTTCTTCTCAGATGCGAAGAATGTAGTATCACCTTGTTGTGCGATGTATAAAGGTTTAATACCGAAGTGGTCACGTGCACCGAAAAGTTTCTTTTCTTCACGATCCCAAATCATAAATGCAAACATACCACGAAGGTAATCTACACATTTTTCTTTCATATGTGCATACAATGCAATGATAACTTCTGTATCAGATTGCGTTGCAAACGTTGCACCTTTTTCAAGTAACATTTCACGTAATTCTACATAGTTGTAAATTTCACCATTAAAAATAATTACATATCGATCATTTTCATAAGTTAGCGGCTGATGTCCTGCCTCTAAGTCAATGATGCTTAAACGGCGGAAGCCAAATTGTACATGTTCATCACGAAAATATCCTTCGTCATCTGGACCACGGTGGAAAATCATCGTGTTCATATTTTCAAATTGATGTTTTTCTGTTTCTGAAAACTCTCTAGGGTTTTCACATAAACATCCTACAAAACCACACATACTTCTTACCCTCTTTCAGTTTTCATTCTGTCTCTATACTACTATATCAACCCTATTTATACTAGCATAATCAACTGAATAAGGCGACCAAAAACTATAAAAAAATCACTCCATTTCACATTTTTAACAATTTTTTATGAAAACATGAAAACTAGGCACTCACCTTTCTCCGCTTTTGTCATATGATATTGCAAATTGATTTCTAGGAGGGAATACCATGAGTGAAGAAAAAAAAGATTCTTCTCGCCCACCGGTTCGTAATTACTTAAAGCAAATTGATGATTTCTTCGAGCAAACACCTCTTCGCAATGTAATCGCTGATTTAAATCATTTTTTCCAAAAAGGAAACCGTTTATTAACATTCCCTGTAGATTTATATGAAGTTGGTGAAGAACTCGTTGTTACAGCTGAACTACCAGGTATACAAAAAGAACAAATCCAAATTGAAATACAAAGTGAATACTTAAAAGTCTCTGTAAAAGAAGAGATACTTGAAGAGGAAGAAGAACAAACATCCCATAACTATTATCGCCGAGAACGTTCCATTTCAGAAGCATCAAGATTGATTAAATTGCCGTATTCAATTAATAAAAAAGCGGCAAAAGCTTCTTATCAAAACGGCGTATTAGAAATTCGGGCGCCGAAACTTCCCCAGCAACATGACATTTTATCGATAGACTAATGCAAAAAAATAAGGGTGCTATGCACCCTTATTTTTAACCCACTAATCGCTTCATATCACGTATAATGTCTTCGTATGGCGTATTACTAATGCCACTATACTTTTTCATTACTTTTCCGTTTTGATCAATTAAATAAAATGATGTACCATGCATGACCTGACCGTTCTCCGGCTTATCTACAAGTGATTGGAAATTATCTTTTGAAAACTTTGTAATATCTTCTAACGAATACCCCGTTAATAAATTCCAGTTACTAGTATCCTCTGTAAACTTTTGAATAAAAGCTTTCAGATTTTCTGGCTTATCAAGGTCTGGATCTACACTAAATGAAACAAACTGAACGTCTAATTTCTCTTCTTTTGCCATCTTTTGAAGCTTGGCCATATTTGCAGTCATTGGTGGACAAACTGTCTGACAATTTGTGAACATAAAATCTGCAACCCAAACTTTCCCTTTTAAATCTTTTGTACCAAATTGCTTTCCATCTTGATTTGTAAATTGGAAGGTTTCTAAATCCCAATTTAATGGTTTACGAAGCTTTGAACCTGATTCACTACATCCAGCAAGTACAAAGAGACAAAATACAACCATAAGACCAATTATTTTTTGATAACGCTTCATTTATAAACCTCTTTTCTCTATCCTAAATTTAAATAGGTTATGTTTATAATAACAAAAGTTAACACTACGAGAAAATTGTTTACTACATTTGTTCACGAAATCGTACGAATTTACGTATGTTACTTCTTTATTTCAAGCGAATTACTAGACAAAATATATTTTTTTACTATTATTTCTATAAATAAAAGTGATAAAACTAATTTTATTGTTACTTTTGTAAATACCTCTCCCTATTTTTTAACAATTCCTTAAACATTAATCCATGTTTTACACTGTATTCCTTAACAACATTTCGGTACAATACAAATACAACGATTTTAAATGAGGTGATGTTCATGGCAAAGCGCTATGAAAATATGGATAATGTTAGTACAAAAAAATCAATTCGCTCTTTTTTACGCTGGCGTAAAGAACGAAAGCAAAACAAAAAAGATTTTTCTTTCTTAGTAGAACAATCACCCGTTAAACAAAGTGCATTTTTGCAAAGTAATGTTGAAAAAACGACTATCACATGGATTGGGCATTCCACTTTTCTTATCCAAACGAATGGACTTAATATATTAACAGATCCAGTATGGGCTAATAAATTAAAGCTAGTTCCAAGACTTACAGAACCTGGACTCTCTATAGAAGCACTACCTAAAATTGATATTGTCCTTATTTCACATGGTCATTATGATCATTTAGATTTTTCAACTCTTCGTCAGTTGAATGATGATGTTCTATATCTTGTACCTATTGGATTAAAAAAATTATTTACTCGTAAGAAATTTAAACATGTAGAAGAGTATAAATGGTGGGAAAGTACGATAATTAACGAAGTTTCTTTTCACTTCGTACCTGCTCAGCACTGGACGAGAAGATTCTTATTTGATATGAATACGTCTCACTGGGGTGGATGGATTATTGATAATGAAACGACTATGGAAACCATATATTTTTGTGGTGACAGTGGCTATTTCCAAGGTTTCAAAGAAATTGGTGAACGCTTTTTAATTGATATTGCTCTTATGCCCATTGGCGCTTATGAACCAGAATGGTTTATGAAAGTATCTCATGTTTCACCTGAAGAGGCCGTGCAAGCTTATTTAGATTTAAACGCTACGCATTTTATACCAATGCATTACGGAGCTTTTGCACTCGCCGATGAAACACCTCGTGAAGCAATAACTAGACTTCGAAATAATTGGAATTTGCGCATGTTACCGTGGGAACAACTGCATGTACTCTTTTTAGGTCAAACTTTTATTTATAGTAACGCAACAAATAATAAGCAAATAAACGAAAAAATTGAAACTTTACATGTGTAACGTAATGACTGATTTTCTATATCCAACATATAATATAGAAAATCCTATAGTGAAAATTTAATTAGTGGGTTTTCTTCATCCCCACTGATTATTTGCCTTCACCAATCAAGCTTTTACGGGCAGCCCGCTACCTAACCTCTTTGCTCCAGCTAAATTTGAGGTAGAGAGTTTTACTGTCCGCAAATAGCGGGATAAAGGGTGTTTTCTATGAATGAATATTTACAGACTCGCTATATCATTAGCGGTAGTGCCTGTGTAGCTCTTCTTATTTCTTACTTTCTATTTACATAAAAAAGCTACTTGAAATATATTTTCAAGTAGCTTTTTTATTACTCTGCTAAATACATAAATCCGATTGCGCCCGGACCTGTATGAGTACTAATAATAGGCGTTGTATAGAAAATTTCTGATTGAGCAAATCCACTCACTTTTTCAACCGCCGCTTTCATACTTTCAGCTAAAGGAATTGCTTTCGCATGCGGAATTGCAACAGCTTTTACGACTTTTCCAGCCGTATCTTGCTCAAATAACTTAGCTAATGTTTTTACAATTTGGCCTTGGCTACGAACTTTCGTTACAGGATTATAAACACCGTCTTCAAGACTAGCAATTGGCTTTATATTAAGTAGCGAACCGATAAACGCTTTTCCTTTACCGATACGTCCACCCTTCACTAAGTTTTCTAATGTATCCACTACTACATATAAACGAGTATTCTTTCTTACTTCATCTACACGTTTTAAAATTTCTTCTAGTGAGCGTCCGTCATTTGCCATTTTTGCAGCTTCAATTACTTGATATGCTAAAGCATGTGTAATAAATTGAGAATCAACAACTGTTACTTTTGTATCAGTCATTGATGCAGCGCTATTTGCAGTTGCTACAGTACCGCTCATTCCACTTGTCATATGGATAGAAAGGACTTCGCTTCCATCTTCCCCTAGCTTGTCATACATTTCTACAAATGTACCCATAGCTGGTTGTGATGTTTTTGGTAATTCCTCTGATTTAATCATTTCTTCAATAAATTCGTCAGGTTGTAAATCAACGCGATCTAAATATGTTTGTCCATTTACAGAGATTGATAATGGTAAAACATGAATGTCATACTTTTCGATTACGTCTTGTGATAAATCTGCCGTTGAATCTGTTACAATTTTAATTTTTTGCATACTATACTTCTTCCCTTTCCAATACGCTCTCCTTGTTATTATACTAGTATTCCCATTGCTTTCAACAATTTGGAACGAAATTTCATCAAATTAATTATATTTTCATATCTAAAATGAAAAAGACAGAGTTTACTAACCCTGTCCGTACTTCGTATCATGCATTTTTTTCAAGGGTATTTGTTTTATATACATTTAAATAATCATTCCACTTCAAACAATTTTGTAAATATTCACGGAAAGAATACGAAAATCTTGGGTGTTTTTGTTTTTGAATTTTTGCAATAAATAATTGAAGACGAGACTGAATTAGAAACGATAATGGATGCTGTGCCTGTAGGACAGGGATTTCAAATATTTTAATGCAATCCCCTGTTGAATGAGTGAAATAAAAACTTTTCGTAATCACAATATCAATCCTCTTTTTCATTGGATTTTTGAACTTCCTCTACTTTGCGCTGTAACACGTTGTTTAAAGTGGAGTAAAATCAGACTTATATGATTTCTGTAGTCCTTATGGCTAGAAGATTTATACTCTATTCATCTCCACCTAATTCACCTTCCCGTTCTAAATATCTCTGAGACGGGAATCTCATTATCCATCAATTGTTTAATACATTTAGTATAAGCTTATAAAAGCGCAAAGTTTGTCTAAATTTTGGAGATTCTATAATTTTTTTCTTCTATATATTGTATACGTTTATAGCTATAGTATAACAAATAAATAAAAAAGTGCCTTTATAACGAGGCACTTTTCGACTGCATTTCTTCTCTTTTCTTTTTCCTCTTACTAACAACCTTTGATAACGCAATACTTACTTCATAAATACAAATAAGCGGCACTGCAACTAAACTATGAGATAAAAAGTCTGGCGGTGATATACAAGATGCAATGATAATTAATGCTACGTAAGCATACCTTCTTATTTTTATTAAAAATTCCGCCGTAAGTATTCCAATACTAGTTAAAAACATTACAACGACTGGCAATTCAAAAATCACAGCAAATGGAACTGTTAAATTAAGTACAAAATGAAAATACTTTTCTGTCGTAAACATCGTATTAAACATTTCATTACCTATCGTAGTTAAAAAGTGAAATAGAAACGGCATTACAATAAAGTATCCAAAACATAAACCTGCGATAAATAATATAGACAATACCGGTATATACATTATTGTCATCTTTTGTTCATTTGGATGTAAACCCGGTTTTACAAATAACCAAATTTGTATAGCAGCAAAAGGAATTGTACAAACGATAGCAAATACTGTAGCAATCGAGAAAAAAATCCACAATACATCACTTGGACCGAGAACAGTTAATTTCATTGGTAAATCTTTTACAAGCCAAAAATAAATATCCTTTGTAAAAGTAAATCCAATAATTAAAAATAGTACAAAGGATAACACCGTATATATTACTCTTTTTCGAAGCTCAACAATATGTTCTACTACGCTCATTTCCCGATTTTCCATCTCGTTCACCACACTTTATTTATCCATTACAAGGAAAATACACTACATTTTTTCTTTCTTTTCCTTTTCTTGAAATGCGTCATCTGTCAATTCTTTCGTTGATTTTTTAAACTCTTTTAACGTTTCCCCTAAAGCCTTCCCGATTTCCGGCAATTTTTTAGGTCCAAATAAAATGAGTACTGCTACTAAAATTAAAATTAACCCTGGAAAGCCAATATTTGAAAACATTTCCCCATCCCCTTTATTAGTAGTTTCCTTGTCCTACTATTACATAATTTTATTTTGTCAAAAAAGTTTGAAAACGTCAACAAATCCATTGTCTTTTGTCAAAAAAATTCAAAAATATAATCAATTATACAAATTTCATTTTCTATTGCTCTTGTGTATGATATGGTAAGGGAAATGACATATTATTTTATGATAGTAGAAAGGATTTGCATTATGACTGAAAAAATGACACGAATGACCCAATTTGTAAAAGAAGAAATTGCAAATGCAATTACACATGGTATCGGTGCCATTTTAAGCATCCCTGCCTTAATCATATTGATTATTCATGCTTCTAAGCACGGTACCGCATCAGCCGTAGTTGCATTTACTGTTTATGGTGTAAGTATGTTCTTACTGTACTTGTTTTCAACATTGCTACATAGCATTCATCATCCTAAAGTAGAAAAAATATTTACTATTTTAGATCATTCAGCCATTTACTTATTGATTGCTGGCACGTATACTCCTTTTCTACTTATTACACTTCGTGGCCCATTAGGATGGACGTTGCTTGCTATAATATGGACACTAGCAATCGGAGGTATCGTCTTCAAAATTTTCTTTGTACGTCGCTTTATAAAGGCTTCAACTTTATGTTACATCATTATGGGATGGCTCATAATCGTTGCTATTAAACCACTTTATGAAAATCTAACTGGACATGGTTTTTCACTACTTTTAGCAGGTGGAATTTTATATTCTGTTGGAGCTATATTCTTCCTTTGGGAAAAGCTACCTTTCAACCATGCCATATGGCACCTGTTCGTTTTAGGTGGTAGTGCGATGATGTTCTTCTGTGTACTCTTTTATGTCTTACCTACAGCATAATAAAAAAGGATTCAGCTTACGATAAGCTGAATCCTTTTTTATTACTTATGTAATTGTGAGGCAATAACTTCCTGTGTATGCTTCGTTAATTCTTTAATATCCATATTCGCATAATCTTCAGGTGTAATCGGCTTAGAAATTGTTACTGTTGCATGAGCTGGCTTCATACGATTTCCATTCGCTTCAAACATCTTATATGTACCATCTAATGTTACAGGTAAAATTGCTACACCTGACTTTACTGCCAGATGAAAACTACCAGCCTTAAACTCTCCAACTTCGCCACCCTTACTTCTCGTTCCTTCAGGGAAAATTACGATAGAATGTCCATTCTTTAATAGTTCAATTCCATCTTTAATCGCTTGAAGAGATTGACGACGATCGCTACGATCCATAAATACACAATTCATCAGTTCCATCCAAGTTGGTACAACTGGGAACTTTTTAATCTCTGCTTTTGAAACGAATCCAATTGGTTTATTTAAGTAACCTAGTAAAACAGGGATATCCATATTACTTTGGTGATTACTTACAACTAGTACTGGCTTGTCTTTCGGAACATTTTCAAGTCCTTTCACTTCTACTGCCCCTCCAGCTACACGTACCATTTTCTTACCAAACCAATTTGTCGTTTTATACACAGCATTGTCTTTTTCTTTTGGCGCCATCGTATTTACTTGTCTTTTAAGACGCCACATTCTCGGTGTAATCGCAATTACGATTAAAATTAAATAAAAGATTTTAAAAAACGTTTGAATCATACAGAACCCCCACCTATTATCATTCCGACCTTCATTATACTAGACAAACGAAGGAAAAAGAAGAAAAAAAGTCCAAACAGCAAGTGTTCGGACTTTTTAAGCATTCTATATTAGAAACGTTTTGCTAATTCACGAGCATTAGCAATTGCTGCTTCTTTAATTTCTTGTGCTTTTTCAGGGTTTGCATTCATACCTTCAACTGCAATATATTCAGTATCATTTACACCGACAAATCCTAATACAGTCTTTAAGTGATTGCGACCGAAGTCTACAGCTGCGTATGCTCCTTCAGAATATACGCCACCTGTTGCTTGAATGTGAAGCGCTTTTTTACCTTCTAATAAGCCGACTGGACCATTTTCAGTATATTTGAATGTTTTACCTGCGATTGCTACGTTATCTAAGTATGCTTTTACTACTGGTGGATAGCTAAAGTTCCACATTGGAGTTACGAATACATAACGATCTGCATTCATAAATGTTTCTAAGTTTGTGTTCATTGCTGCTACTTTTTGTTGTTGAACTTCAGTTAAAGCTTCAAAGCCTTCACCTGCTGCAAATTTACCCCAAGCAGCAAATACATCTGCATCAATTGCTGGTACTGTAGTGTTGAATAAATCAATTGTTACAACTTCGTCTTGTGGATGTTCGTTTTTATAAGCTTCGATGAAAGCTTCCCCTACTGCCATTCCGAAAGAACCTTCTGCTGAATTTGGATTTGCTGTGATAAATAGTACTTTTGTCATTGTATTCTCTCCCTTTTTTCTCTTTATCTTTATCTTTAATTCAAGATTTATTTTTCAAAAGTTAATAACTTACCTTATGTAAGTATAATACAAAAAGTTTTAATCAATGTCAATAAAAAATAGCTACTTTTTTTTCGTAAGTTAATGATTTACTTTGTTTCCTTAAAATTTAGTATACGGATATTACAAACTCTTTCATATAAATAGGCTACCTCTACAACTTATAGAGATAGCCTACTATTACATATTATTTTTGAAATACATGTTTTACTTTTTCAGCTGGAATATTACTTCCGCCTCTACCTTTTACATCTTCAATCATCATTGTAATGACCATATCTGGGGAATTTAAATCAAATGCAGCGAACCAACCTAGTTCTTTTCCTTCGGCCTCTTTTGATACTTTTAATTCCGCTGTACCTGTTTTTCCAGCAAGAGTCATGCCATCAATTTTAGCAATTTTCCCTGTACCATCTGGATCATTAATTACTTTCGTCATTGCAGTTTTTAATATATCCTGATTTCCTTTAGAAATTACATTTTCTTTCCAAGCTTTTGGTTGTTTATCTGTTTTAATAATATACGGTGACGGAATCGTTCCATCATTTACAATTGGCGCATACGTTAAAGCTAAATGAAGAGGAGTCATTAATACTTGTCCTTGTCCATATCCCGTATCTGCCATTTGAATATCATTTTTAATGCCGTCATTTGCAATTTTAGAAGCAGGGAATCCATATTCAATTGGTAGTTTCTCATCGAATCCGAATTTTTTTGCTTCACTCATAAACTTGTCTTTTCCGATTTTCAAAGCTTCTTGTGCGAAGTAAATATTATCCGAGTATTTCATCGCCTTATCAAGATCAATCGGATTTGCATCTTTCACACGCGTTACATAGTAATTACCCCAAGAAGAATCTTTTGTCCATTTTAATCCTTCAATTTTCAACTCTTCTTTTGGATCAATCGTTTTCGTTTCAAGACCAATTGCAGCTGTAATAGGTTTAAATACAGAACCTGGTACCGACAATTGTGTAAAGCGATTTGTCATTGGTTTTTTCGGATCATTATTCCAAGCTTCGCGTTGTGCCTTCGATGTCCCTCGTGCAATTATATTAGGATCATATGCTGGACTACTTACTAGTGCAATTGTTTCTCCACTTTTCGGATTAATTGCTGCACTTGAACCAGCTTCACCCTTCATTTCATTATACGTTTTTTCTTGAACAGCACTATCAATAGTTAAAGTTACATTTTCTCCATCAACAGCATCTGTTTTTGCCAAGTTTTTAATTTCTTTTCCTTGCGCATCTTCTACAAAGACACGGCCACCTTTTTTACCGCGTAACTTTTCCTCTAATACTTGCTCTAAACCAGCTTTCCCAACTGGGTCATCAGCTTGATAGCCTTTCTTTTGTAGCGTTTTTAAATCTTCAGCATTTACCTTTCCAATATAACCAGTCAGATGAGCTGCCGCTTCCCCTAACGGATATGTACGAACATTTACAGGTTTTGTTGAAACACCTGGTAAATCAATGTACGTATTTTGTGTTGCCCCTTCAGGCAAAATTCCAATTGGTACGAGATACCCTGGTTTTACCCATTTAGCAGCTAATTTTTGATCAATTTCTTCTACAGACATATTTAATAACTTCGCTACTGTTTCTTTCGTTTGCGGAGCAGTATCGCCTAACTTTTCAGGAATCAATCCGATTTCAGAAGCTTTCCCATTCGTTGCAAGACCTTTTCCATTACGATCGTATATTTCACCACGTTTTGGCTGTGTTGTCTGCATACGCACTTTACTATCTTTCGTCATGCCTGGGAAAATAAAATCAGGAGTCCAATCTATTTTCCAAGATTCTTTATCTCCATCTTTTTCTTTCACCATTTTTGCTTCATGACCAAATGTAATTTTACCACCAACTGTATCCATGCTTACTTTAAAAGGAACAGGGCCTTCATCTTTTTTATCTTCTTTTACTTCCCCTGTTTCTACCTTTAAGTCTTTCACTTCGATACCAGAATAAATTTTTTCATATTTCTCAGTAAACTCTTTCTTTGAAATATCTTTTTTTGCATTTTTTGATAGTTGATCATACATATCTGCAAATTTTTGTTTATTCCACGCTTTTACATATGTATCAAACGCTTCTTGTGGTTTTTCTTCTTTACCACATCCAACTAACATGAATGTTAAGCAAAGAAAAAGAATCCCCCATATCTTTCTCAATCGATTCTCCTCCTCTTTCTATATTAGTACTTTTGAAAATTTTAGCATTTTTACATGCTACCTATCATTATAGCACTATCGAATCTCATCTATAAACTTATATTGGTGAATATAAATAAAAAGATTGATGCGAATTCTCACATCAATCTTTTTTATTATTGTTGTTTCTCATATACATGGTAATAATACGTATATGGGTTTTTTTCATCCGTTAAACCTTTTTCTACAAAAATCTCTTTCCAATTTGTCATATCTATTTCTGGGAAGAATGTATCTCCTTCAAATGCATGATGGATTTTTGTTATATATAACTTGTCTACATAAGGTAAAAAGAGATCGTAAATTTGCGCTCCACCAAAAATAAAAATCTCTTCTTCATTTTTACATAGTTCAAACACTTCTTCTACAGAATGAACAACTTCACAGCCTTCAACATGATACCCTTCATTACGAGTTACAATAATATTACGTCTTCCAGGCAGTGGTCTACCAATCGCTTCATAGTTCTTTCTTCCCATAATAAGCGGGTGACCCATCGTTGTTTTCTTCACGTATTGTAATTCACTCGGTAAACGCCAAGGTAAATTATTATCTTTACCAATTACTCTATTTTCGTCCATAGCGACCATAAATGAAACAATCATTTTTTCATCTCCTCTACAATTATACTGCAACCGGTGCTTTAATTGCTGGATGCGGATCGTATCCTTCAATCGTTAAATCTTCCATTTCAAAATCGAAAACAGATTTCACATCTGGATTTAATGTAAGTTTCGGGAATGGACGTGGTTCACGTGCCAATTGCTTTTCTACTTGTTCAAAATGATTTGTATAAATGTGTGCATCACCAATTGTATGAACAAATTCTCCCACTTCAAGTCCGCATTCATGTGCAATTAAATGTGTTAGTAGTGAGTAACTTGCAATGTTAAATGGAATTCCAAGGAATATGTCACCACTTCTTTGATATAACTGACAAGAAAGCTTTCCATCTGCTACATAAAACTGGAATAGCGTATGACAAGGCGGTAAGGCCATACTTGGTACATCTTCTGGATTCCAAGCAGAAACGATTAAACGACGTGAGTCTGGTGTTTTTTTAATCATTTCAATTACATCTTTTAATTGATCAAGTGTCTCACCAGCTGTCGTTTTCCAAGCACGCCACTGTTTACCGTAAACGTCTCCTAAATAACCATATTTATTTGAGAACTCATCATCTTCTAAAACGTTCTTTTTAAACAATTCCATTTGCTCGTCGTACTGTACTTTAAATTCTTCATCTTGTTGTGAGCGAAGACCAAAATCAGTCATGTCAGGACCAGTATACTCATCACTTTCTACCCAGCTCTTAAAAGCCCATTCATTCCAAATGTTATTATTATGCTGCAATAAATAGCGAATATTTGTATCACCTTTCATAAACCAAAGCAGTTCACTTGCTACAAGGCGAAACGGTACTCTCTTTGTTGTTAATAAAGGAAAACCTTTACTTAGATCAAAACGCATTTGATATCCAAATACAGATACAGTGCCTGTCCCTGTACGGTCTTCTTTCTTCGTACCATGTTCCATTACATGGCGGCATAAATTTAAGTATTCATTTTCAGCATGTTTCATATGTAGGAAAACCTTCTTTCAATCGTATATGCAATTTATCATAACATGAAAAATGATAAATTTAATAATCCTAATTAATAAAATTTCTTGCGCTAATTCTTACAAAATTATTAACTTTCCGAATATAAAAAGGTTTTCATTTTCTATTACCGAAAGTATAGTGCGGTAGAACAAAATTTATATTTGGAGGTTAGAAGTATGTCTAAAATTGAAACGCCTGTTATGACTTCTTTACAAACAACGGTTGAAAAAATGATGAAGGATTTAAATGTTCCTGGTGCTGCTGTCGCTGTTATAAAAGACGGTGAAGTTATTATTTCAGAAGGTTTTGGCTATCGTAATATAGAAACAAAAGAGGCTGTTACACCGAATACTCGATTCGCAATCGGTTCCTCAACGAAAGCATTTGGCACACTTTCATTAAGCTTGTTAGCACAGCAAAAAAAGTTTAATTGGGATACCCCTATCCAGTCTTATATACCTAACTTTACTTTATCTGAACTACTTGCTAGCTCACAAGTTACAGGACGGGATTTAGCTTCTCATCGAACTGGAGTGAGTCGTCATGAGGCTCTTTGGTACAGTTCTTCCTTATCTCGAAAAGATCTCGTTGAAAAAATAAAACATTTACCACTTGATGCACCGTTCCGGACTGCATTTCTATATAACAACTTAATGTATGCAACAATTAGCTACATTGTTGAAAACATTACAAATCAAACGTGGGAGCAGTACACTACAGAACATATTTTAGAACCTTTAAATATGAGACATACAAACTTCTCTGTTAACGATTCACAAACTACAGATGATTATGCTTTACCTTACATTGAAAATGACGGTGAAATAAAAACAGTTCCATTCCGTAACATCGATACAGTTGGCGCTGCTGGGTGTATTAATTCCACAATTGAAGATATGGCACATTGGGTACTTCTCCACTTAAATGAAGGGAAATTTGGAGATCATGAATTAATCTCCTCTGAATTATTACAACAAATGTATACACCACACAATTCAATTCCAGACCAACCGGTTTTATCACTCCCTGAATCTCCATTAAATAGTTACGGTCTTGGTTGGTTTATTAGCGCTTATCGTGGTAAAAAAGTGATTCATCATGGCGGTAATATCGATGGATTTTCAGCGCTTGTTTCATTCATACCAACAGAAAACATAGGCCTTGTCATTTTAACGAATGCTGGAGGAACATTACTTCCTACTTATCTCGCTAATCAAATTTATGACGAACTACTTGAATTAGAATCCATTGATTGGCATAAACGTGCTGTAGAAGATACTAAAAAAATGAAGGAAATGATGAAAGAAGCAACTGAATCCCTCCCTGAACAAATTAAAGGGACTACACCTTCGCACAAGTTAGAGGATTATACTGGTACTTTTGAACATCCTGCATACGGAACATTACAAGTATACAAACGAGATGATTCGTTATATGCACAATTTATGGAAATGGATATTCAATTAGGGCATCATCATTACGACATCTTCTCTGCAAAAGTTGACTTATTCCAAATGAAAATGAGCTTATTATTCGCTTATGAAATGAATGTAAGTGGTGAATTCCCATCCCTTCAGTTACATGTACCAGCTACATTAAGTACTCAGCCGCTTACATTTAAGAAAATTAAATAAGTATTTTGATGGTAAAAAATAAAGGTAGGTGCGAATCACACCTACCTTTTCTATTTCATATCAATCTTATCTGGTTGAAACCAAATTGGCTTCGATAACTCAAAGTTATTATGATCCTCTAAAACTATAGTAAGACGCTCTAACATATCCTCTAACATATGCGGTGCTGCTCGTAATGTCCAGACAACTGAGGAGAAAACTGTCATGCCAATGTACACTGTGTATAATTTCCAGAACTCCTCTGGTATTTTCCTATTAAAGTATCCTTCTATTTGTCCGATTGAATACGGAATACTAATGTCCCTTGCAAACAGTGCAATTTTCACAAAATCATGAAGTGGGTCGCCCCAGTCGTAGCCATTAAAATCAACAACACCTACATATTTTCCATCCCGTACAATTATATTTTCTAAATGAAAATCATCGTGTTGAAATCGATTTGGGCGGTTCTTTAAAGATATTTCATTTTCTTCAATAAACTTTATGATTTTATCATCATTTTTTATGTTTATTCCACATGTTTTATATGCCTCTAAATATTTACTATGTTTTTTCATTGCTCTTTCATACCATGGAAGTATATTATTAGGAGCTTCATATGTATGCATTTTTGCTAAATCTTTTCCTGCCTCTATACCAATATCATATTGTTCTTTTGGTGAATACGTAGGCAATAGCTTCTTCGCATCCTCCCCTTCTAAATATGAAAAAATGCCATAGCATAAACCTTCTTCTGCCAACAAACCCATTTCAATTGGTTTTTGTGCTTGCACACTACGATTTTGCATTTCATTTAAAATTTGAAACTCTATTTTCTTTCTTTCATACTCTTTTATATCGCCTGTCCGCAATAAATATTTTTCATTATTCGTACTCGTAATTATATATTTCTTATCAGGCGAAAAACCTTTAGAAATTTCTTTAATATCCACTGCATCTTTTACTATTTGTATATTATTTTGCCATGCTGTAATTATCTTCATATCTATTCCCCTTACATTTCTGCATTTGGTGTATAGGCAACTTCTACAATAAATCCATTCGGATCGTAAAAATCAATCGTATAATAACCTTCCGAATAATGATCCATTTCAATTGGACCACGTATTACCTTGACTTTCGTACTAGAAAGAAAATCTGCTACTTCATCAACTACTTCTCTATGAATAGCTTGATAACAAATATGTCTAGGCCCTAACGTCCTTACAATTTCCTCATCTACTTCTTTAAAGTATATTTCACTTTCTCCTGTGCTATATGCTACTTCATTTAACTTTCTCCACCCAATTATGGAAAACAACTTATTATAAAAAGAAATGGATTCCTCTAAATTTGCTACCCAAAATTCAATATGATGAATGCCTGCTCGCAGTGTATTCATATTAAGAATACGCTCCTTGTACTACTTGCACAATTTCCATCGGCTTATGAACCATGTAATCTGGTGCATCTTTTTTCACTGTTTCAATAACATCATATCCCCAAGATACCCAAATTACGTTCACTCCAGCCTTTTTACACGCTGCTACGTCTCGCTGTTCATCACCGACATATAACATATCTTTCTCTGTTATTTTTTTTGATTTCAAAAATCTTTTTATCATTTTATCTTTACCAAACAAATTTTTAGAACAATACACTTCTTGAATATTTTCGATACCATTCTTGTGTAAAAACGCCCGAATATGCTCTTCTGAGTTCGATGATATGACTGCAATTCCGTAGCCTTTTTTATGTAGTTCATCTAATACTTCTTTCATCCCATGGAACAAAACGAGATTTTTTATAGCAGGCTGATATAATTTATAAAATTCCAACGCTAATATCGGTAGTTTATACAGTGGTACATTAAGTTGTTTACATCTCTCTGGCATCGTTAATTTACGTAAATGTTCAATTTCGTCTTCCTTTACTGCTTTATACCCATGTTTTTCAGCAAGTTGATTATAAATCGGTACAAATATATTTTGTGAATCTACTAATGTGCCATCAAAGTCAAAAACAATATATTTTTGCATTCCCATACTCCCTTTGCTTCTTTTTTCTAAACCTATGTTATTCAACAACATAGTTGTCTGTCCCTTCTATAAAAATAAAAAAGAACAAGATTTTCTCTTGTTCTTTTTAAGACAACCATTTCGGTGGTACATTCGTATTCCAATAAATATTTCCTAACTCATGATGTCCAGAGTATCCATCATCAAAACGGTGGTAATGGAAATTAAAATAATAACCATCTTGCGGTGGATGATCTCTTCTTACATGGAAACGCAATAAATCATTTCCAGATTTCGTATCGTAGACGTGAAAAATCTTCTCATTATTTCCACCAGCTGGTTTTTGAGAAATCGCTAATGATTGTAGTGAATCTTCTGGTACATCACTAGCAAGCTCAGCAATTGCCTCTTCAATTTTCGGTAATATTACATCTTTAAACTCATCTTCAATTACTGGACCAATTTTAGTACCAAACTTTTGCATCGACTGCTTCTCTGCTTCTTGCATTGCATAAGTAATAAAAGTATCGGTGGTTAACCTGTCATTCGTTTCTTCATATGTATAGGACGTGCTCTCCAAACTTTGTTGCCCAGCTGTGCTCGTAGGCTTGTCCGCAGCTTTGGCATTATCAAGTAATATGGAAGGAGGCGTCACTAAACCAAATGTAAACACGGTAATTAATGCGACTAAGGTTTTTCTAAACCAATTTGGCATTTATGTTCCCTCCCCTTTCACTCATTATTTTTTATATAACGGTGGTTTCTTCTATTATACAAAATGATTGTAATTTTTGCACTTTACATTTTTGTTAACGTTCACATATTTTTCACTTGAATATGAAATTGTAAGATTTCATACAATAAAAATACAACAACAATAAGGAGGCGATCAGATGACTTTAGATGTCATGTATTCCGCCGCAAGTATACTCGTTTTAGTATATTTTATTTATCAATGTGTTACAGACTAGAAAAAGAGCCGTCAATGGCTCTTTTTTAATGGTACAAATACAATCCATACAATTAATAAAATAAAAACAACGCTGCCTACCACAGCTGGCAATAAATAAAACTGTGAAAGTATAACTATTCCATATAAAAGTATTGCTGGTAGTAATAAATAACGATCTGCCTTCCATCTTAACAATAGTAATTTCCCTTCATCACAATATAAACGAAGAAACATCTTATTCGTAAATTCATTCCAATAATCACGTGCATAGCGAGAAATTGCAACTACAGTAAATACGAGAACAATAGCTGCAATCCACCTTGGAGTCATAATTATACTTGCAGTACTGATACATACAATTTGAATATAAAATATTCGTGCAGTACTTGTACGGAAAAATTCTTTCAAAAAAGATTCGACAATACGAGAATCAGCTTTTTTCCCTAAAAGTCTTTTAGAGCGCGGAAACATCCACGGTTTTTTATTCGAACTACTCGGTTTAGCCGCATGACCACCAACTTGCATAATTCCGCTCGTCCAGCGCATGCTTTCCTCCTTTTCTTTCTCGATTTCTTTAAAAAAGAACTTTTTATAATTCATTTTCTCTTTTACTAATACACTACTTAAGAAAATTACTAGACCGATAAATAAAATTGAATACAACGGATTTTTATAAATAAAAAATAAACTAATTCCAAAAAAGGACACGCTCATAGAAAATACTACATTTTTTACAATCCATAAAATCCATCGTTTCCCCACATGTACATGAACAAATCTCGTTAACAACGACAACATAAATCGAAATATAGTAAAGAATACCCAAAATAACAGGACTTGTATCTCTGTTACTTCGATACTTTTCATCAACACCGGTAACATAATAACGACTACTATTATATTCGTTATCGCTATTCGAACAACTGTGTACATCATGCCATACTGGACTAATTTTCGCATATGTGTTGCATACGAAATTAAAAATAAACTATCCGCTTGCTCAAAAAATGAACGAACTCCTCTTGGATATGTTACTAAATAAAATGCGAGTAATCCTAATCCGAAATACATCGTCTCTTCCGTTGATAATTCATTTATCCATAGCGATCGATAATAGATTCCCATAAATATAAGTGCTGGAATAATAATATATAATGCGACTGTCCAATCTGTTACCGAACATATAGACTTCCATTTCCGCTGGAGTTCATGGCGTAATCTCTTATAAAATTGTTGTTTAATCATGTTGTTCACGCCTTACAATTACATCAAAGCAGTCTAATAATGAACTACCCGGCATTTCCGCTAATATTTGAATAGATTCTAAATGTCCATCTGCGACTAATGTACCTTGTGAAATGAGTAAAAATCTTTCACAAATTTTTTCAGCAGTATCTAATACGTGCGTACAAAGTAAAATTCCTGCCCCGCGCTCTTTTTCTTTATATAAATAATTTAAAAACTCTTTCGTAGCTACTGGATCTAAACCGATATAAGGTTCGTCAATGATATAAAAATCTGGCTCAGTTAAAAACTCCAATATTAGCATAGATTTTTGTTTCATGCCTTTTGAAAACTTTGATAAATACTCATGTTTATGCTTATTCATTCGAAAAGTATGTAATAATTGTTCCGCTCGTTCTTCCCAACTTCCCATTTCACTTCCACGAGCTGCCATTAATAATTCAATATGTTCCCAGAGCGTCAAGTAATCATAGTATGTTGGATGTTCTGGTACGTATGCATACGGATTTTTCTTTTCACCGAATGATATTTCACCGTCCATATTTACAAGTAATCCGAGTATCGTTTTAATCGTCGTACTTTTCCCAGCACCATTCGCTCCAATAAGAGTAACTAGTTCACCTTTTTCGATAGAAAAAGCTATATCATGAATTGTTTTTTCGCCTATTTCATATCCAGCTGAGCGGATATTTACTTCTAACATGTATCTCCCCTATTTCCATTTCTAATACAATCAAGGAAAATAATAACATATAATTATCTATATATTATTATAAAATATTTATTTTCATAGCAGGAAAAAACATTTTTTAACAGAATATTAAATGTTTGATTACATTTTATTGGAGTTGATAATATGTCTTTTCAAATTCGTGAAGCAACGATAGATGATATAGACGCACTTTGTTCTTTAACGAAAGAATTAAAAGGTTCCTCTATTTCCTATGAAGATATGAACAACCGCCTACAATTCGTACAAATGAGTCCGTTTGATTTTTTATATGTTTACGAGGAAGAAGAATCTATATTTGGATTACTTGGATTTCGTATACGTGAAAATTTAGAAGATGTAACACGTTATGGAGAGATTTCAATTATTAGCGTTGATTCTAACATACGACGGAAAGGCATTGGACAAGTTTTGATGGATTATGCCGAGCAATTAGCAAAGAAACATAATTGCATTGACACATGGCTAGTTAGTGGAACAAAAAGAGTAGAAGCTCATCCTTTTTACAAAAAATTAGGTTATGAAGTAAATGGCTACCGATTTGTAAAATATTTTTAAACTACTTTATAAAGTGAAGGGACTATAACTATGACAAACATTAAAGCAATTTTCATTGATCGTGACGGTACAATTGGTGGTGACACTACAATACATTATCCAGGATCCTTTACATTATTTCCATTCACAAAAACATCCTTGCAAAAACTAAAAGCTAAAAATATAAAAATTTTCTCTTTCACAAATCAACCCGGTATCGCAGATGGAATAGCAACTGTAGCCGATTTTGTACAAGAATTAGAAGGCTTCGGTTTTGATGATATTTATGTATGTCCTCATAAACACGGTGATGGTTGTGAATGCCGTAAACCAAGTACAGGCATGCTGCTTAAAGCAGCAAAAAAACATGGACTTAATTTAACACAATGTGCTGTAGTTGGTGATCGTTGGACTGATATTGTTGCAGGAGCAAAAGTAAATGCGACTACGATTCTAGTCCGAACAGGCGCTGGGTATGATGCTTTGCATACGTACCGAGACAAATGGGCACATATTGAACCAAACTACATTGCAGATAACTTTGAAGATGCAACAAACTGGGTTTTAAATCAACTATAATACAAATGAAAATTTTGATTCACCCGAAATAATTTAAAACATAGTTAAAATAGCCTTTTTGGCAAATAATTGTATTCCACAAAACAGATCACCTCAAAAGGTAGCAAGTTCCCTTTTGATACGCAAACATTGCAATTCAAATTATATTTTTTATTAGTAACAGCAATTAACGTAAAGAAGGAATAGCTTAGTGGCTATCCCTTCTTTATTGACTTCTATTATTTACATTTGTTATCTGTTTTTATTGAGTATTCTCATCGTTTTTATACTCCAAAATATCCCCTGGCTGACACTCCAAAGCTTTACATATCGCTTCTAATGTTGAAAAACGAACCGCTTTTGCTTTCCCATTTTTCAAAATAGAAAGATTCGCCATCGTAATTCCAACCTTCTCCGAAAGCTCCGTTACACTCATTTTTCGTTTTGCTAACATGACGTCAATATTAATAATGATTGTCATATCCGCCACCTCAGACCGTCAAATCATTTTCTGATTTTATGTGAATTGCTTCTTGTAGAAGTCGTTGGAGGATAGCAGTAAAAACGGCGATAACGAGCGAAGCAAAAACGATAATGAGTCCCACTAGCCCAATAGGAGGGTCCATTTTTTTCGCTATAAAATGAAAAAGTGGCAAACTTAATACATACAAACCACTGATTGTAATTGCACAGCGCTTTATATTCTTTAACGCCTTTACTGATAATTCCGAGAACGCTGTGTTCTCATCAATGTACTGTAAAAGATTGAAAGCCTGATAAAGAGCAACGTAAAAAGGCACAGCTGCTCCATACATCACAATGAAAACAAGATATTTCATCGGAGCAATATTAGGATACAAATTTGCTGCGAAATTCGCCATTTCCGGCACTAAAAATATGCATAAAGCAAGTACTGAAATTCCAGCAAGAAAAATAATTACTTTTAAGAACGTTGTTGAACTTCGTTTAAGATTCATTTACAATACCTCACTTATTTAATGGCAACATAATTTTATCACAACATTTATTGTTTAACAATAAATAAATATCGTTTTATTTTTGTCATGTTTTTTAATTTAGGCAAAAATAAAAAAGAATTTCTCATTACAAAGAAATTCTTTTTCTTGAAAATGCCTCTTTCAACTTAATTTTTTAAAACGTTAATTCGTAATGGAAATAACGATTATCTCTCAAATAGCCATTTTCAGCGTATAATCGTTGTGCTGATAAATTATCAATCTCTGTTTGCAATTTTACACCTTTTGCTCCATTTTCTAATGCGTATTCTTTAGCAGCTTCTAATAATTTTTTACCTGTTCCGGCTCCACGCTTCGCCGCTTGTACAAATAAATCATTTAAAATCCATAATTCTTTCATTGAAATGGAAGAAAATGATGGATATAGTTGCGTGAATCCAATATATTCGCCGCCTTCAACTGCTACGAAAATAACGGACTCTTTTTTCTCAATTCGATTTCGTAAAAATACTTTTGCACCTTCTAAATCAGAATCCTGCCTATAAAACATGCGATAGTTATTAAAAACTGATGCTAGTCCATCTAAATCTGCAATTGTTGCCTCATATATTCTCATTTTACTCCATTCCCCTTCCAATACTGTCTCATTATATCCGTTGCCCATTTAGGCTGGTGTATTTCTTCTTTCGGCATAAACTCTTTCATTATTGGTTTTATATCCAATATAGGAGTGCCATCAATAGCATCTAATCCCTCAACAATAATTGATTTACCTTCTCTTTTGATCACCTTTACAATTGTTACACCTATGCGATTTGGGCGATTTTTCCCGCGCTGTGCAAAAATACCTACTTCAGGATAATCCTTATTATTTCTAGGATGTCTAGCAAAATACTGAATTTGCTCGTCAGTTACTTTATGAAAATAAAAAACAACTTCAATATGAGAAAAATCTTCAATCCCTTGTATACTTTCTTCTGCATACATTTCAGTTAAAGTTATACGGGATCTTACTTCTCCCCACTCATCATCTTTTATTTCCTTTCTTTCATTATGTACAAATGCGATTGGTTGAACTGAAAACATACGCATTCCCCCTTAAATGTAACCACTTACATTATAAAATATTTTCTGAATGTTTTCCAGATATACGAATTAAGTTTACATAATATAATTATAATCTATTTATCTAAAGCTACCTTGACTGCTTCAATTGCATGTATATGGGTCGTATCAAATATCGGGACTGATACGTTTTCTTGCTTTATTAATAAACCTATTTCCGTACAACCTAATATAATTCCTTGTGCTCCTTCTTGTACTAATTCTTCTATAACCCTTTTATAATACTCTCTAGATTGAACTACTATTTTTCCTAAACATAATTCTGTATATATTACTTCGTTTACTTTTTCTCTATTTGTTCCTGATGGTACTATTATTTTTATATCATGCTCTTCAATACGTGACTTATAGAAATCTTGCTCCATTGTATATTTAGTTCCAAGCAGACCAACCTTTTGAATGTCTTTTCTTTTAATTTCTTTTGCAGTTGCATCAGCAATATGTAAGACTGGAATATCAATTTTCGCCTTTATTTTTCCAACTACCTTATGCATTGTATTTGTACAAATGATTATAAAGTCTGCTCCCCCCTTTTGTAATGAATATGCCGCATTCCCTAGAATTTCTCCAGCACCATCCCAATCTCCGCTAGACTGACATCGTTCAATCTCTTCAAAATCCACACTATTAATCAAACATTTTGCTGAATGTAGCCCTCCTAATCTCTCTTTTATTTCTTCATTAATAATTCGATAATATTCAGAAGTTGATTCCCAACTCATACCACCTATAAGACCTATCGTTTTCATATAAACACCTACCTAAACTATTTTTATAAAACTAATAACAATGTTTTATTATGTATATTATACATAATAAAACAAGACTTTAAGTTTGGAATATAAAGTCTTGTTTTAACGGAATAATAAAGAATAATTCTACTTTCATTTCCAAGGAAATTTTTATAGAATATTCTGAAATTAACAATCTGATGTTTTTATAAATTCTTTATACTTATAATTAAAACACTCTCGATACAACTCTTTGATTTCATCATATGATGGAACACGTGGGTTATTAGCTGGGCTACCACTTTCAATTGCATCTGATGCCATTTTAGAAATAGCATTTTCAAATTCAATTTCATCGATTCCGTATTCTTTTAAATTTGGAATACGAAGATCAAAGCAAAGTTTTTTTATTTCACCAAGTGTGTAGTCTGCTACTTCCTCATCAGAATTCGAATACAAATCCTTATTTAAACTACGTCCAATTTTTGCTAACCTTTTCATTGCACTTGTTTTTGTAAACTCTAACACTGTAGGTAATAGTATGGCATTTGATATTCCATGCGGTACATGAAATAATGCTCCCACTGGCCTTGACATTCCATGAACTAATGTAACTGATGCATTAGAAAATGCAATTCCAGCTTGTAAGGAAGCAATCATCATCGCTTCTCTTGCCTCCATATTACGTCCATCTTCATATGCTATACGTAAATATTTCATAATACTTTCAATAGCTGAAAGAGCAAGTACATCTGTAAGTGGTTGTGAAACTTTAGAAATATACGCTTCAATCGCATGACATAACGCATCTATTCCTGTTGCTGCCGTAATTTGTGGGGGTAACGAACTTGTCAAAACTGGATCTATAATTGCTACTTTCGGTATAAAACTAGGATGCTTCATCATCATTTTTACATCTGTTTTTTTATTCGTAATTACTGCTACACTTGTAACTTCCGATCCAGTACCAGAAGTTGTTGGAATTGCAATAAGTGGTAGTGGATTGTTTTCTATTTTAATATCCTTTTGGACATAATCCTCAACTTCTCCACCATTTGTATATAAAACCGCTACCGCTTTCGCAGCATCAATACAACTTCCACCACCAATACCGATAATAAAATCGCACTTTTCCTCTTTACAAAGAGATAACGCTTCTAATACGTGTATATTTGTAGGCTCAGCATCCACTTTATTATATGTACTAACAGTAATACCTTTCTTATTTAATTGTTGCATACACTTTTCAACATATCCTAATTTTTCCATAATTGTATCAGTAACTATAAAAGCTCTTTTCCCTAACTTTTTTGATTGTTCTCCCAGTTTTTCAAGCGAATTCCTTCCATATAATACCGACTTTGGCATACGAAACTCAGAAACCTCTTGCAAGTCCCCCACCCCTTCTTATCCTAATTAATATTTTATAACATAAATTATCGATTTGATGAATCTTTACGATTCAAATTTTTTAATAGAGTCCTGTTAAAGTATAGAATGCGATAACTAAAAATACAGCAACCGTTTTCAAAATTGTAATAGCAAATATATCTTTATATGACTGTTTATGTGTTAATCCTGTTACTGTAAGAATAGTAATAATAGCCCCGTTATGTGGTAGTGTATCCATTCCTCCTGATGCCATTGATACGATACGGTGCATAACTTCTAATGGAATATCAAATTGATTGGCCGCTGCAATAAATTTATCTCCCATTGCACTTAATACTATTCCCATACCTCCTGATGCAGAGCCTGTAATTCCAGCTAAAATATTCGTCGTTACTGCACCATTCACTAACGGATTTGTGAAAGTAACAGAGATGCCATCTCTCATAATTGCGAAACCTGGAAGTGCTGCAATGACACCACCGAATCCAAACTCAGCTCCTGTATTCATCGTTGCAAGTAGCGCTCCACCAATACTTGTATTCAATCCAGCTTGGAAACCTGTTACTACTCGCTTCCAATATAATAATAACGTTGTTAAGATCCCTATAATAAGTGCCAATTCTACAGACCAAATTCCTACTACTGCACTTAATTCTACTTTTCCAAATGCTTTCATACCAATTGCAGAAAAATCAAAACCGCTTGGATACCACTTCGGTATCATAATAGTAAACACTTTATTCATTACACCTACTAAAATAAGTGGTATAAATGCAATAAGTTGTTGTGCTCTTGTGATTTCAATGTTATTAATTAATGGCATATTTTTTTGTTCTACTTGCAAAGATGCTGCCATTTCAGTATTTCCATCATTAAAACCAAAGTATCCTTCACCTGCCGCTTTTGCCTTCTTACGTCTACTCTCTAAATATAGTAAACCTAATGTAAGAACAAAAATTGCTCCTACAATCCCAAGTATCGGTGCAGCATAAATATCCGTTTTAAAAAATGTTGTAGGTATTACATTTTGAATTTGTGGTGATCCAGGTAACGCATCCATTGTAAACGTTACTGCTCCAAGAACAATCGTTCCAGGGATTAAACGCTTTGGAATATTAGCTTGTCGAAACAACTTAGCTGCGAACGGATAAACAGCAAACACTACTACATACACACTAACACCACTATACGTTAAAATAGCCCCCATTAATACAATCGCTAATATAGTACGTTTTTCACCAACTAACTCAATAATCGTTTTTGCGATAGAATCTGCAATTCCTGACATTTCCACTACTTTCCCAAATATTGCTCCTAATAAAAACACAGGAAAATATAATTTTATAAATCCAACCATTTTCTCCATAAAGATATTAGAAAAGAAAGGTAATACATAACTAGGTTCTGTCAAAAATACTGCAAATAATGCAAATATCGGCGCGAATAAAATAACAGAAAAACCTCTGTATGCTACGAACATAAGTAAACTTAGTGCTAATAATATAATAACTAACTCCAATTTTACCCCTCCATTAAACAGAATATTCTAAATTTTATTGATAAATTTCTACTAACCTTTTAATTCTGACATCCCTCCTCTTATTCATACAAATTTTTATGCTAAAAATGTCTAATTATAATTATTCGATTACATATGAAAAATCCCTTTAAACAGAAACGAATTCATCGTCATACGTTATAAAGGGATTGCTAGAATCTATATTTACTGCTTTATTAAATTTTTCTCTACACAAAAATGATACAGTTCTTCAACATCTTTCACTATGTAAGTCGCACTAACTTCAGTCAGTTCTTTCTCACAGCCATAGCCATATAAAACACCAATTGAAGCAATTCCATTCTGATTCGCACCTATTATATCGTGCTTTCTATCACCGATCATTATCATTTCTTCTTTATTTAGTTCTTCATTTGTTTGTAAAATATGAGCAATTATTTCTTCTTTTTTTATTCTCGTACCATCTAAATTACTTCCAATGATGTCTTCGAAATAATTCGTTAATTGAAAATGCTCTATAACTTGTTTCGCAAATACAGTGGGCTTTGAAGTTGCTACGAATATGCGATTCCCTGAACTTTTTAATTGTTGCAAGAGCTTCAGAATCCCCTCGTATACATTATTTTCAAACAATCCACGCTGCTTTAAATACTCACGGAAGTAAAAAACAGCACGTTCAACCTCTCCTTCACTCATATTATATCTCTCTATGAATGATTGCTGAATAGGAGGACCTATAAATGAATCTAACTCACTTATATGTACTTCTTCAATTCCTACTTTTTTTAATGCATATAAAACCGAGTTTACAATCCCTTCTTTCGGATCCGTTAAAGTTCCATCTAAATCAAATGGAAATGTTTTATACATGCTTCATTCCTCCACTTAATTTGCTGTATAACTAAGTGCTAACATCTCTTCCACTTCTCCCTATTATACTATCATTATCTATTTTTTCGAAAAATCAATTTCCATATGTCACATACTTTCAGTTACAAAATACGATAGATATGATACAGTAAAAAAGTTACAATTATTTTAATAGAAACTGGTGAAACAAATGTCAATTACGTTAATTTTTATAATGGCTTTCACAATTGTGATCCACGCAGTTGAAACAAGCTCTTATAGTATTCGATTAGCGGGGGTTCGTTTAAAGAAGATTGCTGTCGCATTATCCGTCGTAGGAATCGTATTACTCATTTCAAGAACGTCAAACTTACTACAAGCCTTTTTACTTGGCGGGATTGTGGACGAAGCAAAACTAGATCCTTCTATTGATTTAGAGCATATTATACGTCTTGTACTATTATCTGCTTCTATCGGTACATTGCTTGCGATTATACTGTATCCAACTTTGACAAAACTATTTGGATATGTCATTCAAAACTTTGAAACAGACGGTTCTTTCATTCGAATGATGAAAACGAATAACATTCAAAAATTAAAGTACACAAAAAAATATGTCCGCTTTCCAAAGTTAGAAATGATTCATAGACTGCGTATCGGCGGTATTCCAAAGCGTATAATGCTTATTAACATGTTCGCTACTGCAATTTATACAGCGGGAGTTCTTTCCGCACTATATGCTTCTTTTTTAATTCCAGCTTTCGCAACAAAAGCCACTACAGCTTCTGGTCTTATTAATGGTTTTGCTACTATTTTATTAACAGTGCTACTAGATCCACGTATTGCTCTTTTAACAGAGCGAGCTCTTCAATCAGAAGAAGGTGCTGAAGCAATGAGTAAAATGTATGCTTGGCTAATGATTTCTAGACTTTTTGGTACATTACTTGCTCAACTGTTATTCATACCAGGTGCTTACTGGATTACATGGATTATAAAGCTTATGAATTAAATTTACTCTCTAAAAAAAAGCAGGTGAGATAACAAATGACTATACAAACAGAACAAGATATCATTCGCTTAATAGAAAACGACGAATGGATGATGAATGTATTACAAATGGCAAAATCACTAGAGTTACCTGATTGGTGGATTTGTGCCGGATTTGTTCGTTCTAAAATTTGGGATACTTTACATGACTATGAAGCTAAAACGGCTATGCCTGATGTTGATGTAATTTATTATGATAGTCTACATCAAGATGAGATATACGAACAATCATTAGAAACGAAATTAATGAATATTGATGCTACTATCCCTTGGTCTGTAAAAAATCAAGCTCGTATGCATGTAGTGAATAATATGCCACCATATTCTTCTTCTGTTGATGCTATTTCTAAATTTCCTGAAACAGCAACGGCATTAGGAGTTACACTTGATGAACTAAACAACGTCATATTAACAGCCCCATGTGGTATTGAAGATGTCCTTTCCTTACAAGTGAGACCAACAGCTCATTTTCTTGAATCGAAAGAACGATTACATATGTACAAAAACAGAGTTATAAAAAAGAATTGGCAAAGTAAGTGGCCTAACATCACAATCACATATCCAGAAATATAGAAAGGGTGCCTCTCATTTATAGAAGCACCCTTTTCTTCATTTCAAAAAATGTATGACTGTTTCTGCAAACCTATCTGCTTCCTCATAATGAGGTGAATGACCGCTCTCTTCAAATACGATATACTTGCCGTTTCGGGCATCTTTATTAAATGTTTTAATTTGTTCTTCACACGTTACTACATCATGTTTTCCTACAATTAATAACATTGGATTCTGTACTTCTTTTATTTTATATAATAATGATGTATGACATGCACCCTCTAATTTTAATCTATCAAAATGAATTTGAGAGCGATTTGAAAATACTTCCCACTCTTCATCGCTATATAAACTATAGTCTGTCTCATCTTCCTTATAATTGTAAATCTCCATTCTTTTTTCTTCTAATTCAGCGCTTAATCTTATATAGGCTTCTAACAACTCTTCTGAACTAGCATAGCTAGATGAATAAGCAAAGCACTCTTTTGCTACTTCTTCTTTTTCATGCTTTTTTAATAAATATCCTGTTTTTTGTAATAAAGCTCTACTTGTTAATGCAAAGTCGAAAGTTGGCCCTTCAAATATTATTTTCTCTATTGAACTTGGATATATCGACGCATATAACAATGCTAAATAGCCACCGAAAGAATGTCCAATTACAGACCACTTTTCAATTTGTAATGCTTTTCTTAGTTCCTCACAGTCTTCAATCAAATCATTTAATCCAAAAGCTTCGTCTTCAGTAATTTCTTCTGAGCGACAAACACCTCTTTGATCTATCATAATTACATATAGAGAATCTTTTAAACGTTCCGCTTGATGAAATGAAAAATCATAACAACTTTCTCCTGGTCCACCATGCAAGTATAAGACTGGCTTATTTTTAGGATTTCCATGTGTTTCAACGTATAGCTTTTTCCCTCTAATATTCATGTATTTCCCTGCTTCTATCAAATTTTCCTTTATGATCACCACCCCTTTTTTACTGAATATTATAACATTTAATATTAAATAATTCCTATTACATTTAAGAAGACGATAATTATTGCAAGTGGTGCTACAAATCGAAGTAAAAATGCCCAACAAGTAAATACTTTCTTTCCATAATTTCCACCTACAAAAAACTCTGCTTCTAGTACCTTCTTCTCCATTTTGAATGAAACGAAAATACTAATAAATAGTGCTCCAAGTGGCATTAATATATTACTAGATAAGAAGTCTACCGCATCAAAAATATTCTTTCCGAAAATCGTAATATCACTCCATACTCCAAATGATAACGCTGATGGTATACCTACTAAGAAAATGCCGAAACCGATCAGCCATGATAATTTCGTTCTCTTTTCTTGTTCACCATTTGCTAATGCTGAAACAACAGTTTCTAGTAGAGAAAATGCTGATGTTAATGTCGCAAATGTAAATAGTGCAAGAAATACTGTTAAGAAAAACCCACCAAATGGAATTTGACTAAATACAGATGGTAATACGATAAATAGTAATCCAGGTCCTTCTGTTGGCTCCATTCCTAATGAAAATACGGCTGGAAAAATAGCAAGACCTGCAAATAATGAAACAAATAAATTTAATCCAACAATTGTTATTGCTGATTTTGGTAAACTTTCTTTTTTATTTAAATAGGAACTATACGTAACCATAATTGAAATCCCGATACTAATTGCAAAGAATGATTGCCCCATTGCGAACAAAATACTTTCCGAAGTAATCTTTGAGAAATCTGGTTGTAAGAAAAACTTCACACCTTTCATTGCATCATCAAGTGTTAACGAACGAATAATAAGAGCGACAAATAAAACGAACAATGCTGGCAACATATATTTACTTGCTTTTTCAATTCCGTTTTGTACACCCTTTGATACAACCCATATCGTAATGAACATAAAAGCGAAATGTCCCATAATAGCCCAAGTGGGATTCCCAATTGTTTCAGTAAATAACGCACCGTAATTTTGTCCTGGAGTAATCAGTTGTCCAGTTATTCCTCTGAATAAATAAATTAATACCCATCCACCTACAACACTATAAAACGAAAGTAGTATAAAACACGTTCCAACGCCAAGGCGTCCGATCCAGTGCCATCCTGTATTTGGTGCGATGCTTTTAAATGCTCCAACTGCTTGTTTCTGCGTACTGCGTCCAATCATAAATTCAGCTATAAGTAGCGGTAGTCCAATTAAAACAGTAAATAATATAAAGATTAAAAAGAACGCTCCTCCCCCACTCTTCCCAGCGATATAAGGAAACTTCCATATCGCACCAAGTCCAATTGCTGATCCGGCTGCTGCCATTATAAAACCTAATTTCGAAGTCCATTGCTCCGTCTGTTTCATCTCATTTTCCTCCTAATTAAATCTTTTTATATAAATAAATAAATTTTATAAACCTATTCAAATAAACCCTCCATTTCTTCTTCCATATAATAAAAAAATGGCCTAGCATCTCTATATAAAGAGACGCTAAGCCATTTACTTAACGCGGTACCACCCTTATTGATTCCATTATGAATCCACCTTAGTAGTAATCGTTTGATTACAAACCTAATATCGAAGGTTAACCGTTAAGATTTACTAAGAATGTGATTCCGTTCCACCTTACTGCTCCTAGGCGAGTTCAGGATGTCATTTGACTATGTCGCACCAACCCATAGCTCTCTGCACAAATACATGACCTTACTACTCCTATTCAACACATTGTAATATTTAGAATATATTTTCTTTTGAAATTAATATGAAGTATATCGGTTATATTTGTAACTGTCAAGGGGTATATTGATTTTTTTGTCGAAATGGTTCATATTTCAACTGACTTTTACTAAGCTTATTAGAAAAAGAAAGAATCTATATTTTCACCTTTTCAAACGAACTATAAAAAAAGAATCTTCGCGATAATCGCGAAGATTCTTTTTACGGTATGAGACGAGTACAATCTCTCGGAAAAGCACTCGCCTCTCGTACATTTGTTAATTCTAAAAGTTTATATACAACCCTTTCTAACCCAATTCCGAAACCTCCATGTGGTGGACAACCGTATCGGAATGTATTTAAATAAGATTGAAATTTATCTGGGTGTAATCCTTTTTCTTTAAACGAAGCGAGTAACATTTCATAATTATGAATTCGCTGTGCCCCTGACGTTATTTCTAATCCTTTATATAATAAGTCGAATGAATCAGTAATAGCTGGATTCTCTTTATTCGGCATCGTATACATCGGTCTCGCTTTTTTCGGATAATGCGTAATAAAAACAAATTCACTATTATATATTTCCTTCACATATTTCCCTAGTAACTTTTCACCTTCTGTATCTAAATCCCCTACAGGAGATTCTTTACGATACTTACTTTTCAAAATTTCTTGTGCTTCTAACAATGTAATTTTAGGTATTTCAGTAATAACAGGTACTTCTATTTGTAATAGTTGTAGTTCTATTTCACATTTTTTCGCTACTTGTTGAAACATATATCGTAAAACATCCGTTTCTAGTTGCATCACTTCATAAAAATCATGAATAAAACCAAGCTCTAAGTCTAACGATATATATTCATTCAAATGACGGGAAGAATTATGATGTTCCGCTCTATATACAGGTGCAATTTCAAAAACTCGTTCTAACCCACCTGCCACCATCATTTGCTTATAGAACTGTGGTGATTGTGCTAAATAAGCTTCTTTTTGGAAGTATGGAAGCTTAAAAACATTTGCTCCTCCTTCTGCCCCTTGCGAAACAATTTTCGGCGTAAAGATCCGTGTGAAATCGTTCTCTATAAGAAATTCACTAAAGCTCTGAACGAGTGTAGATTTCACTTTAAAAATCGCTGCGGTTCGCTCATGCCTTAATGATATTACTCGCTCATTAAGTAGTTGATCTAAGCCAACTTGTAACTTCTTTTTATTTATTTCAAATGGAAGTGGCTCTGCACCGTTTATTACTTTCACTTCATGAGCAAGTACTTCAACACCCAATTCTGTTTTCGATGTCTCGACTATTTCACCAATTACGTGGACGACACTTTCTACATCAACTTTATATCCAGCCAATTCATTTTCTAATACACATTGAATTACTCCTGTTCTGTCCCGTAATAATAAAAAACTAACATTTCCAAGGTGTCGAATCTTTTTTACCCATCCTTGAAGTAATACAACCTTTCCACTTTGCTTTGTACATTCTTTTGTGAGTGAACGCTTCATTATTGAATCCATTATTTTTCCCTCCAGTAATTTTATATTTATTTACGTTATTGTTGTCATCGTCATCATCCACGGTCACTCACCCCCTTTCAAAGAATACAAAAATCCGCCCCTATAAATAGGGACGGATTTTTTCCGCGGTACCACCCAAATTGTCATATTGACCATCTTAGCCCTGATAACGGTAGGTACCGTTTGCTTTTACTAATAATCACGTTCAAAGCAACACTCACAGGTGTCTTTCCATCATGCGGTATCGCAACCTTCCCAGCAATCGGCTGCTCTCTGTAGACCTTTGCACCATGTACTTTTCCTGATCATCACTTTTTATATTTACAGAGTATTCTAACTCCTCACCTTATAAAACGCAAGCTTTTTTTGAAACATTCTGGTTTTATAACTCCTAACTTCTTCTAAATTGTGAAAAGTTAATTTTGTAATACATATTCTTATGTATTAAATCCAAAATTACACCTTTAATATTTTCCAATTTTTACATAAAAACTAATTCATTTACGCATATTAATAAAAATTTTAAAGCGAGGTGTGTATATGCAAAAAGCAATTAGTTTCTTTCTCCTTTTGTTTTGCTTAATTGTAGTAAACGAAACGTATGCCTATTCACCAAAATCTTTACCAATCTCTCAAAACTCTGATCAATGGCAAGTGAATATTGATAAACCGAAAAAAACAAACAAGAATATGCTTCAAGCTAAAAAAGATGAATTTCAAACATATCATTTTTCAGTAAAGAATGTCGGGAATAGTGAAGTATATAATGTAAACGTCGAAGTATTCCGCAACGAACCAAATAAGAAAACGAAATATGAACTCTTTTCCCTAAAGGAAAGTCGTTTGGCAAGTGGAAAAACTGGATTTGAACACGCTAATTTACCCGTTGCTACAAAAGCAGATGAAGTTGATGTTATTATTACATGGCAAGAACACCCATTCCAATCGATGCGAAATGGTCAAAAAGTTGAATCTAGAAAATTTAAAGAGCATTTTGTTTTTAAAGAAGCTAAAAAGTAAATGGGATACGGATATATTCACACTATCATTGATATAGCTTTATTTACTAGTACCAGTTCGTAAGCAAATTAAAAAGTCGTGGCTTATAATGCCACGACTTTTTATATTAATTCGTACTAATGCCTCTCGCTGCCCAAATGCGATCGATATCAGCAGCATGTTGTCCGCCATATAAAAGAGCATCCGCTTGCTTAATCGCTTTCGCTCCATCACTGAATTTAGAGTTTGGTGTTAATGACCAGTGTGATTGTAAAATGATTTTTGTTGCTACATCACGGCCAAAAGCTTGTGCCATTTCGTATTGGCCTTGAGCCCAAATTTCACCATCATCATGCACTTCATTCGTTATATCTTTCGGATATACTTTATTCGTATCTAATCGGCGTAAGCATGTTGGATCTGAACTAGAATAAGCTGTCGCATCCCATTCTCCAACACATGCTTTACCATATCCAGTAGTCGATACTGCATCTTCATATGTAGCACCTAAGAAGTCGCCAAATCCTTCTCCCATCGCTCCACCTTCTGCTGAACTACCAAAGCCAGGAACTTGGTTATCTTGAATCGAATGCCCATATTCATGTGCGATAATACCAGCATCTTCTGCATCATCAACACCGCCAGTACCGAAAGTCAAAGCTTTTGTTGATGGAGAATAGAATGAGTTATCATCAGTTGTACCATTAACATTCACTTTTATCGAACGGTTATTAATATTTTTAAAACCTAGACTTTGAATGTAACGTTGCAATGTGTCGATATGATAGTACGACATAACATCTTCAAAGCTATCATTTGCGCGTGTATAGTTAAATTGTAAATTCGTAGATTTTGTTTTCGCTTTTGAAGAAATCGTTACATATTCTCCAATTAAAAATCCTGTTCCATCTAAACCTTTTAACGTAACAGTTTTCAGTTGGTTCGTTAGAGCTGTTGAATCTGCATCGTTATTATCTTTTAAGCCTACTTTACTACCGCTAGATACGACTGGGTTAGGTAAAAATACTTTTCCTGACCCTTCAGCTTTTCGGTTTATATCAACCTTTTTAATTAACTTTCCATTTTCTGCATCAATAAATGTTTCCCATGCACCAAATGGATTATTAGAATGGACTACAACTTTATATACTGGACGAGCAATTCCTTCTTCAACAATATATCCGAACTCTTTATCTGTAGGAGCCCATAAATTTTGCTCACTTGCTTCTCCAACATACGCCATTGATTTTTGTATTGCATCTTTTTCACTAATTTTTGTCGTTACTTCCTTCACACCTGTAACAGGCTGATAATCAGAAACAGCGAGTACTCCCTTTCCCTCTCCGTTAAGCGTAACTGTTATTTGTTTTGAAAATACAGGTGCACCATTAACAACTTGTTGGAACCTAACATATGAAGCTACTGACGTTTCTGTTGTAGAAATATATTGCAAGTCTGAAAGATCTGTTTTCAATCCATACTGCGCAGCATTTTCTTTTAAATATTCAGTTGCTTTTTTCTGTGGCGAATAAGCTTCTAACTTTACTTGCTGTTGTTTTTCCAATGCCGAAACCGTAGAAATTGTCCCCATTACTAACGGCACAGTCATTGCCATTGCCACCATTTTTTTATTAAACATAGAACCACTCCCCCTAATAAAGTAGCTCAACCTTATCCCATTACCACTAGGCAATGATTCCCCGCAAAACGGATGGATAAAAATTGAATCTACGAGTAATTCTCTATGAACACTTCTATTACCTTTCCATTTAGGGTAAGTGAAATTTTCTCAATATTTATGTGTAAAGTGAACACAATACTTTAGAAAGAAATTTCTAAATCCATTCCTTATCCCTAAAGCTTTTCATATTACTGTTTAAAAAAATAGCCTATTTTTTACCTAACGGTAGGTTGAAAAAATCACTTGTAAATGATACGATTTAAATAACCTTTTTTTAGGAGGATCTATATGAGTAAAAGTGAAGAAACACTCTCTTCAATAATGGAAGCAAGTTATCGCCTTTTTGCTACGTACGGTATTGTTAAAACAACTTATACAATGATTGGTGAGGAGGTTGGTATCGCAAAACCATCTATATATTACTACTTTAAGTCTAAAGATGCTTTAATTGAATGTATTTTTACTGAATTATGTAAAGCTATGCAGTTCTCTTCGTATTTCCATACAGAAGAGTTTACAAAATCAAATTTTATTGAAAAATGTATTGCAATTGGCCTTAAAATAATTGATGAACAGCGAAACGACCCTTATTTTAACCGAGTGCTACAAGAATATGTATTACTATCTTCAAGAAACAAGATGTACAAAGATCGATTACTAACTGTGCAAACAGAATATTTACATGGATTTGAAGTACTCCTTACAAAAGCAAATGAACTTCAATTAATTGAAAATAAAAATCTAGTTTCAAAAGCTCATATGTTAGCATTAGTGCTTGATAATATCGGAAATTTTATGATGATTGATGCAAAGATAGATTATAAACAAATTTGGATTGAAGCTGTAAATAACATTTTTGAAAGAAGGGGTTGAAGTGAATATAAAAAAACGCATTATCGGCTTAGATTTTGCTAGAGCTTGGGCGATGTTTGGTATGCTACTTGTTAATTTCATGGTGATAACAGGTGCAGAAGGAAATGGTCCCCCTTTTTTAATAACCTTCATGTCACTATTTGAAGGTAGAGCCTCTGCTTTGTTTGTTATACTTGCTGGCATCGGTATAACTTTAATGACTAGGTCAGCCGTTGCTAGCAATGAACAAATAAAAATTTCTAATAGCCGAAAGACCATATGGAAACGATCACTTTTCTTATTTATTTTAGGATTACTACTATATGTAATGGAGTGGACTGGGGATATATTACACTACTATGGTGTTTACCTTTTCGTTGCTGCATTACTCATGACAGTACGCAAAAAACTATTACTTTTTCTTTCTATCATTATTTTATTGTTCGCACAATCTCTTCAGCTTACTTTCAATACTTTCGAGGGTTGGGTAGGTCCAACTCCATTTATAAATTATGTAGACTTCTGGACAATAAAGGGTTTTCTTCGCAACTTATTCTTTAATGGCTATCACCCTATTTTCCCTTGGTTCTCGTTCTTCTTAATCGGTATGTTAATTGGCAGGTTAGATCTTCATAATAAAAAAATAAAAAAAAGATTACTCTTACTCGGTATTACAATCACAATATTGACAGAACTTTTATCAAAAGGACTTACACACTTTTTTATTCCATACATCGGCAGAGAGGCCGCCACATTTTTATTTAATACAGGACCCATCTTACCAAATGTATTATATATTTTATCTGCTACAGGATCCTCTATTGCTATATTAATCATTTGCCTCTATATCGCTGAAAAATATAGAAATAATTGGTTTGTCACTTCCATTGTACAAACAGGACAATTAACATTAACTCATTATGTCAGTCATGTATTTATCGGTATTGGGACATTAATTCTATTAAATAGAATGGAAAATCAATCACTACTATTCGTTTTATTATTTGCTACTGCATTTTTCATTTTCAGCATTTTAATTAGTGTGTTATGGAGAAAGAAATTTTCTAGAGGTCCTATCGAATGGATTATGAGGAAATTAGCCGGATAAATTTCCATCATACAAAAAGGAAGTTGGAATCATTCCAACTTCCTTCTCCTTTAATGAGCCGCGCTTAATTTAATTCGAACTTTCGTTTCACCTAAAGAAAGTTCATCGTCTTCGTTCGTTAAGTGACCAAATGTAAATTGTTTAACGAGTAAGTTTTCTTCCAATAAATCTTTATGGTTCGTTAACGTTCGCTGTAGCTCTACTTCTGTATCAAGAATAACATCCACTCGTAAATTAACTGGTAAATTCAACTGTTTACGATATTCTTGAACCGCACGAATGAATTCACGCGCTACTCCTTCTTGCAACAATTCTTCCGTTACATTCGTATCTAACATAACCGTATATTGTCCGTTAGTCGTATTAGAGAATCCTGATTTTGCAACTTTCTCAACTAACACATCTTCAGCAGTTACAACTACTTCTTCTCCTGGTGTTGCTTCGTAAACTGCTCTTCCTGTTGATACAAAGTTTTGTACTTCTTCTTGTGATAATTGTTTTAGCCAACCATTCACTGCATTCACATTTTTACCGAATTTCGGCCCCGCTGTTTTAAAATTAAGCTTCAATTGATATGATGTGTATTTTGTTTCATCGAGTTCAACATGGAATGCTTTTACATTTAACTCATCCATAACGATATCACGATAAGATTCCCAATCCATATCATTCTCGTTATGCTCAAGTAATACAAGTTCTGCTAGCGGCTGTTTTACTTTTAAAGAATGCTGATTACGGTTACTTCTTCCAAGTTCAACAACTTGTAAAACAGCATCCATTTCCGCTTCTAATTTCGGTTGAAGTAGTGATTCATTTACAACTGGATAATCAGCTAAATGAACGCTGCCTCCTTCTAAATTTAGATGAATGTCTTCCGCGACAAACGGTGTAAATGGTGCAATTAATTTACTAATTGTTACAAGCACTTCATGAAGTGTCTCATACGCAGCTGCTTTCTCAGCGTTCATACCAGATTCCCAGAAACGATTACGTGAGCGTCTTACATACCAGTTACTCACTTCATCTACAAGTGCTGCAATTTCACGAGCTGCATTCGTAAATTGATAATCATCAAGTGCAGTTCTTACTTTTTTCGTTGTACTATGCAATCTTGATAATACCCATTCGTCTAATTTTGTAAGCCTTACATCATACGTTTCTTTCGGATTATATTCATCTAAATTTGCATATAAAACGTAGAAGCTATACACATTGACTAATGTATCTACAAATTTAGATTTCGCTTCCAGTACTGTTCTTTCAGAAAAACGCTTCGCATTCCACGGGGCACTATCAACAAGTAAAGCCCATCTTAGCGCATCTGCACCAAATTTATCTACTAAATCAACTGGATCTAGTGCATTTCCTTTGCTTTTAGACATTTTCTGCCCTTCTTCATCTAAAACATGCCCTAGTGATAACACTCGTTTATACGGTACTTTTCCTGTATATAGTGCTGATACTGCTAATAAACTATAAAACCAGCCGCGTGTTTGATCAATTCCTTCAGCAATAACATCCGCTGGAAACTGCTCTTCAAATAACTCTTTATTTTCAAATGGGTAATGATATTGTGCAAATGGCATAGAACCACTATCAAACCAAACATCAATCACTTCTGGTGTACGATTCATTGTGCCTCCGCATTTCCCGCAGCACACTTGCACTTCATCTACATAAGGCTTATGCAATTCCAAATCTTCTGGTGTTTCTTTCGTACTATGCTTTCTTAATTCGGCAATGCTTTTCGGTGCGAACTGATGATCACAACTTTCACATTCCCACACGTTTAATGGCGTTCCCCAATATCTATTTCGGCTAATATTCCAGTCCACCATATTTTCTAAAAACTTACCAAAGCGCCCATGTTTCATATGATCCGGATACCAAGTAACAGAATCATTATTTTGTAAAAATGTATCTTTAATTGCAGTTGTTCGGATTAACCAACTTTCTCCTGCATAATAAAGTAGTGGTGAATCACAACGCCAGCAATGCGGATAGCTATGTTCATATTTTTCTTTATGATACAGTAAACCTTCCTTCGCTAAATAACGAACGATATCCACGTCACAATCTTTTACAAATTTCCCTTTCAAAAATGGTACTGCCTCTGTATACTCACCTTTTTCATCTACAACGTGCAAGAATGACAAGCCTTCACTTTGAACAACTCTATAATCGTCCTCTCCATATGCTGGAGCAATATGAACAAGTCCTGTACCACTATCTCCCGTTACAAAATCTGCTGCAATAACGCGGTAACCATTTGTAACTTCTTTCATCGGAAATGGCGCTGTATAAGATGTGTTTAATAATTCTTCGCCTTTATGAACAGATAATACTTCATAGTTCTCTTTTAATACTTCTTGTACACGTTCTTTCGCAACAATGTATACATGACTTTCTTGTTTTGCTTTAACGTATTCCATATTTGGATGGACAGCAAGCGCAACGTTTGCTGGAAGTGTCCAAGGTGTTGTGGTCCAACCTAAGAAATACTCATTTTCACTATCTTTCACTTTAAACTTCACAGTTGCACTTAAATCTTTTACTGTTTTATACCCTTGTGCAACCTCATGTGAGCTCAATGAGGTTTGGCAGCTTGGGCAGTATGGTGAAACTCTATGTCCTTTATATAACAATCCTTTTTCATGGATTGTCCCCAAAATATGCCATACACTTTCGATATATGGATTCTTTAAAGTTACATATGGATCATCCATATCTACCCAATAACCAATACTTTCAGTGAATTCACGCCACTGCTTCTCATATGTGAAAACACTCTCTTTACACTTTTGAATAAATGGTTCAATACCATATTCTTCGATCTCATGTTTACCAGAAATACCAAGTTGCTTCTCAACGCCTAATTCTACAGGTAAACCATGTGTATCCCATCCCGCTTTTCTTAACACTTTATAACCAGCCATCGTTTTATATCTTGCTACTAAATCTTTAATTGTTCGTCCAAGTGCATGACCTACATGCGGTAGTCCGTTCGCCGTTGGTGGTCCTTCATAAAATACGAAAGACTGTGCGCCTTCTCGATTCTGAATTGATTGTTCGAAAATATTTTGTTCGTTCCACTGTTTGCGAATTCGCATTTCTCTTCCTACAGCTGATTCTTTTACATCTACTTTTTCCATATACAATCACTCCTTTGAATATTTTAAAACACACAAAAAACCCGTCCCTATAAAGTAGGGACGGGTTTACCCGCGATACCACCCTAATTCTATTAGCATTTTCACTAATAGCACTTAGCAACGTACTATCATACGTGTTCTTTGTAACGGTAGACATCCGTCCGGGCTTACTTACTTTCAGCCTCGGCTCCTCGGAGATGATTTTCAAATAACGTCTGCACACCGGCTTTCAGCAATATACCGGCTCTCTGGAGAACAGCTCACTATTTTACTCTTTCTCGTCTTCAGATTTGTATACTTTGTTAAAAGTTATTTTATGCCATTTAGCAACTAATTGTCAACTAATTCAAAATATATCCTTATCTTTTTTCCCTATTCTTATACAATTACTTTTCAAATTCTCGCAATGCTGCTAAATTTTCATCATCCTCAATAAGTTCAGCAAAGAATCCCGATTCATCCTCACGAAGGACAAATTCAAGCTCTTCCTTCGCCTCTTCATTTCTATTTAACTGCGCTAAATAACAAGCACGATCATATCTTGCTAACAAATCACTCGCGTCAATTATTAATACTTCATTTGTTATTTTTTCTGCCTGTATCGTTTGGCCGGCACCATGATATGAAGATGCTAAAGAAAGAAGAATTGCTGTTTCATTTGGATGATGTATAGAAGCATTTTCTAATACATGAATTGCCTCTTCAAACCTTTCTTGACTTTGATATATTTCTCCTAAAGCAAGAAATGCTCTACTTACAAACGGTGTTTGCTCTGTTAATTGTAAGATAATCTTTTCTGCTTTTCTTTCTTCCCCTGCTTTAAAGAATACTTGTGCTTGCAGAAGAAGAGTATCATAATCATCTGGTAGTTCTCGAACCATTTGTTTCGTTAATTCCAAAGCATCTCTTAACATATCTTCTTCCTCGCACTCAACGAAAAGATTTACAAGTTGCTTCGCTACGTCATAATCCCATTTATTTTCTAGTGACGTGTGCAGAATCTCTATTGCTTCTTTATTCATCTCTACATTCTCATAAAATAGCGCAAATCGCTGTGCTGCCATACTATTTTTCGGATTTAACTTTAAAGAGATTTCATATAAATCAATTATCATAGTAACCATTGAAATTTCTTTCGCACGATTTTTCATACGATAAAAAGCTCTCGTAATGATAGATCGTTTTGGCTGTTCATGCAGCTGGCGTTCAATCCATATTTCCGTAACCGCAGCTGCAGCATACATGAATGCTGTACTCCTTTCTGCTTTTTTCACCTTTAACGTATGAAGAAAATCTCGTATGTTAGACAATTTTTTATGTTGCTCTACTGCTTTTACATAAACATCAAATATACGTTCATTATCAAAATCTTTTTGTATTACTTTCATTGCAACTTCAATTGCTTTTACATTTCTTTTTTTCACTAATACTTTTGCATAATGATATAGAACTTCTATATGCTCACCATCTAATTGTAGTGCGTATTCAACCTGTGCTTGTTCTTTATCTATTTCATTCATCGCTCCGTACACATACGCAATCGCATCTAAACGCCATATTTCAGGTACTTCGTCCGCTAATTGTTCTAGTTTAGTCAGCAATTCTTCCTGAAGATTCATATCTACTGAAAGCTGTGCTAAATATTCCATATTAATATGCAACGGCTCTTCTTTCATCGCCTGAACCATATGACTTTGTTTTTTAGAACGGTTTTCTTCTTTTTCGTATATTTCCGCAAGCTGTAAATGTACACCTACGAAATTCCCATCAAGCTCTAAACATGTTTCATACGCTTGTTTTGCTTCCGTCAATTGCCCTAATGCCATAAGTGTTTCACCAATTCGGTAATACGGTAATGCCGTTTCCATTTGTTCTATCGCCTTATTATATCTTTTCATCGCTTGGCCGTACTGTCCAATAGATTCATATAAAATACCTGCATAACAACCGTACTCACTTACTTCATTTCTTTCTTTGTGTAACGTTCTTAAAAATGCTATACCTCGTTGTACAAATTCCGTTCCTTTAATTCGATTCACATATTCATCTAACGCACTTACTACATTATAATCACTTTTCTTTATACCATTTTCTAACTTAGATAGTGCTACTTTAAACCCTTCTTCATTTCCACCAAGTTCAATTTCAGCATCCCATAAAACCATTCCTGCATTCATGAGGAAATCTTGGCTCTTTTCAATTTGCTTCTCAAGACCAAGTATATATTCTTTTGCTTCCTTATATTGTTCTCTTGCCATATAAACTTGTGTAAGTCCGAAGTGAGAATAAACATCCTCATCATTTTCTTCTAAAGCACGCTTATACAATACTTCTGCTTCTTCCAAGCTATCATTTTGAAAATGATAATCACCTAATTTTACGTAAAGAGGTGCTTTATCATCACAATTCTCAATACCGTTTAATAAAATTTCTTTCGCACTTTCCTCATCCTTCAAATCAGATTCGTATATTTCCGAAAGTTTCGTATAAATGTAAGGTGCATTACTATCCAAATGAATCGCTACTTTAAGCCCTTTTATTGCTAAATATAATTTCCCTAGTTGATGTGCACATCTCGCTCGTTCATACCATACATGCGCTTCATATTTATACTCTTTTAACAAGTCATTAAAGATTTCATATGCTTCTTCATATCTTTCTAAATCTATTAATATTAAACCGTGATTTGTTAAAGTGAACCTTTCAGGACTACGCTCTAATGCAACTTGAGAGTATTGCAATGCTTTTTCAGATTGATCAATATACATATAGGATAAAGCGAGAAAACTCCAAGCAATAGGCTGATCTGCGTCTAATTGTAACGATAAACGAAAGCTTGAAATCGCTTCTAGATAACTTTCCTGTTCAAACGCATATCTTCCGTTTATTAAATGATATAAAGCACGATTATTTTTCTTCTCAACGCTTGTCAGCATTTGCTCCGCTTTCTCTACTTCTTGAAGACGAATAAAACATTGTGCACCATGCAATTTAACAAAGTCCGAGTTCGGAAACTTTTCCATTAACTTATCGATACAATATAAAATAAATTTTTTATCTACTTCAACATCTAAGTGCTTTATCGTATATAACCACGTATTTGGATTATCACTCGTTTCTTTTAAAAATTGTACTAAGTTACTAATTCCCTCTTTGTCATGTTCATCTAAATGATCCGTAAGAGAAAAAATAGATTTAAAGTAACGATTTTCTTCCTCACTTAGAAACGCTAGTTGCTCCTTCTTTTCTTTCGGAACAAACGTGATTGCTAAACAGCCTGTATAACGATATTTTTCTTGTAATTTACTATATTCCACAAGAACTGGTTCTATAAAGTTTGGATCTTGAACATAGAAAGCTTGCAATGTATCATCATATCCAGATAGAACTTGTACGTGTGAAGCATGCTCAATATCTATACTTAATAAAACAGGAATTCCTTCGTCAATCAGTCTCTTATAATTCTCTTCGTTCCCTTTAAAATAACGATATTCATAACCTAATTCTTCTAAATAAGAAACAGTATCTGAAAACTTCGATCCTGTCATATCAAAAATAAACTCTGCTATTTCATCTTGTGTACGTTTCTCTCCCCATATACGCAACATCATCTCTAAACTTGTCGGAACACAATAATTATCCTTTTGTACAATTGGAACTATCGGCAAGTGAACCTTTTTTCCATCCGGATTTTTTTCTAAATTATGATATAAAGATTCTTTTAAACTCTTTTCTTCTTTTAATAGTTTTTGTAAATCTGCAAATTTATTCATTTTGTACAGTGCTTCTGCACGTAAATGTACAAAGTAAGTATTATAGGCATGATATGGCAGCTGAGTATTTATGTTATCTATTACCGCTAACATCTCTTCATATTGCTCTAAATCTAATAAATACTTTATCTTCTCAAAATGAAAATATAGTACTTGTGGGAATTTTACAATCACATCATCGATTAACTGTATCGCGCGTTTTTGTTCTCCTTTATTCGCATACAATTGTGATAATAAATAGGTAGATAACTCTTCACAATCTTCATGCTGCATGCCAGCAATAAATTGTTCTTCCGCTTTCTCCCATTCACCTGTATGCATATAAACGTAGCCCCATTTATCAAACACTGCGCGCGCACTGTACTCCTCTGCTTTTTGCATATACATTAACGCTTCTTCGTTTCGTTTCATTTCTAAAAGACATCGTACTAACGTAAAATATGTTTTCGCTAAAAAATCTGCATCTATTTCTTCTTTACTTAACTCTTCTAAAGAAGATTTTAACAACTGCTCTGCTTCAAGAATTTTCCGCTCATCAATTAACTCATCACAATATAAAGAGAGCGTTCTCATATTTGGGAATTTTTTATAAGCGTAACGAATGAGGAATGAACTGTATTGGTGCATAAGCCCTTCATCAGTAAGGCGAATTAATATATCGAACTCCTTATGCGAAGGAATATTGGCAAGCCAATTCTTCACATAGGATAAAGTATTCGTTTCTTTTATATATGCAATTTCATTATTTATTTCCTGTAATCCATCTACAAATCTCTTGTCTTTTAAACAAGTTTCTAATTGCTTAAAATCTAGCATGCATTCACCTCGAATTTATATTTAAACTGCTACTTGCTTAGATTTTACACACCATATAGTATGTATTCAACTAAAATCTCTTAAAATGGATGGTATTAATTAATATTATTCAAATTTATAACAAAATATAGTAAAAACGATTGTTTTTCTCCGTATTTTGTTTAATTATATGGAATAACGTAACATGCGGTTTTTATCTTGTAGAAGCTGAAATTAGTACATAAAATTATATCGGCGATAATTCAAATATATCAGCGATTCTTTCATTTTATCGGCGATTTTCAAATTATATCGACCGATTCTTAACATTTATCAGCGATTATATGTCGAATATCGACTTATCGACATTAAACGACAATCCTTATACATCATACCTTTTAACAAACTATGTCACCAAATGTAATTTTCATATTGGGAGCGTATACAAAAGAAGAATACACATGAAATATGTTAAAAAATCGTAGTTCAGCTTCATATTGAGCTAGCGCATTATCATATGTTAATCCTCTGGCTATTAAACGTTCTACAAATTGTTGCTTATCACCCGGATCACCTGCAATCCCCTCTTCTTTTAATGATTGATACAAATCGTTTTTATCATTGTGATGCATATTTGAATCTAAAAAGTTCACTTTATCGCTTACTCTACATTCAATATTTTTCACACCTAATTCACTTAAATATATCGGTATTTTCATGCCTATATTGCCATCTTTACCATTTCTTTGCGTATCACTTTCAAATAATTTCTGCAAAACACCTAGCTGAATAAATTCCGATTGTTTCTCCCCATCTAGTAAATAAGAAGCCATATTAGAAATCCAATGTGGTTCAAAACAGATTATTTTTCCACCCTTTTTAACTGAATGTATCATTTTTTCTAGCATTGTTTCTGGAGTAGTCATATGTAATAAGAAAGCATGACAGATTGCTATATCGTATTTATCGTTCAGTTCAATTTCTGTAGCATCTCCTTCAAGAAATTCTGAATCATACGGAAGTAAACGAAACAACTCTCTGGCTTCAGCTAATAATGTTTCTCCACTATCAATACCTGTATACTTTGAACCTTCTGGGAGCAATGGCATTAATACTAATCCTAAATAACCATATCCACAACCGTAATCAACGATATGTACAGGCTTAGTAATCTTCCAAACTGTATTTACTAAAAAGCTTACATAATCGTCGTTGTAATATAAATCTCTCGTGTTTTTTAAATATGTTAGTTTATTGTTCCAATCATACGTTTCCAACATCTAACGCCTCCTTTTATATACAAAACTAAAGTTCTCTATATAATAGCCGTATTCCTACACTTTTCTTAAAATTTCAAAGCAAAAAAGCTAGTGTATTTTTAATAATACACTAGCTTTTTATTTGGAAGAAAAATTTAACAAGTACAATCACAATCAAAACAATCCGTACAGTCTAAATCGTCACAATCTGCTTTTCTCTTTCTTTTGTTTCTTTTAAGATAATAATACAGTAGCCCAAACAATAGTATACAAATAACAAAAGCTATTATTGCTTCTGTATACTTATTTTGAATCATAAAACCAATTCCACTTCCGCCTGAAATAAAAATTAGAATTAAGTAAATCCAGAACATCTATGTAAATACCTCCATTACTATATATCTTAAGATAATATCCATATAACACTAGAGGAAATGAATAATCCCATACCATTACCGCTTAATACACCAGTAGTTATTCTTAGCAAATTTGAGCTACTTCTCCATTTCCACTTTTGGGTGAACCCATCGATAAGTAACGGAATTTGAGCGAAAAATGATAGTATGATTGCCAAAAGAAATGAAGGTGTCATATAAAAATAAATTGGAAACATTAAAATACCAATAAGCATGCCTGTACAACGCGCACATAAAGGTATGTACTTTTGTAGTTTAAAAAAACTCCTATCTAATCTTCTATGACAAGGAATTTGTAAAATAAAAGTTCGAATCAATATGAATCACCCTCTCTAAAAAGATTTTAATTGATTTTGCAAAAAAAATATATATCCAATAAAAAAACAAACCAGGTTTATACTAGACCCAGTTTGTCAGTTTACTACTATGTTACATTTCCTCAGGTGCCTCCACCCCAAGTAAACGTAATCCTTCTTTTAATACAACCGTCACAGCATAAACCAATGCGAGTCTGCTGTCTTTTTCTTTGCTCTCTTCTAATATACGAACATTACCGTAATATTTATTGAATGATTGTGCTACATCTAATATATATTTCGAAATAATCGATGGCTCATTTTTATTGAAAGCTGCTTCAATTATTTGCGGGAATTTATTTAGTAATTTTACGACACTCCAGCTATGATCGTCTTTTAAAGCAAATGTACATGTTTCAAATTCTACACTTTCTTTTCTTAAAATAGAACAAGCACGTGCATGTGTGTACTGTACGTAAGGTCCTGTTTCTCCTTCAAATTTCAGCATATTTTCTAATGAGAATTCGATATTATGCATACGCTCATTTTTTAAATCGTGGAAGATGACTGCACCAACACCGACTTGCTTTGCTACTTCTTCTTTCTGTTTTAAGTTTGGATTTTTCTCTTCAATATTTTGTTTTGCAAGTTCGATTGCTTCTTCGAGTACTTCTTCAAGTAAAATAACTCTTCCTTTACGTGTCGACATTTTCTTACCATCTTTTAAAATGAAGCCAAACGGTACGTGTTCCATACCATCAACCCAAGTATAGCCAAGTTTTTTTAATACGGTGAAAAATTGATTGAAATGTAAGCTTTGTTCTGGACCAACAACATATAGCGCTTTATCAAACCCATAAGTGTTTTGACGATATAAAGCTGCCGTTAAGTCACGCGTTGCATAAATCGTCGCACCATCTGATTTTCTAATTAAACAAGGCGGCATTCCTTCTTCTTCTAAATTAACGACTAATGCACCTTCTGATTGTTCAAGCAACTCATGTTCTTCTAAAATCCCAATAAAATCTTCCATTAAATTATTATAAAATGCTTCTCCCTGAAAATTAGTAAATTCTACGCCGAGAAGTTCATAAATGCGAGAAAATTCTTTAAGGGACTCATGACGAAACCAATTCCAAAGTTCTACCGCTTCTTCATCACCTTCTTCTAGTTTCTTAAACCAAGCACGTCCTTCTTCTTCTAGTTCTTCGTCGTCTTTTACCTCTTCATGGAATTGGACATATAACTTAAATAGCTCACGTATTGGATCTTCTTTAACTACTGCTTCATTTCCCCATTTTTTATAAGCCGTAATTAACTTTCCAAACTGTGTTCCCCAATCTCCTATATAATTAATCCCTACAACTTCATAGCCACATTTTTCAGCGATATGTTTCAGCGAATTTCCTATCATTGTAGAACGTAAATGCCCCATCGAAAAAGGTTTCGCGATATTAGGAGAGGAATAATCAATTACTACTGTTTTTTCACAGCCAAAGTGGTTTTGACCGAACTCTTCTTTCTCCGCTAAAACTGTTTTTAATACTGCATCACTTACAGTTTCACGATTGAAAAATACATTTACATAAGGACCAACGGCTTCTACTTTCGTAAAAAACGGATCATTGAATTTCTCAGCAACTTCCTTTGCGATAAGAGCTGGTGCTTTTTTATATTGCTTCGCTAATGAAAAGCATGGGAACGCTGCATCTCCAAATTCATCTTGTTTCGGTGTTTCAATTAAATCTAAAATTTGTTTTTGCGTTAATTCATTCGTGAAAATATTAGATAAACTTTCCGCAAACTGCATTTTATAATCCATGATACAACCTCCTTATTTTTTAAAACACAAAAAACTCGTCTCTAAAAAAGAGACGAGTTTTAACCCGTGGTACCACCCTTGTTGTTCGTTACGAACCACTTTCCCGTTTATAACGAGGACAGGGGGCCTCGGCTTTCTCTACTATTCGTTCAAGAAGCATCTCCGAAGTGCGCTTCATCTTTTTCTTCCGTACTAGGCTCACACCATCCCTAGCTCGCTTTCCTTCTAAAAAAGACTACTCTCTTCATCACAGACAGTATATTTAATTAATTATTGCTTATTATACATCTTTTCAAACAATTAGCAAGGGTCAATTACACCAAAGTGAAACTTAGCACTTTTTCTTTTGTATACATAAAAATTGTGTTTTTCAAATCTAGAACTACGAAAATGATCTTTTAAAACGACACGTTTTCTCGCCACTCGTTTTGCCTCCGCAATTGTTTCGTCAGTAATATCATGATACAAAGCGAAGTGTTTTAATCCTTTAATTCCATCGGATTCTATGACAGTTTCTTCAAACATCGGATCAAGGTAAACGACATCGTAACTATTGTCTTCACATTGCGCTAAAAATGAAAAATGCTCCGTTTGCTTTACTTGGATTCTTTGCATTGCTTCATCAATTTCAGAAACAGATGAAGACCATGTTTTCAAACCATTTTCCATAATATAAGCCATATACTCATTGCCTTCAAGTCCTGTTACTTTTCCGCTTTCCCCAACAACATAACTAGCTACAATACTATCTGATGCCATCCCGAGCGTACAATCTAACACTGTCATTCCTCTCTCTAATTGCGTGGCTTGTACAAACGGATCGTGTTCTCCACGCATTAACCTTTTCACACGAAACATCGCTGAGTTCGGATGAAAGAAAAACGATTCTTCCGTACCTTTTGGATAAATAGCTAATCGGTTCTTCCCTACGACAAGCACATCTTGTTCATACTGCTCATGTAGCTTATGTACCGGTATGTCATTACGTTTAACGAAAGAAGCATTTAATTCTGCTGCTACCTCGTTTGCATAATCTGTCATTTCTTTGTTCGTTCTTCCTGCTGTTGTTACGATCATTGTTTCACCTCTATATAAAGAAAAGAGGGAGATTTACTCTCCCCCTTCTTTAGCAATTCTTTTCGAAAGCTTGTTCTAAGTTCGTAATAATTTCGTCCATAGTTGCACCTTCAATTTCATGACGGTGAATAAAGTGAACAACTTCTTTTCCTTTTAATAATGCCATAGATGGTGAAGATGGAGGAATTTCTCCGAAGTATTCACGCATTTTTGCAGTAGCATCTTTATCTTGACCTGCGAATACAGTTACAAGATGATCAGGTTGTTTTTCAGCACGAACAACCGCTTGACCTGCTGATGGACGTGCTAAACCAGCTGCACAACCACAAACAGAGTTTACAACTACTAAAGTTGTACCTGATGTATTTTCCATAAATTCTGTTACAGCTTCTTCTGTAGTTAACTCTTCAAACCCAGAACGCACTAACTCTTGGCGCATTGGGATTACCATTTGGCGCATGTATTCTTCATAAGCATTTGACATCTTGTAATCTCTCCTTCAACTTTCATTCCAAATTCATCATATCACGCTCTATTAATAGGTGCAAAAGAAAGATAACGATGATTTCATTTTTTTGTAGGGATTTCACAAACCCCACCGCGGCAATGTCCCACTGGAACAAGTTTTCTATTATTAGCGATATAATCGTATACTTTACTTCCAAAACCAAGTACGATAGATAGCTTTATAAAAGGAACTGCAAACCAATAAGATGGAACGGCCTTTGCTAATACATCTATGCTCTGAATACCGTCATACCACTTATTATTTTTAAAAATATACAGTCTTTGTTCCATCTTACTTTGTAGTTCTTGAGAAAGCTCATACTTCTCAACTACATCTTCATTTCGAAATGAAACAAATTTCATCTTACCCTTTTTATCTAATTTTTTCGTACGTTCTGCAACGGCCGTACACATCGGACACCAACTATCATAGAAAACAATCATACATTATTCCCCTTTACGAGACTCCGTCATTTGTTTCCATACAGAACCTTTTGCTTCTTCTCCGCCTTCAATACGCTCTAATGCTAGACGTGCTTGCATGGCTACTTCAAACTCTGGATCATCTTGCGCTGCTTTTAATGCTGGAATCGCACTTTCATCTCCAAGTTCAAATAAGAACATCGCTGCACGCCAGCGTACTAATTTACTTGGATCTTTCAGAGATTTAATCATAACGAACATCGCTGCCGGATCACCTACATCTGATAAACAATCTCCTGCAGTACGGCGAACACTTACAGAGCGATCTAACAAAGCTTTATATAATAACGGTAATACTTCATCACCTTTTACCATACCTAAATAAGCTGTTGCTAAACGGCGTATTGAAACTTTTTCATCATCTAACGCCATCTTTAACACTGGAATATCTTCTTCAGTAGGATCCATTTGTTCTAATGCTGCAAAACGATTTTTCCAGTCAGAATCTTTCATCATCTCTTCTGTTACTTTATATGGCTCACGCTTTTGAATCGTTACTTCAACAGCACCTGCTTGATTTAATAATTCTTTAACCGTTTCATTTACACGTTCTTCTGAATAAGCAGCAACAATCTCTTCCACTACTTCTTTCCCAATTTCTTCAAAATTACCGTAACGTGTACTTTGTTCTACCCATTTACGCTCTTTTACAACGTTTGGTGCAGACATTTGCACTTTCATAATTGATTCTTTAAAACGATCTGGTAAGCCAACACGTTCTTCCGATGTTCCATCTGTTAACTTTACTTGCATTGGAATTGTAAAGAACATTTGAACAAACACTTTCACTTCTCCAAAATGAGACAGTTGTTGTTCTTCACTTTCTTCCAATACTTCTTCGCCGAAAACAGCACGAACTTGTTGTAATAAAACTTTCCAGTCATACTTCGCATTTCGCTCCACTGCTAAAAAGTCGGCTACATGATATACACCTTTAATGCCTTCAATTTTCAAAATTTCTTGCACTTGCATTGGTGCTTGTTCTTTATTTTCATTTGTATAATTATTACGTGCTCCTGATGGTAATACTTCATTCAAAATAACTTTCATTGTATTTGGACTTGGCGTCGGTTCAATTGCTTTAATCTTCACGTAAAAAACTCTCCTTTATTGCATGTTCTTAGCTGTATTGTAACATGTTATCACTCTATACTCCTACTCGGATGCTTAATTTTACTACTTTCTTCCCGCTACCATACTATTTCATTCTTTTTACATTTTAAATTAGGAACGGGATTTTAAAAGCTTTCGTTTCCGATGATTTTTATTTTTTATCCATTTCTTGAGGCATCGCCATTATTTTTGAAAAAAACACGCTAAACAAAAAAATATAATAAGCTATCCATATGGATAGCTTATTTACATAATTTTCGTTATCGGTAGCAACAAAAAGGAGGATTCCTTACTCTCAGAAGGAATCCCTTTTTTATTTTCTATCACTCGATTCATCTTTTTATACATTCCTATCCTGTGATGGGTTTTACGGTTCTCGTTTGTTACTGGATTAGCCAAAAAACGTTATAAAATTTTGTATACTCTTTACTTGTTTTTTCAAAAAAGCTGGCGGTATCCCCTCTTTAAGTTTATTAAAATACTTTCCACAATTTTTTCCGAAGCTATTACTTCAAATCACCTTTTATTACGATGCCCCCTCCCGCCTTCTCTCCAAAAAGGTAATACTCTCAATCACAACTTCAGTTCTATATATTCTCTTGCCTTGTTCATCATCGTAATTACTAGTCTGAATACGCCCTGTAATCCCAACGAGTGATCCCTTTTTACAATATTCAGTTACATTCTCAGCCGATTTGCGCCAAACGACACAATTAATAAAATCGACTTGTTGTTCACCTAAACTATTTCGAAATCCTCTATTCACCGCAACACATATTCGTGCATAAGCGACGCCTTGTTTTGTGTAGTATAATTCTGGCTCCTTTGTCAATCTACCGATTAATACAACTCGATTCATCATAAGTTATACCACCTCACATGTTTTTCTTCATTGTAAGGAGAAATGTTTGAATGGTAAAAAGCACAAAATGATATATCCGTAAGTAAAAAGTATTATTTTAGACCTTACAAAACAAAAAAAGAAACCATACATAGTTCAAACATGTATGGTTTCAAAATTTATTACACTTCAGTACAAGATATGTAATATCCTCCGCGAGCCATCTTTATTTCAGCACGGTACATTGCATTTTCTAAGTAGAAAGTAATCGGTTTAACTTTACTCTCAAATTTTAGTCTTTCATTGCATTCAGCTGCATATCCTTCAATCGCTGAAGTAATAACTTTTGATGATGGATACGTTAAAGCTTCATCTAGTTCTATGAAAAAACTTTTAGAAAATAGTTTTTTCATAATCCCCTTCTTCTCTTTCATCATATTCCATCTCCTTCACTTCAAGTTGCTATCATCCATATTATACCATACATTCAATATATCTTTGAAAATAAAAAAATCCTGCATTTTTCATGCAGGATTTTTTTATTAGTCATTTTTCGTAAAGTAAGAAACGAAACGAAGAATTTCTAAGTATAACCATACTAATGTAAGCATTAGTCCCATCGCAGTATACCACTCCATATATTTCGGAGCTTGACTACGTACACCATTTTCGATTAAATCGAAATCTAGTAATAAGTTTAATGCAGCAACTACAATAACAACTGCACTAATAATAATACCGATTGTACCACCTTGGTGAATGTATGGAACAGTTACACCAAACATATTTAGTAGGAATACGACTAAATACATAACCATAATTCCAAGTGTTGCTGCCATCACGCCTGTACGGAATTTATCCGTTACTTTTACTACGCGTGTTGCATATAACACTAACATTGCAAATAGAATTGAGATTGTTAGTAATACAGCATTTAAAACGATAGAATCGCCAAATTTCATTGTATAAACTGCTGAAATACTTCCTAACACAACCCCTTCTACCGCTGCATAGATTGGTGCACCAAAAGGTGAAATGCGCGGGAAGAACATAGACGCAAATGCGATGATTGCCGCAACGATTAAAGCACCAATTAATACTGGCATCTTCATCGTCCCCTGCATCATCTGTATGTATGAATAGACAGACGTTGCAAGTAGCAAGATAAGCATAATGAACGTTTTGCCTACTGTTCCGCCAATCGTCATCGCAGAAGCACTTGCTCCCTCTTTACGGAATGCCTCTTTTTTCAACATTGGATTAGATGTTCTCATTTTTTCCCTCCTAAAATAGGTTCTACCAATAGTGTAAAGTTTTTCTCTTTACTTTTCAATATATGCAGCTTGTTTTTATTTTAATCCTTCAACGATGTCTGATAGTTCACTCCATCTTTCCATCTTTTTTTCTAGCTCTTCTTCTGTTTTCTGCTGTGCTTCAGATAATTCTTGTGCCTTTGTGAAGTCAGATCCAACTTTCGCAAGTTCTTCTCCAATTGACTCAATTTTCTCTTCAAGTTCGGCAATTGTATCTTCAATCGTTTCCCATTCACGCTGTTCATTGTATGAAAGTTTACGTTTACGTTGTTGTTTTGGCGCTTCTTCTACAACTTTTTTCTCTTTTTGAACTTCCGCTTTCTCCATAAGTTCTCTCGTTTTTTCCATTTCTAAATAATCTGTATAACTACCTAGAAACTCACGCACTTCGCCTCCGCCAGTAAAGATGAACAGTTCATCTACTACTTTATCTAAGAAGTAACGGTCATGCGATACAGTTAAAACGACACCTGGGAAATCTTCTAAATAATCTTCTAGTACTGTTAATGTTTGTGTATCTAGATCATTCGTAGGTTCATCAAGTAAAAGTACGTTTGGTTCTCCCATTAAAATACGTAATAAATATAAACGTCTTCTTTCACCACCAGATAGTTTACCAAGCGGTGTACCATGTGAATGAGTCGGGAATAAGAAACGTTCTAACATTTGAGATGCACCAATTACTTTTCCATCTGTCGTATGAATAACTTCTGCAATCTCTTTAATGTATTCAATCATACGCTGATTTAAATTCATCTCTTCATTTTCTTGCGTATAATAAGCAACTTTTACAGTTTGTCCTACTTCCACTTCACCACTATCAGGAGATAACTTACCTGCAAGCATATTTAATAGGGAAGATTTCCCGCTTCCATTCGCCCCAATAATTCCGATACGATCACCCGGTTTCACAATATGATTAAAATTATGTAATACCGTCTTATCGCCAAATTTTTTCGTTACATCTTTTAACTCAAGTACTTTCTTTCCTAGACGACTTCCGCTTAGTGCAATATCAACTGACTGTTTTGCAGCTGGTCCTTCTTGTGCCTTTAGCTCATCAAAACGCTGAATACGCGCCTTTTGTTTCGTAGAACGGGCTTTTGCACCACGACGAATCCAAGCAAGTTCACGACGATATAAATTTTGGCGTTTCGATTCTTGTGCCAATTCTTGCTCTTCACGAAGTGCTTTCGCTTCTAAAAATGTACTATAGTTTCCTTCGTAGCTATATAGTTTACCATTATCTAATTCAAAAATACGATTCGTCACACGATCTAAGAAATAACGATCATGGGTTACAAGTAATACCGAACCTGTATATCTCGCTAAATATTCTTCTAACCATTCAACTGTCTCGTGGTCAAGATGGTTCGTAGGCTCGTCTAAAATTAATAAATCCGGTGTTTCAATAAAACATTGTGCCATTGCGATACGTTTTTTCTGTCCACCAGATAAATTCCCAACAATTGCAGTGAAGTCCGTAATTCCTAATTTCGTTAAAAGAGATTTCGCATTTGCATTTGCTTCCCATGCACTCATTGCATCCATACGTTGCTGCACTGCAAATAATTGTTCCTGTACTTTTTCATTACTTGGATCTTTTTCAATATTTAATAGTGCTTTTTCATAATCACGAAGAAGACGAATTAAAGGTGTATCGCCATGGAACACTTGCTCTAATACTGTCAGTTTTTCATCAAACTCTGGTTGCTGTGATAAATAACTAATTGTATACCCACGTGAATGCGTCATATCACCTGTATCAGGAGTTTCTAATCCCGCAATAATTTTTAATAATGTCGATTTACCAGTTCCGTTTACACCAATAATTCCGACACGTTGTCCTTCTGTAATACTACATGATAATCCATCAAATAACGGCTTTTCTCCATATGATTTTGATAAGTTCTCCACAGTTAACATTTTCATATTTGTGCATTCCACTCTTTCATAAATTGTTCAATAAACTGTTCCATATAAAGATGACGAATTTCAGCCTCTTGTTTTGCTGCATTCGTATTCATTAAATCTTTTAATTTCAAAAGTTTTTCATAAAAATGATTTAAAGATGGATCATTATTTTTTCTATACTCTTCTTTCGTCATTTCTTCACGCGGCGGAATAGTTGGGTCATACATTAATCTCCCTTTCGCCCCGCCATATGCAAATGTACGAGCAATTCCTATTGCACCAAGAGCATCTAAACGATCCGCATCTTGAACAATTTTCCCTTCAAGTGACTCTACTGTGCCGCCATGGCCACCTTTATAAGACATATTGGCGATGATATGAAGAATATGTTTACTTTCCTCTTCTTCAACACGTAGCTCTTCTAACCAATCAGAAACTTTTTTCATTCCTGCTTCTTCACTTTCATTTAGCTTTTCATCTGCCACATCGTGAAGTAATGCTGCCATTTCAATTATAAAACGATTTCCACCTTCTTGCTCAGATAAAGAAATCGCCATTTTATGTACACGTTCAATATGATACCAATCATGCCCACTCGCATCTTTTTCTAAAATATGTTTTACAAAAGTAATTGTTTTTTGAATTTTTTCTTGTTTTGTCATTTTATCTTCACCCAGTTACTTATTGTAACACGCCCGCATTTTTTCATCACATATTTTCTTGTCCGCCCATACACTAGGTGGTAGGCATCATCATGAAGGAGGAATAAACATGTTCTATAATAATCAACCGCCTTATCCAAGGCAACCATTGTATCCTCAACAACAAGAACAGAGATACACAGAACAATACGAAGAACAAGAGTTACAACAGCAAGAGCAACAACATGACGAAACCCCATATGCAACAACGCAAAACCAAGAAACTGAATTTCAACAAAATCCATATGACACACGTCCAAATTATGAATATCCTCAAAATCCATATGCAGCACCACAAAATCAAGAACAGCGATATCCTCAAAATCCATATGTAATACCACAAAACCAAGAACAACAATATCCACAAAATCCATATGTAGCACCACAAAACCAAGAACAACAATATCCACAAAATCCATATGTAGCACCACAAAACCAAGAACAACAATATCCACAAAATCCATATGTAGCACCACAAAACCCATACACAACTCAGCCACAACAACCGCAATATCAACAACAAATGTATCAACCAAACTACGACGCACGTGTCTCACCACCTAAACCACCAACAATAGATCCAACTCAACCACAAATTTTACCGCCCGGACCAACACTAGACATTACACAACCACAAATCTTACCACCTGGACCAATTACTGAACCAACACAACAACAAATTCAACAAGTTGTCGGTACACAATTTTTACCTTTCAAGAAACCTGTACTAGATTTCGTAAAACCATGGGTAGATTACGGTTTAAATGAAGCAAAACATACATCACACGAACACGCATTAACAGAAGTTGCTGCGATTATGTTTTTAGTTGGTAAAGGCTTCAATCCGACGATTGCACATTATATCGTTGAATCTTGGGAGAAGAATGAGCAGTTTTAGGGTTGTTTATTTGATAAAATATAAAAAACACAAAAGTGCCAAACCCCTTATACCACAAGGGTTTTGGCACTTTTTAATATCTAAAACAAATTTTATTGAAATAATTATTTTTATAGATTTTCATACTTTTTTATATAGTACGTGAACATATACAGTACAAAAATACACCTTTGTATACACATTTTTAGAAACATCTTACGTTTATCAAACAATAACCAAAAGACGTACCTGCAACCTCATCATATAAATAATAGATATTAAAAAGAGGACACTATAAGCGCCCTCTTCCTTAGGTTTTAAATATGTTCTCCATGATCCATAAACACTTCAATTGCTTCGTTTTGTGGTATGTCTTTTGCATTAGTAAGACCAAAAGTAAAAACAGCGGATAACATCATCATTAATAAGATTGCTTTTTTCATTTTAGCGCCCTTCTTTCTATGCTCTTTTTGTCTGCATCTAAAGCGATGTGCAAATACTTGCTTGCTTTTCTATGATTTTCTGAACCATAGAATATTTCACCTAAAAGAGAAGCATATTCTTTTACCCAATCATATAATTCTTCTTTTTCAAAATACGAAATACCTTCTATAACCACATTTTCTAATTCTTCTTGCGGTACATAGTTATGTACTGCTTTTAAAATTCGGAAATGATGACGATAACATAAGTCGCTAATCTTATAGCCATTCTCAATATATTCATTAGCGATATCACTATAACCTAACTTAAAATGTTCTCTTGCTAAAAGAAACATAGTTTTAGCGTTATTTTCTAATGAATCCTCTAAGTGTTTAATTGCTAACTCTGGCATGTTTTGACTTGCGTATAAAAGTCCTAAATTATGCTTAACTCGTTTAATAAGAAGTTCATCATTAGATTTTTGGAAGGTACCTAGTGCTGAAAGTAAATATTCCTCTGCACTTTCGAATTCATTTAGTCGAATGTGTGCCATTCCTAAAGTATTTAAGCATGCTGCAGTTTTTAATTCATACCCTGGACTAATTGAAAATACTTCATTCGCCTTTGTAGCAAATTGAACTGCTAGGATCGGTTTTAATACGTGATAGTAATGGACTGCAAGCCAATAATTAAATTCTGCTTTTTCAATTTCATCATGCATGTATTCTAAAAACGTTTCAGCTTTTTCAAATTGCATTCTTGCTTCACTATGGTTTGCTTTATTAATAGCGTAAATTGCTTTAAATAAATGATGATAGTACTCTAAAAATGTTTCTGTAGACTCTGGTAAAGGCTCGATTTTGTCCAGAATATCTTTTGTACTATCCATATCCCGAATTAGCAGTTTATACCGTGCATTCAATAAAGCGTAGTAGACTAATATTGTTTGGTCTTCCTTAATATTATTGATTTTATTTGCAATATCTTCTTTTATTTTCTGAGACTGTAATACACGTTGTGAAATCATAGCTTGATACCATTCGTTTAATAATTTTGTGATTTCTTCTTTAGAAATAATGTCAACACTCATCTACTTCTACCCCCTTTTGTTAAATGTTATCATGACATGCTTGTTTGCATAAATAAGTTTTTGAATATTCTAACTTAAAAAAATTATTTTTGAATATTCATGTTAACAAAATGGTCCCTTTTCAAACCTCAAAAAAGAACACACGTTTGTTTGTAGTGGAGTTAAAAAAACAAAAGTGAGGTATTACATCATGGGATATAACAGCTTTCCTGTAGTACGTGGAAGAGGTATGGTGAAATGGAATCCGTTTGCTTCAATACCGGAGCAATACGAGGAAATACATAGAATGTTTGAGGAACAATATAAAGTACCTAAACCTTTTTTAACACAAGATACTATGGAACGAATAGAAAGAGCGTTAATGCAATCTTTTCACGAGGAAGAAGAAATACATATCTCATACTATCGTGATGGAATGGTGCAAGACATGTACATAAATGTATTACATATTGAACCGATGACGAAAACTATATATTGTACAGATGCCTTTGGTTTGAATACTAAGTTTAAGTTTGATGAATTGGTGAATATAAATTAAAAGAAGCCGCCCGACAGGACTGAAGTGCACCCCAATTGTTAGACACAGCCTAACAATTGGGGTGCACTTCACATATATAGGTGGCTTTTGTACGACAAAAAAAAGAGCTCTGCTATACAGCAGAGCAAAAGAAAAATATATAACCCTATGAAAATAATACAAATTATTGATACTTTCAAAAGACGAAATTTAAATTTCCATCACAATAATAGCTATGTTTAAGTATGAAACATTCTACCTTCACTATAGCTATGAATATTCTTATTTTAGAATTCCATAGTATCCAAATAGCTCTTTGAGAGATACCTCAATACCGAACTTCTTCAAAGAATCTTTTCTTTGTTCAAAGAGAAGTTCTAAAACTTTTTTCTTATCTTTGTCTCTTCCATAATGAATCAACCTATGACAGTTCGGACATATACTAACTATATTTCCAACAACATCTAAACTATTTTCAAAATCATGTTGCATTCTTAACGGTATTAGATGATGGGCCTCCATATAATTTTTTCGGCTGGCTTCCGATACAAATGTTTCATGTGTGTCATCTATTTCACATTTAAATTCTGCCTGTTTAATAGCTTGTTTAGCTTTTTTCGGATCACGAGGCCATACTTCCCTACCAGATTCCATTTTAGTTTTTTTTCGATTTTCCGATTTCTCTTCTTCTGCAATCTTTACTTTACTAAAATCCGAATCAATATTAGTAAATCCTTGTGGTGTATGGTTCAATTTGTAGCCAAAGAAAGCTGCGAATTCGATTGCTTTAATGTTTACAGGTTTTAGGTCCTTAATAAAATAGATGTATTCCCAAGTTTCATCATTATCGTTTGTTTTCTAAATTTTTCTAGCCACATCTGGGTTATGAGTCTTAGCAAAAATTGTCCCGAAAAACTTAAATTCCCCTTTAGAATATGCTAAAATCCCGTCACCCTCTTTTAACTTTTCCCATCTATCAACATTTGAAGAACCAGGAGTTGCTCCCCACATACATACATTCTCATGTAATTCATTATCTTTAAGTTTAGTTACTGTATCGGCATCTAAATCTGCTAAACATGTAGAAATAGGATATGTTTTTTCAATAGTAGCTTCCAAATTTTTTATAGCACTATCATTACTTGCAGTAAAAAGATATAACATATTTAATTCCACCTTTTTTAAATTTCATTATATTTCTTTTTAGAGTCTCGAGATTTCTCTACTGGATATTTTTTATTATTTTTTCTATTTTGTTTATAATAATCTCTTCTAAGTCAATATCCAATTGATCTGCCAACTCATCTTTCATGTCTTCTTTTTTTGTTTCTACAGCTTCCTCACTGCTTTTCCACTGAAAATTCTCCAACAACTCACTCGCCTCTAAAGAAAGAGAAATAGCTAAATCTTTAGGATTGTGGAACTGCTTCCAGTTCCTATCATCCCGAAATTTTAGGACTTTCTCTAAAATAGTTTGATTCATTTTTTGAATCCCCCAGTTACTTTTCATTGGTAAACTCTTCTATTTATCAGGTAAACTATCATAAAAACGTTCAATGGCCGCTACTAAAACTAAATCTTCTAAATGAGCAGTTTTAGGGTTGTTTATTTTTAAAAACATCAAAAATACCAAATCCCTTATATCACAAAGGATTTGGCATTTTTAAGTATCTAGAACACACGCTAAATTTAAGGAGAAATTAACAGACATGCGTCCGGCATAATGCCGTGTCCACACCCAAGGATCGGTTACATAAAATAACGTATCTAACATGGGAAGTCTATTGGTCTTTTCCCCTTATAGTAACACTCTCTTCTACTAAGACCTTTTCTTTCTAGGACCTACAATTAATTTAATCGCCGTTCTTTCTTCATTATTGATAGAAATCTCTTGAAATGCTGGTACGAAGGCTAAGTCAATACCACTTGGAGCGACGAACCCTCTTGCAATCGCAATTGCTTTAATCGCTTGATTTATAGCTCCAGCCCCAATCGCTTGAATTTCCACATTACCACTTGTTCTTAGTACACCCGCTATTGCACCCGCGACTGAATTTGGGCTTGATTTTGAAGATACCTTTAATATATTTTCCATGTAAGTTGCTCCCTCTATTATTTAATCTCTCTTTCGTTACAATTTTAAATATTTTAGCGTATCTTTAATTACTATTCACACCAAAAACAAACGATGCTTCATATGTACATTATTCTATATTTTCTGACTTCTTCCTGCTCAGCTACGCAAATAAAAAAATAAACTGAATAACCTAATATACATACAGTTAAATGTCATAACTTCACCAAATGATAACATCCATACAGCTAAAGATAATATTGCTGTTTTGTCAGACTAAATAAATATAGTAAATTGAAATTTTAATGAGTGGGGGTTTAATTCATCCCCCACCTAACTTCTTTGCTTTCGCTGAATTTTGAGATGGGAGTCTTACTGCTCGAAAAATAGCGGGATAAACGTTTCCTCGTTACTTCAATCTATTTAGAAATTCCATTTATTTTTCTATCAAATTATGAACCTTATCATCTTCAAAAGGTGTTACAGGTAATACCCAAATACTACATTTCATCATTTGACCACTTTATATTCCACATCTATCTCCTTTTATAGTACAAGCATACACGCCAATTTTGATTCATCTTCATAAACTACTATGTGGTTTAAATTTATTAAGAATAGGAGGTAATATATTGGGTTCATACTATCATTCTTCAAACTCGTATAAAAAATGCTCATGCAAATCTTCTTCCAGTTCAAATAAAAAATGTTCATGTGACCATTCACATAAACGAAGCTGTCCTGCATACGGAACTTTTTGGCAAACTGAATTTATAACTGTTCCTTTTGGCGATCCTTTTCCATTTAATCACGTTGGACCTTTAGCAGGAGGCGTTTCCTTACTAAACCCTACTACTATACAATTTAGACAAGCTGGTGATTATAGAGTTTCGTTCATTTCCAGTATTAATACTACTTTAAATCCTGTATTTCCACATATCCCAGTCATAACTATATTTTTAAATAACAATCCACTTGCTAATAGTCAAGGTGACTTCGCTATTCAAATGAATACTTCATCAAATAACGAATGTCTTCAACTCATTGGCGAAACGATTGTTACAGTGCCAGCTAATTCAACTCTTCAACTTAGAAATAATAGTGGCTTTAATCGTCAAAGTATTGTAACTTGTGACAATGGTATAAATTCAGTTGAATTAACAGTTACAAAACTAAGTTAATATTATTTCTTTACATTCAGATGCTATTTCAGCATCTTTTTTTATTGAATAACAGTTTTCTTCGACTTTTATTATCTTTCATCACGCAAAAAAAGTGCAGAATTCTTTCTAACACAAGATTTCTGCACTTTTATATTATGCTTATTTATTCTTCCTTATTTCTCTACATAAACCGACTTAACAATCGTACGATTATATGGTTTTCCTTCTTTATTCATCCCTTTTATATCCATCGTAACGTTATATACTCCCGGTTGTTTTATATCTTTCAAAGCACCTGTAAATGTATTCGTATTAACATTTTGTAATTCATTAAATTCAGAGACTAACTTACCTTCTTTATTAACGACTCTTACTGTTATGGAAAGATCCCCTTTCATTTCAGGTGCCACTGGTGATTTTTTCAGTTTATACTCAGGTTTATTTACTTTAACTTTTGTAGGCATTTGAAGAACAAATGGCGCGCTATTATTGTAATCGCTTACAACTAAATATGCATCTTTCGACTGCTTCGCCATCATTTTGATTTTCCATTCGCCTACTTCCAATTTATCAAACTTAAATGTTCTAATTGTCGCCCCATTAAAGAAAGATTCGCCTTCACCAGTAGTTATAGCGCTATCTTTGTTTGCATAGGTTTCTCCTTTTGGAGATACCATTTGTACTTCTACATCAGAAGAAGCAGTTAGTACAGAAACTATTCCTTCAGCCTTTTTATCAACAGAAATACTTTGCTCTATCCACTGATTTTGTGGTAATTCGCCTCCTAAAATATTTTGATTTGAAGTTGTATTTAATTGTTCTAGATTTTCATTTGAACTAGTGCTGGATGCTACTAAAGCTGGTAACCCCACATTTGTCGTACGTAAATATGGTTCAATTCGTGCAAAAACAGCTGATCCTTTTCTTATATTGTCATGATCAAATCTGGAATCTGTAAATAAATGTGTACCGTACGATAGCTTCGCACTCCATTCATTTACTAGTCCATCATTTGAACCGTACGATGATAAATATAACCCGCCCATAGATAATGCAGAAAATGTTGGTCCCCAGCTAGTCCCAGTAGCCGTATAGTAACGGTTTAATTTAGCTGCTGGGTTGTTATCTATTATTGAACGAAACTTTGCCATTTCACCTATTTGTAACGAATACGTACCATCATCTTTTTGACCTAATATAGAAGCAAGCCACCCTGCCCACCAACTATATGACAAATCTGCTAAATTTGAGCCATGATGCGGTGTAGCAAGTGAAATAACATTTCCAACAAATCGATTCGCACCATATTCAACTAATGCAGCTTGTGTATCAATTCCACCTTTACTATGCGCTACAATATTAACTTTCTTACCGAAATGATTATATATTTCTTCAAGTTTTTGTGCCAACAATTTTCCGTTATCCCACTGACTAGCCGAACCTTTCCCCGCTGCATCATACAATTGTATAAACACTGTTTGATAGCCTGCTTTTAAAGCATAATCATACATATCATTTATATCATGATATACTGTCTTTCCATACCAACTATCAGCATTACCATTTCTTCCTTGTACAAAGAGAATTGGCGGTTTATTCTCATCATAATTAGCAGGTTTTTGGCCTAAAAACCATTCTCCAGGTGTGAATACTTCTGTATCAGGAAACCCCTTTCCAAGCTCTTTTACAACTTCTGCCTGTACATTTGTGCTAATCGTTGGAGCCATGATAAAAAATACAATTAGTAAGGCCACACATCTTCTCATCAGTCGCATATTACTCCCCCTATTTTTTTGAAAGAAGGTGTTCTTTATAATATTTTATATTTTCCCTTCCTTAATAATAGCTAATCTTTTATTTTAAAAAGATGTTAGCCCTATTTTTAGAAGGTTACTAGTTGTATACCCTCTTTCTTAACTCTCGTTATTCTCTTTGTTTCTACCTCTTCCTTTTGATAGAATACGACAAAAAAGTTTCTCAATAATTGTTTACTTAGCTACATCCAGATATTTTTTAAATCAATATTGTTTATATAAAGCATACAAATCTTGAAAAAATTTTAGTGAAAAAACATTTTATTACTAGTTAGTTATTTAAAAATATAATAAAGATATGTACTTTCTTTTCATTAAATACAAACTAATTTTAAAGGAGCTTATATTATAAGACTTTCCTACGATTAAAAATTAAACTGAAATTTCAGAATAGAAAATCACATTTCCAGAAACATATATTATGATAATTTCCGCGCACTTGAATTAACTTTTTAGAAGTACTAACCTATCGGTGAGCAGAAGAAAATTCTGTAAAAAGAAAGGAGAATACTTTATGATGACCAATTTACAAAAGGAGTTTTTTAAACGCTTAAAAATTCCTGCAAAAGAAATAACATTTGATGATTTAGATGAAATTCTCTTAAAAATGGGAATGATTCTCCCCTATGAAAATCTTGATATTATGGCTGGTACTATTAAAAATATCTCAAAAGATAACTTAATAGAAAAGTTACTTATTCAAAAACGAGGTGGACTTTGTTATGAATTAAACTCCTTATTGTATTATTTTTTAATTGATTGTGGGTTTCAAGTATACAAAGTAGCCGGTACTGTTTATGATCTGTACGATAATAAATGGAAACCCGATGATGGTCATGTCATTATCATATTAAGTCATGAGGATAAAGATTATGTTGTGGATGCAGGTTTTGCATCTCATCTCCCTTTACATCCAGTCCCTTTTAACGGAGAAGTCATCTCCTCTCAAACAGGAGAATATCGAATTCGTAAGCGAAATACTCGAAAAGGTACGCATATTTTAGAAATGAGAAAAGGAGCTAACGGGGAATCTACAAGTTTCTTACAATCTGAACCTTCAAACGAATGGAAAATAGGCTATGCTTTCACTGTAGATCCAATAGATGAGAAAAAAGTGAATAACATTCAAAAAGTGATTGTAGAGCATAAAGAATCTCCTTTTAATAAAGGGGCTATCACTTGTAAATTAACTACTTATGGTCACATATCATTAACAAATAAAAATTATACAGAAACCTTTAAAGGCACTAAAAATAAACGACCAATAGAATCTAAAGATTATGCTCGCATTCTTCGTGAATCTTTTGGAATAACGCAAGAGAAATATGTAGGAAAAACACTAGAAAGAGGTTAGTTGACTACAAGTATTTCATAATAAAGCAGATTCTATATTTAGAATCTGCTTTATTTTATACTTTGTTATAAATTAATTTAATTTTGTTGTTACCCTTTAATTTTCAATTATATATTCATCATCATATTTATCATATTGTAGCCCTTCCCCTATCTTTGACTCCGTAACTTGATCTCTTAAAAACGGTGCAGCATCCATTTTGCTAGTTGCAATTTCAATTCCATATTTTTTCGTTAAATGAGCTAACTCTATTAAAAACCACTCTCTTCGCAATGTAACTGGAATATCCAATGTTTTTCTTTTCATATATAATAGCACCTCTTTTATTTTCATAGCTTAACAACATCACTGGATGCACTTATTAAAACTACCTTTCACCGCTAACATCCAATGAAACATTATAGTATATGCATGTCCATTTCAAACGTGCTATCACAAATATGATATTTGAGTTTACATAATTATATTATGTAATAGTAGAAAAGGAAGGCATGTCCCTTCCCCTTCTACTATAGAGATTTAAATTAAGAACATCTTGGTACACCTAAAGCTAAAAATAAACCTGCTACTCCCGCAGTAATCGGTACTTTTAACGTAATAACATCATCTACCTTCGTTACTAAAAAGTAAGCATTACCTTCTTGTAATATACAAGTTACCAACAATTGAAATTCCATTCAAATCTCCTCCTTTCAATCGATATACTATAATTTATGAAATCTCTTTCAAAAAGTAATAGGAAATACATCCATTTTTCCTTATATATAAAATAAATGTTTATAAGTCCATTAAAAATATTAATTTTCTAAATTTATACAAAACGTGTAATATCCAATAAATTCCTATATAATCAATAAGAAGAATCTTACAAATGGAGGTATGAAAATGTCGATTTTAAGTAATATTGGTGCAGCTTTATTTTTTATTGCTTTTATTCTTTTAATCTTATGTATCATTTCATTCTTTAAGAAAAATGGAAAAGCAAAACAATATGGACGTCCTACCGTTATTCTTTTTATGATTTCTATTATATTAATAACGGCCGGTACAACAAAATCGGAACACCCCGTCGTCGAGTTTTTTTCTACTTTAAGTTTCATTCTATTTATATTCTTCCTTGTTCTAGCAATCTTATCTGTTATTAAGAAAACAGGTGTAGCGAAAAAACAATTTATTATTACAGCCGTATTATTTGTCATTTTTGTTGCGCTATCAGGTATTTCAGATCCTTCTTCTGAAAAAACAACAGCAACTAGTACAAAAGTTGCCTCTAATAATGAAGAGCCAAAAGATAGCGAACAGAAAAAAGAGCTAGAAAAGAAAGAGGCGGACGAAAAAACTCAAAAGCAAGAAGATGAGAAGCGTCTAGCCGAAGAACAAGCTCGTAAGCAAGAGGATGAAAAACGTCAGGCTGATGAACAAGCTCGTAAACAACAAGAAGAACAAAAACGTCAGGCTGATGAACAAGCTCGTAAACAACAAGAAGAGCAAAAACGTCAGGCTGATGAACAAGCTCGTAAACAACAAGAAGAGCAAAAAGCACAGCAAGCTCAAACACAACCTGCTTCAGGAAATACTAGTAGTGCATATTACAAAAATTGTGCCGCAGTTAGAGCTGCCGGGAAAGCTCCTCTATATAAAGGACAACCAGGTTATGACTCACATCTTGATCGTGATGGCGATGGAGTTGCATGTGAAAAATAGTAGTAAAAAAGAAGCTTCTAGTAAGCTTCTTTTTTATTATCAGAAACTATTATGACGAATTCCCCCTCCCCCTCTTCCTTTTATAAAACTCATCTTATTATCCTCAAAATTGACACATTATAAGTGATTTCAATCACCACATTATTTTTCATTTATCGCTATTTTTAATTCAGATATTACATTAAAACTTTATGGAGGCATTCATATGGAACATACATTTACTGAAACTTCAATTGTTGGTGAGATTGTTACACAATTTCCGAAAGCTAGTGATCTTTTTAAATCATATAGAATAGATTTTTGTTGTGGCGGTAATAAGCCACTTATTGATGCAATTCATGAAAGAAATTTATCAGCTACTGAAGTGCTTACAGAGTTAAATACGCTTTATCATAATACGAAACGATTAAATGAATCGAAAATTGATTGGAAAAATGCTTCTTATCGTGAATTGATTGATTATGTTATAAATAAGCATCACCGCTACTTAAATGAAGAATTACCACAGTTAAGTCCATATGTGACAAAAGTATTACGTGTTCATGGGGCAAGTCAGCCTCATTTAGCTCAAATTCATAAGCTATTTCATGAACTTAAAATGGAATTAGAACAGCATTTAATTAAAGAAGAAATGGAAGATTTTCCATTAATTTTAGAATTTGAACAAAATCCAACTAATGAAAACTATGCTAAGTTACGTAAAGTAGTAAATGAACTAGAAAATGAGCACAATCATGCTGGAAATATTATAAAAGAACTTCGTAAAGTGACAAATGACTTTACTCCTCCAGAAGGTGCTTGCGGTACTTATCGACTTGTTTACCAACGTCTTGAAGCGCTAGAGTCTGATTTATTTGAGCACATTCATTTAGAAAATAATATTTTATTTCCACGTGCCATTACGAGAGCATAAATAAAGAGCAGGACATGAGTATACATACTTATGTCCTGCTCTTTCATTTGGTAAAGACTATACACATCCCTCTCGAATAAATCCGAATTTTAACAATTTGTGAATCATTATAAAAATGTGATAAATATCACATCTCCCCCTTATTTGATTTTCTATAATAAAAATATAATCCTTTGTTCAACATTTCACATAAAAAGGGGAAACGAAAATGAAAAAACGTTTAGTTATGATCGGAAATGGTATGGCTGGCATTCGCTGTATGGAAGAAATCTTAAAACATGATAGTGATTCATATGAGATTACTATTTTTGGAGATGAACCGCATCCAAACTACAACCGTATTATGCTCTCTCATGTTTTACAAGGCAAAACAAATATGCAAGATATCATTATGAATGAATACAGTTGGTATGAAGAAAACGAAATAACTTTGTATACGAATGAAAGAGTTCAAAGTATTAACCGAGAAGAAAAAATTATTATTACAGAAAAGAAGCGTACTCTTACATACGACAAGCTCATTATCGCAACAGGTTCTAGTGCTTTTATTTTACCTGTTGAAGGTTCCGCACTTTCTGGTGTAACAGGATTTCGAACTATTGAAGATACACAATTTATGATAGATACCGCTAAAGAAAAGAAAAAGGCCGTTGTTATTGGTGGCGGTTTACTCGGTTTAGAAGCAGCACGAGGTCTAATTGATTTAGGAATGGACGTACATGTTGTTCATTTAATGCCTAGCTTAATGGAGCAACAACTAGATACGAAAGCAGCTGCTCTTCTGCGTGAAGATTTAGAAGCACAAGGCATGAAATTTCTAATGGAAAAGAAAACTGTAAAAATTCTTGGTACAGACCATGTTGAGGGCATTCAATTTCAAGACGGTGAAGTTGTAGATTGTGATTTAATCGTAATGGCTGTCGGAATACGCCCAAATACGCAAATAGCAAAAGATGCTGGTCTAATTGTAAATCGCGGTATTGTAGTCAATGACTATATGCTAACAAATGATGAGTCCATTTATGCAGTTGGAGAATGTGCAGAGCATGACGGTATCGCATATGGACTTGTTGCTCCTCTTTATGAACAAGGTGCGATATTAGCAAAACATATAACAAATTTACAAACTGATGGATATTCGGGCAGTATCGTCGGTACACAATTAAAAGTTGCTGGTTGTGATTTATTCTCTGCTGGCCAAATTTATGAAGATGATCAAACGAAAGCAATATCCATCTTTAATGAATGTAAACGTTCCTATAAAAAAGTATTAATTCGTGATAATAAAGTCGTCGGTATCGTTTTATACGGTGATACAGCTGACGGTACACGCCTCTTTAGCATGTTAAAGAAAGAAGAAGATATACAAGAATATACAGCCGCTTCTCTTCTTCACAAAGCTGGTGAAGAATGTGAACTTGACGTTGCTACTATGAGTGCGAATGACACAATTTGCGGATGTAATGGTGTTACGAAAGGAACAATCGTTCACGCCATTTTAGAACAAGAGTTAACGACTTTTGAAGAAGTTAAAGGCTGTACGAAAGCCGCAGGTTCTTGTGGTAAATGTCGTCCACTTGTGGAACAAGTTTTATCTCATACACTTGGAGATGCTTTTGATGCCTCAGCGCAATCTGCCGGTATGTGTGGATGTACACCTTTATCCCGTGATGAAGTCGTAGCGGCCATTCACGAGAAAGGCTTAAAATCTCCAAAAGAAGTACGAAATGTTCTTGGTTTTGCACATGAAGACGGCTGTTCGAAATGCCGCCCTGCTTTAAACTACTATTTACGTATGGCGATTCCAGAAGAATATGAAGATGATAAATCGTCCCGTTTCGTTAATGAAAGAATGAATGGTAACATCCAGCACGATGGTACATTCTCTGTTATTCCACGTATGTACGGAGGCGTTACAACAGCTGATGATTTAATGAAAATTGCTGAAGTTGCGAAGAAGTATGATGTTCCACTTGTGAAAATTACCGGTGCAAGCCGAATTGGCTTATACGGTGTCAAGAAACAAGATTTACCTAACGTATGGGCTGACTTAAATATGACTTCTGGATATGCGTATTCAAAGTCTCTTCGTAATGTAAAATCATGTGTTGGCTCTCGTTTTTGCCGTTTCGGTACGAAAGATTCATTAGGACTTGGTATGTTGCTTGAACAATCATTAGAAATGGTAGATACACCTCATAAAATGAAAATGGGTGTAACCGGTTGTCCGCGTAACTGTGCGGAAGTACTGACGAAAGATTTTGGCGTTGTTTGTGTCGAAAATGGATATCAACTTTATATTGGCGGAAATGGTGGTACAGAAGTACGTGAAGCTGATTTTGTAATGATTGTCCCTACTGAAGATGATGTCCTTCGCATCGCTGCAGCTTACATGCAATATTATCGTGAAACTGGTATTTACGGAGAGCGTACCGCCTACTGGACAGAACGTTTAGGCTTCGATCATATAAAAGAAATACTACAAGATGCAAGTATGGTTACTACGTTAAATGAACGTTTCCAAACAGCTCGTAGAACATATACGGAAGCATGGGGACAAGCACTAGAAACGAAATCATTAAAAGCGATGTATGAAGTAGAAACTGTGAAATAAGGAGCTGTGATCTAAATGATACAAACGAAAGAAAAAATAAAAGTTATGCGTGCGGAAGATCTTGCTATTCAAATCGGTAAAGAAGTGCAAATGAAAGGTATGTCTATCGCCCTATTCCGCCTTTCAAATGGCGATATTCGAGCTGTAGAAAATCGTTGTCCTCATAAAAACGGACCGTTAGCAGAAGGGATTGTGTCTGGAGAATTCGCCTTTTGTCCACTGCATGATTGGAAAATCTCACTACTAACAGGTGAAGTTCAAAAACCTGATGACGGCTGTATTCAAACATACGAAGTAGAAGTTATTGACGGTGACATTTATTTATACATGTAATTTTCGAAAGGAAGCCTCCTCTGGCTTCCTTTTAAATAAAAATTGATGAGGTGCAATTATGAACGGATATGTATATTTAGTTGGTGCAGGACCAGGTGATGAAGGGCTTATTACAAAAAAAGCGATAGAGTGTTTAAAACGTGCAGATATTGTTTTATATGACCGTTTACTAAACCCTTTCTTTCTTAGCTATACAAAACAAACATGTGAACTTATGTATTGCGGAAAAATGCCAAAGAATCATATTATGCGTCAAGAAATAATTAACGCACACCTTCTTCAATTTGCGAAAGAGGGCAAAATTGTTGTCCGATTAAAAGGCGGAGATCCATCTATTTTTGGCCGTGTTGGTGAAGAAGCAGAAACTTTAGCAGCAGCAAATATTCCATATGAAATTGTACCAGGCATTACATCTAGCATCGCCGCTAGTAGCTATGCAGGTATTCCCCTCACTCACCGTGACTACAGTAATAGTGTCACTTTATTAACCGGACATGCAAAAGGTCCCTTAACCGATCATGGAAAATATAATTCATCTCACAATAGCGACACGATTGCCTACTACATGGGTATAAAAAACTTACCTATAATTTGTAAAAACTTACTACAAGCAGGAAAAAAAGAAGATACGCCAGTAGCAGTCATTGAATGGGGTACAACTGGTAAACAGCGCGTTGTCACAGGGACACTGTCTACCATTGTTTCTATTGTCAAAAACGAAAATATTTCTAATCCTTCTATGACAATTGTTGGTGATGTTGTTACTTTGCGGAATCAAATCTCTTGGAAAGAACGTAAACCATTGCACGGCAAGAAAGTTTTATTTGCAGCTGCAACAAATAAAAAAAACGCAATAAAGCAAAAGTTACAAGAGTCCGGTGCAGAAATATATCAAATTCCAACTTTCAAAAAGAAAGAATACACATTAACCTCTGAACAAATCAATAAGATTTTTAACGTTGATCGTCTTGTATTTTGTTCCGCTGACAGTGTAGACATCTTAATGCAATCATGCAGTAAATATCATAAAGATATTCGTTCCTTACAGGCAGAACTTCAGTATATGAACCTTTCTATTCAAGAAAAGCTCATGCAATATGGATTGTTCAGTAAACCTGCGCAATTTTCTTCGAATTCAACGATTTATTTAGGACGAAACATTAACCGAATTGCTGTTATTCAAGAAAAAATTGGTGCTGGTTCCTATATGATGACTCATGAGTACACAATTGATCATCGCTTCGATGAAATTCATTCACGTATTCTTTCTGAATTCTCATGGGATAGCATTGTATTTGAAGGTCGTGCTTCTATTGATACGTTTCTAGCAGAAATAAAACGCCTTGGCTTTATCAATATTCTTACTCTCCCATTCTCGTATACCGACGTTCCAACTTTACACTATGCAAATAAAGTTGGGTTTCATAACGTAGATCATCAATTACAAGAAACTCTTATGAAGAAAGACATGGTGAGACAATGAAAGGAATTGTATATGTTGGACATGGGAGCCGGCTACAAGAAGGTAATGAACAATTCATTCAATTTATTCAATCTGTTATGAAAGAGCGAAACGAAAGAATTCAAAAAATAGCTTTTCTAGAACTAACGACACCTACTATTTCGGATGCAGTTACAGAAACGATAATAGAGGGAGTAACTGAAATAATGATTGTACCTGTTTTATTATTTGCAGCAGCTCACTATAAACGTGATATTCCTTTTGAAATAGAACAACTACAAAAGAAATATCCACAAATAACATTTTCAGTTGTACCTCCTTTTAGTACACATCCACATATGGTGGAACTTGTAGTGAAAAGAATACGTGAAGCTATGCCAATGCAAAATAGTAGTATTTTACTCGTAGGGCGAGGCAGTAGTGATCCACAACCGATACATGAATTACAACAAATCGGAGCAGCTGTCGAACGAAAACTTGGTATGCCAGTATCCTGTTCCTTTTTAACGAAAGGAACTCCCTCTTTCGCTGCTGAGCTCAAGGCTATAACATCGACTGCGTCCCATGTATATGTCATGCCGTACCTTCTCTTTACCGGATTATTACTTCAAAAAATTAAATTGCATACAAAAAAATATAATCACGTCACGACTTGTAACTGTCTTCAGTTTGATACATATATGAAACTAACATTATTAGAACGAATGGAGGAATGCATATATGTATAACATGTACCCTCTTATGTTTAATCTACAAAATAAAGTTGTCATTATCATTGGTGGAGGTAAAATTGCATATCGAAAAGCGTCTGGATTAAAAGATACAGGCGCTTTCGTCACTGTTGTCAGCCCAGAAATTTGCGAGGAAATGAAGGAACTTTCTTATATTACTTGGAAACAAAAAACTTTTAGTAATGATGATATTAAAGATGCTCATCTAATTTATGCAGCTACAAATCAACATGCTGTAAATATGATGGTCAAACAGGCCGCTCATGATTTCCAGTGGGTTAACGTTGTAAGTGATGGTACAGCATCATCGTTTCACACACCTGGTGTCATTCGAAATGATGAATATGTTGTCACTATTTCGACTTCAGGTAAGGACCCATCGTTTACGAAGCGTATGAAACAGGAATTAACTTCTGTCCTTCCTAAACTTATAAAAAGAATTTCTCGTACTCATAAAATGGAATCTATCACTTAGCTAAAATAGGAATTAACTGTGAACAAACGTTTTTTAGAGACGTTTGTTCTTTTTGCTTTAGTTTCGTTTTTTAGGATCAGACAAACAATTGGACAAGAATCTGTGAAGAAAAATAACGGCAACAATTACGGACAAAAAAGCCGTTGCTTGAGAGCAACGGCTTCAATACAGGTTTTATATTGGATATTCATTCAACCAAATTAGCGCTTGTTCATAATCATCAAAAAATCTCACAGATTCTTTCGTATTAGATTGTTGTAAATAATCCATTATCTCCCCCTCTTCAAGGAGAAATGCAATTGCCTTATTGTTATTCAAAATGATTTCATTGAAGAACTTCTCTTTCCATACTTTTTGAACAGAAAAATGATTTGGCGTGTATCCTTTTCTATCCACCAACAATTTGTATTTCCGCCCTTCAGAAATGAATTGTTGACAAACCTGCTCAAAACCATTAAACCATTCATACACATCATCTGTTTTTATATTGCCAACTAGATGGGTAACAATTATATCTCCTGAAACTGTTGTGCTGATATTCTGTTTACTCAACTTGGAATCCCCCTTAGTTACAATTTTGCGGAAAAACCGCATAAAATCAATAAAGAAAAAATTCTTACTTGACGCTCCCACCCCACCGCTATCAAACTAAGCTCATGTAACGTCAATTATAAACGGAATTTTGTCTTTTTTCGCAAGTCTATATGTAGATGCTTTAAAGATTTTCATACGAAATAACCCGTAACGAGTTTCCTTTTTTTGAATTAAGCCACTTGATTATCAGACACGGTACAATTGTAAACGCCCCCCATATATCATAGACTGTTTTCTTCTCATATCGATGGGGTTTCCGTCCATCATTTACCGCCTCAAATCTATTCGTTTTTGCACGTATATTCAAAACAAAATATATGACAAATAAATAACGACAGTTACTGTAATAATGCTGAAAAGTGTTGAAAATAAAACGATTTGTGCATGTAATTCAGGCTCTATTTGATATTCCATAGCAATGGTTGATGTATTTCTTGAAGTAGGAAAAGAACTTGCAATAAATAATGATTGTGCAACAATACCATCGATGTTTAGTATGTATATTACGGCAAGTGCTAATAATGGTCCCATCAGTAACCTTCCAATTAAAGCCCATGTTATGACTCGATGGAAAAAATTAAGTTTAATGTTAGATAATTGTGCCCCTAGCAATATGAGTGCTATTGCAACAAAACCATTCGCAAGCTGATTAAGAGGTAGCAAGATAGAATTAGGTATTTGAATTTTAAAAGATTGAAAGAGAACCCCTAATACGAGCGCATGAAATACAGGCAGTCTTAGAAATGATCGAATAATACCTCCGATTGTTTTTGTTGCTGATAGTAAGTTATATATCCCATATGAATAAGTTAAAAGATTCTGGAAAATAACAATAAAAATTTGAATGGAAACCCCCACTGGATTGTGACTGAAAATCAATTGACTTACTGGTAACCCATAATTACCGGAATTCATTAACGAAATGCTATTTTTTAGAGCTGCACTTTCTCCTTTTTCTAACTTCAATATTTTTGAAATGAAATGACTTACTATGATCAGACTCAGACTATAAAGCATTAAATAGTATATTATCTGGAGCAAAAAACCTGTTTCTATACGAATATCATATATATTCACAAATACAGCCGCTGGCATTAAGCAATAAGTAATAAGTGTAGATAGCTGCTTTAAGTTAAATTGGAACTTTCTTTGTAAGATTGCACCAATTAGCATCAATATTAATATCGGTAATATTACGTCTAATATAATAAATACAAACATTTAAAACCTCATTCTAAATATATTTTAGTTGGATTAAACGCTTTACTAAATGTGGACACATTTCATTCATCGGAAAACACCCTTAGTCTCAATAATCAGAAAACTGAAATCGATAATATGAAAATGCTCATCAAAAATTCTTATTTCATTTCCCTCCCCTCTCTTTTCTTTAACATATCAAATATAACTCATAAAGAAAATTATGGATTATTTATACAAATTCATAATTTTATCTTATCGAACTGAACTGTATTCTTTAGTGTAGTACTTTTTTCACAATATCCGTTAGCCTTACCAAAAAATTTTGCCCTAAAAAAATCTGATACTGCAGTTACTATGCGAAGAATACTTACATCAATCCCATACTTGTCGCTTAAGCCACCTAACACACCTGATACTTGTTTATCTTGAGTGGACTTATATAACTTTTTCATCTAAACACCCCGATCCAATTAAATATTTGCATTCTAAAAATGAGTTCGATCTTTAGAATATATTTAAGATTTCCTTCACTAATCTGCCCTTTAATTGAATAACTTTTGACTTCTATATTTTAAAATAAAATTCCATAAGCCTTCTGTTTTTCATTTTAAAAGCACATTCTTATAGAAAACAAGCGTTTATTGAGATATCAATAAAAACATGTTGAAGCCTATTACTAAAAGAACCATCCCAATATACTTTGGGATGGTTCTTTTTCCTTATTAATGATTCTTTAACATCACTAACAATTTCTCTTGGCTATACATCCATACTGTAATGATTAAACAAGCAAGTGCGACTTCTGATAGTGCCATAAATCCAATTGCATAATGACCTGTTAATTGGAATAGTAATGTTAAAATTAGCGGTGGGAAGAATCCTCCTAGTCCACCTAAAGCTGATACGAGACCATTTACAATACCAGCTTGTTCTGAGAAATACATTGGAACGAGTTTGAAGATTGTACCATTACCAATCCCTGCACAAAATGCTACTAGTAAGCAACCAAATGTATACACGTTCATACTAGGCATAAATGATAAAATAATACCTGATAGTGTTAAACCGATAAATACGAAGATTAATATTTTAAATGGATTAAACTTATCACCGAGCCAACCACCAATCGGACGCATAATTGTTGCGAGTACGATGAATCCGGCTGTCCGCATACCTGCATCTACTTTCTCTAATCCGAAATGAGATACTAAAAAGTTTGGTAAGTATACGGTAAATGCGACAAATGATCCGAAAGTTAAAAAGTAAAAGATACATAAAAACCAAAGTTTCTCATTTTTATATACACCTTTTATTTGTTCCATTAGTGGTGTATTCACTTTTTTCTCTTTACGATCACCTAATAAAAAGTTCATAAGTGCAAACACTGCAAGTAAAACTAAATAACATTGTACTGTCGTTCTCCAGCCAACTGAAGTTGCAATGACAGGTGCTAAAAACGAAGTAATTGCTGTTCCGGCGTTACCGACACCGTAAATACCATTTACAAAACCGTGACTCTCTTTCGGAAAGTATTTTGGTAAAGAAGTTACTCCTACAGAGAATACAGCACCACCGATTCCTACAAATAATCCACCAATAATTAAATCCATCATAGAATTGGCAACACTAATATAAAAAACAGGAAATAATAATAGAATAAAACTAATATAGAATAATTTTCTTGCTCCGAAACGATTTGTCCAATAACCAATTGGAATGCGAAGAATAGAGCCTAAAATAACAGGTACTGCTGTGACCATAGAAATTTGTCCCGCAGTTAATGGAATATCCGCTTTAATATAAGGCATTAATGATGATAAAATGACCCATACCATAAAACCGATAATTAGATTAGAAGTTTGTAAACTTAATTGAAAATTAGGACTTTTCATCCTGTTCCCTCCTATGTATGCATAGTTAAATTCATTCTCTCCAGCCCAATCACGTCCTAACATCATTAGGCTGAAAAGAATCAACCACCACTTACTGGCGGAATCATTGCTACGACATCACCAATTTGGATGATGTCATCCTCATTTGCGTATTCTTCATTTATCGCGACCATAATCTCGTTTGAAATTGCTATGTTGTATTTCTTAGTGAGGACTTCCTTTAATTCCGCAACTGTAATATTTTCATAGTCTATATGCAAAGCCGGCTTACTTGCTCCTTCTTGCAAATGTGCAAATAATAGTACTTCAATCATATTCTCATCTCCTTTCCAGGCTCGCCATTACCATATGCTGTTTTCTCTAACTGATCACCTATCCACCACTCTCCATCTTCCCAAAACTCTTTTTTCCAAATAGGAACAATTTGTTTTATGCGCTCCATAATATATTCATTCGCCTCATAGGCCGCTTTCCGATGTGGTGTAGACACAGCGACAACGACAGCAAGATCAGAAATTTGTAATGTACCAATGCGATGTGTAATAGCGACATATGTCCCCGGCCACTTCTCTCCTACTTCAATGCTAATTCTCTCAAGCTGTTTCTCCGCCATTGTCTTATAAGCTACATACTCTAAACAAAGTGTACGACGCCCTTTTGTAAATTCTCTAACAGTACCAACGAAAGTAGTAACTGCGCCACACTCACGACGAATTACTTTGTTTGTAACTTCCTCAATTGAAATAGGTGTATCAATTACTTCATAATACGTATATGTCATCTTGCACCTCTGATCCTTATATAAGTTAGCAATCCCTTTTTCTATTACTTGTATGATCGAAGCGGTTCTTCCCACGGCCACTCACTTCCGTTGTTTGATTCTAATAACAGTACCGAAACAGTAATTCCAGCTTCAAATCCTCTCGTTCCCCCTGGTAAAACGATAAATGCATTCGCTTCTGCAAGTGAAGAAATTGCGCTAGATTTATCTAAACCAACTGGTGTAACTTGTAATTGACCATCTATAATTTCTACTCGCCCTCTTACAAAACGAGTAAATGGGTTTGCTTTCGGAAAGTCTTTTTGTAAAATTGCCTCTGCACGATATATGTGCGAATCTTCCCTATGCAAGTATTTTCCAATCACTGGTCTAACATATAATTCACAACCGACATAACAAGCAGAAGGATTACCAGATAAACCAAATAGTAATTTTCCTTCTACCTCAGCTACAGTTGTCACACTTCCTGGTCGCATCGCTATTTTGTCAAAAAGTACATTAGCTCGTAATCTCTCATAGATGGCAGGTAAATAGTCATAGTCTCCTACTGAAACACCACCAGTTGTAATTAATATATCTACTTCTTTTATCGCCTTTTTTACAGTGTTATAACACGTCTCAAAATCGTCAGCGAATTGCCCATAATACTGTACAATCCCCCCTGCTCGTTCAATTTGAACAGCTACCATATAGGAGTTACTATTTCGAATCTTCCCTGGCTTTAATTTTTCATGTACTTCAAGCAGTTCGCTACCCGTCGTTACAATTCCAATCACTGGTTGTTTTATAACATGTACGAAACTATAACCAAACGTAGCAAGAAGCGCTGCTACTCCAGGATTAATAACAGTCCCTTTTTTCACAAGAATGCTATTTTGTTTTACATCTTCACCTTTAAAAGAAATGTTATCACCAGAAGAGAAAGATCGTTTTAATGTCATATAAGTCTTTTCGTTTTTTTCAAATCCTGCCGTTAGTTCTAACATAACAACCGCATTACACCCTCTCGGAATTGCGGCTCCTGTCATAATACGGACAGCTTGAAATGCTTTCACTTCTTCTGTAAAAACAAATCCTGCTCCAATTTCACCAATCACTTCAAACTGAATGGGGTTACTATTACTCGCTTCTTTCGTATCTTCCGCTCGAATCGCAAACCCGTCGTACGGAGAGCGATCAAAATGCGGAACATCATGATCTGCAATAACATCTTCTCCAAGTGTTCTACCGTAGCTTTCTATAAGAGAAACCTTTTCCATTTCACCTTGGTAGGCATATTTCATTACACGAGCAACTGCTTCTGCTACTGGAATTGGTATACGTTTTAATACCATTCTTTTTCACCTCGTTTTTGGAAAGTGAAACTCACTTTCTATTCAGCCTATATATTTTGCGTACAATCGTTTTGCTATTTTCACATCATTTGTCCCATGAATAAATGCCCTACCGTCTGTAAATAAAACGAAACGATATTCATCAATTAGAAATGCTAGTAAGTACGGCGTTTTTTGGACATGTACAATTTTTTGTAATCCTTTTTTGATTTCGTTTAAATTTAGAACTCTCTTTATTCCTGGACGGATTTGGACTGTATTCCGTCCGCATAATACTTCCGTTTTCATCTGCGCTTCAAATGTTAAACTTGGATACGTACGTGTATTTCCGCAAGATGGACATGTACTTTTTTTCTGTTTATTTACTTTTAATGAGAGAACTTGATTGTTCCAAATATCAAATGATAACATTGTTCCTCTTAGCGCCTCGAAATCATCCACCAATATTTTCATTGCTTCTGTCACTTGGTGAGCAACGACCATTTGTACAGTTGGCTGAATAATTCCCGCTGTATCACATGTTGCACCGCCCATAGGATGATCCATTAAGCAGCGAAAACATGGTGTTTTTCCTGGAAGAATTGTGTACGTTACACCGTAACTTCCAATGCATCCACCATATATCCAAGGTATATTTTCTTTTTGTGAAATGTCATTTATAAGTAGACGCGTATCAAAGTTGTCAGTCGCATCCAATATGAGATCCACTTCTTTCGTTAACTCTTCCATTTCTTGCATTGTGACGTCCGTTACAACTGGTACAATTTCCACATCAGAATTAATCTTTCTTACATGTTGTGCCGCTGCAATTGCTTTTGGTTTACACTGCTGTGCATCTTCTTCTGTATATAACTGTTGCCGCTGTAAATTACTCCATTCAACATAGTCACGATCAGCAATTGTCAATTTCCCAATTCCCATCCTAACGAGTGCTTCCGCATTCGCAGCTCCTAGTGCACCCGCACCGATTAGGAGCACATGTTTCTTTCTTATTTTCCTTTGTCCCATTTTACCAATTCTAGAAAACAACACTTGCCTTGCATAACGCTCTTGCATAAGAACTCCGCCTTTCACTATCCACCAATGTAAGACATTTCAACTTTTGGACGTTTACTTGTACTTTCAACTGTTCTTTCATCTGAATATCGATCTGTTCTATATCGCCATGTATGTTGTAAAATTTTTAATAGTGAGGCGTCAGAAATATTTTCTCGAAGAAGCGTTCGCAAATCCGTTCCTTTTGTTCCAAATAAACATGTAAAAAACTTACCGTCTGCCGAAATACGGGCTCTCGTACAAGAAGAACAAAATGACTCAGAAACAGAAGTAATAAATCCAACTTCTGCATCGCTCCCTACATATCGATACATTTTCGCAACCTCTCCAAAGTAACGAGGTTTAACAGGCTCAATCGGATATACACGATTAATCTTCTCTATTAATTGTTCCTTCGTAATAACTTGTTCAAAGTTCCAGCCGTTTGTACTGCCCACATCCATAAACTCTATAAAACGGAGCTGAATTTCTTGTTCTTTAAAATAACGAGCCATATGAAGAATTTGACTATCATTCATTTCTTTTTTTACGACCATATTTACCTTTACTTCTAATCCAGCAGCCTTCGCTGCTTCAATTCCTTTCAATACAGGTTTTGTGCTTACATTTCTTCCATTAATTTTTTGGAAGACATGATCCTCTATTGCATCTAAACTAATATTTACTCGCTTTAATCCTGCGCCTTTTAGCACCTTAGCTTGTTTTGCTAAATGAATTCCGTTTGTTGTGAGCCCAATATCTTTTAAGCCTTCTAGCTTTGCAAGTCTTGCAATTAACGTCGGTAAGTCTTTACGCAATAAAGGTTCACCGCCAGTAAGCCTAATTTTATTGATTCCCATACTTATAAATAATCTCGCTAATCTTTCTATTTCATCGAACGTTAATAAAAGCTCTTCCTTTAAAAAAGCGTAATCAGGTCCGAACACTTCAGCAGGCATACAGTATGTACACCTAAAATTACAACGATCAATAACTGAAATACGTAAATCTTGAAGTGGCCGTTCTAAAGAATCTTTCATGTTCTCATGCATCTATATCCCTTCTTTTCTGCTGCAATCCTTAGTAAGCTTTCAATTTTTTTATTTGCCTTCATTATAAAAAAGAAGCTACATATTCAATGTGACTTTTCTCACATTACTTTCCCCATTCAAAAATTCTTCACAAATCCGTTCGAATTTTGTTCACATCTTTAATCTCATCCACTTTGTCTATTGAATTTTTCAAACTAAAAACTGAAGATTTCTTCCCCTTACGGTCATTGAAATTTCAATTTATTTTTAAAATAGCTCTTGCATTTTCATCATACTTACACTCAAAATAGGAAATGTATTGCTTATAAGAAGAAAGGTGATCACTGTGGCAAACAGTATGACATTATCTCAAGATTTAAAAGAATTACTTGCATCTGTTGAATATAAAATGCAAATTAAAAAAGGTAGTTTTATTTTTCAAGAAGGTATGGAGGCAACAGAGCTCTATATCATCCACTCAGGAAAAGTACAAATTAGTAAATTAAGTGCTGACGGACAAGAATTGACACTTCGAATTTGTTCGGAATATGACATTATTGGAGAACTAACATTATTCACGGACAATGCGAAATACTTATTAAATTCAAAATGCCTTGAAGATGTTGAAGTAGGAGTTATAAAGCGTGAAGCGTTAGAAAAAGCATTACTCCAAAAACCAGCACTTGTATTTGAATTTATGAAATGGATTAGTGAACATTTAAGAAGAATGCAAACGAAGTTCCGAGATTTAGTATTACACGGCAAAAAAGGTGCCCTGTACTCTACTCTTATACGAATGACAAATAGTTACGGTGTATTAAAAGAAAATGGGATTCTCATCGATTTACCATTAACAAATCAAGAACTTGCTAATTTCTGTGCAACTTCACGTGAAAGTGTAAATCGAATGTTAAATGAATTAAAAAAGCAAGGTACAATTTCGATTCATAAAGGAAAGATTACAATCCACGATTTACAATTTTTAAAATGTGAAATTGCTTGTGAAGATTGCTCTGCTTCTGTTTGTAGCATTGATTAGCATCTTATTTAGATGCTAATCTTTTTTCAATTTAAACTACTTATTAACGATTATTTCCTATGTAAACAAAAACGAGGCCTGCCATATGAGACCTCGTTTCGTTTTAGCTGCTAACTCCTATCCGTTTACAGCAGTATTATTTTTTCAACTCATTAGGAATACGTCTTCTGTAAATTACATAACTACGGCTTACATATTTAATTGGGGCACTAAATACATGTACTAGTCTTGTAAATGGCCACATTGCGAATAAACCCATCCCTGCAAGAATATGAATTTTAAACCATACTGGTACTTCCGTCATATATTCAACTTTCGGTTGGAAAATAAAGAGACTTCGGAACCAAGGGCCAATTGTTGTACGATAATCAAATCCTTTTGAATCGATATTTAAAAATGTTGAAGAAAGTCCTGCTAACATTACGATAAGTAATAAAATAAGCGCAATATAATCTCCCTTTGTGCTCGTTGCAATGATACGTTTTACAGTTACGCGGCGGTACGTTAATATAATTAAACCGATGATAGAAGCAACACCTGCCGGAAGCCCGAAACTAATTGCCATTATGTGATACGTATGCTCAGAAATACCTATCGAACGGTATACAGCTTCTGGAATTAATATCCCCATAACATGACCGCCAATTACGAACATAATCCCAAAGTGGAATAATAGACTTCCGATTCGGAGCATTTTCTTTTCTAATAGTTCACTAGATTTTGATGTCCAGCCAAATTGATCATAGTTGTATCTAAAAATATGTCCACCGATAAAGATTGCAAAAATGATATATGGAAACAATACCCATAGAAATTGATTCATCATTTTAACAACTCTCCTTTCTAATTTGTCTGTACATCCCATGCTTCGATAGCGAGTAGAACAGCCGCAAGAATTGGTTCATACATACTACCTGCTTCTTTTAACTGAACGTGTAATGCTTGTATATTCTCCTTGTATTTACTCATAATTGGTTCACTGTCTTGCTCATTTGCATTTGCAAAAAACTCGAGTAATAGCGGTAAATAATCAGGTAGTTCTTTATCTGTTACTTCAAAACCCGATTTTTTATAATGTTGCTTTAACTCTAGTAATTCAATCCCTCTTTCTCTTTGTTCACCAGTGTTCATATACGTTAAATACATATTCGTCTTTTTACCAAAATCAAATGTATATACGTAACCATCAATAAGTTGATCGTTCGTTTTATGTAGCGCTTGTTTTATAAATGTTGTAAGTGAAGCTTTAACATCGTCCTGTTCAATCGCTTCCATCTCTTCTAGTAATTCAGTTAAAGCTTCCCTCCACCCGAGTTCCGGGTAGGAGAGAAGGAATGAAGAACAAGAAAAAACAGTTCGTAAACTTTGTTTCATAATTTGCTGCCCCCTTTATTTAAGAAATTGTCATACAAGAGCCTGGGCCACCTGCGAATGATAAACCACAGCTTCCTTGTTCACTATATAAATCTGCAACTTGTTCTCGGTGAGACGTCGGGATAACAAAACGATCTTTATATTTCGCAATAGCAAGAAGACGATACATATCTTCTACATCCTGTTTTGTTAAACCAAGTTCTTTTAATACAGCTTCATTTGGCTCTTTATTAATTTGCAGCGCTCTCATATGCGTTCGCATAACAGCCATTTTCTTCAATGTAAGACGAATGTGTGATTCATCTCCTGCAGTGAGTAAATTCGCTAAATATTGAATTGGAATACGCATATTATCGATAGCAGGGAAAATCTCTTCTGCTTGCCAGTTACTGCCTTTCCCTTCCACCATATTCATAATTGGGCTAAGCGGCGGAATATACCAAACCATCGGCATTGTACGATACTCTGGATGAAGAGGCAGAGCAATTTTCCAATCGATAATCATTTTATAGATCGGTGACTGTTGTGCTGCTTTAATCCATTCTTCAGGAATGCCTTGTTTTTTCGCTTCAGCTGCTATTTCTGGATCATTTGGATCTAGGAAAACAGTAAGCTGAGATTCATATAAATCTTTTTCGTCTTCAACAGAAGCTGCTTCTTTTACTTTATCAGCGTCATATAGCATTACCCCAATATACCTGATACGTCCCACACATGTTTCTGAACAAATTGTTGGCATACCAGCCTCAATACGTGGGAAACACATTGTACATTTTTCAGCTTTATTCGTTTGCCAGTTAAAATACACTTTTTTATATGGACAAGATGATACGCAGAACCTCCAAGCACGACATGCATTTTGATCTACAAGAACAATGCCGTCTTCTTCACGTTTATACATTGCACCAGATGGACAAGATGATACGCAAGACGGATTCATACAATGTTCACATATGCGTGGTAAATACATCATAAAGACGTTTTCAAAATCTGTTTTAATTTCTTCTTCCATTTTCTTTACGTTCGGATCTTGTAATCCTGTTATATGTCCACCAGCTAAATCATCTTCCCAGTTCGGACCCCATTCAATTTTGTCGATAAATTCGCCTGTAATTGCTGATTTCGGACGAGCAACTGGTTGATGCTTACGCTGCGGGCTATTTGTTAATGTTTCATAATCATAATTCCAAGGTTCAAAGTAATCATCAATTGTTGGTTGATCTGGATTGTGGAAAATGTTCATAAGACGTTTCATTTTCGAACCAGATTTCAGCTGAATTTCACCATTTTTCAATTCCCAGCCGCCTTTATATTTCTCCTGATCTTCCCATTGTTTCGGATAACCAATTCCGGGCTTCGTTTCTACGTTATTGAAGTACATATATTCCGCACCTGGACGATTTGTCCAGGTGTTTTTGCACGTTACGCTACAAGTATGACAGCCGATGCATTTATCTAGGTTCATTACCATTCCGACTTGCGCTTTAATCTTCAAGCCAATCTACCTCCTTCAGTTTACGGATTACAACATTTAAATCACGCTGGTTCCCAGTCGGACCATAATAGTTAAATCCATAGCTTAATTGGCCATATCCACCAATCATATGTGTTGGTTTAACATGGATACGGGTTGGACTATTATGCGTTCCCCCACGGGTGCTTGTTAATTTCGTACCAGGCACGTTAATGTGGCGATCTTGCGCATGGTGCATAAATGCCATTCCCCTCGGTATACGGTGCGTTACAACAGCACGCGCTACGACAACACCGTTACGGTTAAAGCACTCGATCCAATCATTATCAGCAACGCCAGCTTCTGCAGCGTCCTCTTTATTCATCCAAACAGTTGGACCACCTCTAAACAGCGTTAACATCGGTAATGAATCGAAATACATACTATGAATCGACCACTTATTATGCGGTGTTAAATAGTTTAGTGTAATCTCTTTCCCTTCTACTTCAGGGCGTGACTTACGGAACGGTTTATGTTGCAGAATTGGTTTAAATGTTGCCATCGTTTCACCAAATTCTTTCATCATGTCATGGTCTAAGTAGAAAGATTGTCGACCAGTTATCGTTCTCCAAGGAATAAGACGTTCCACATTTGTTGTAAACGGTGAGTAACGTCGTCCACCTTTTTCTGAACCTGTAAAGGCCGGAGAAGTAATTACTGTTTTCGGTTGTGCTGTAATTTGTTCGAATGTAAAGCATTCTTCTTCACGTTCTTCTGCTAAATCACGTAATTTTAGATCTGTTTGTTTTTCAAGTGCTTCCCATGCTTTTACTGCCATATGACCGTTTGTTGTAGAAGAAAGCGTTAATACCGCTTCAGCAGCATTGATTGCTTCTTTTATGTCTGGGCAACCTTTCGCAATAGTATCCGTTCGAACAACTCCTAATTTGCTCTTTAATTGCTCATACTCTTTTTCAGCTGACCAAGAGATCCCTTTCGTACCAATCGGTTGTTTTCCGGCATTTGGTCCAAGTGCTGTCATTTTGTCATAAATCGTTTTATAATCCCTTTCAACAACATGAATTTGTGGCATCGTTTTACCCGGGATTGGTTCACATTCACCTTTACTCCAATCTTTAATCTTGCCAAGTGGTTGCGCTAATTCTTGCGGTGTATCATGAAGAAGTGGTGTTGCAACAACTTCTTTCATTGGTTCAAGATCAATTTTCTTCGCTAAATCTGACACAGCTTTAGAAAGTGAAGTGAAAATATCCCAGTCAGAGCGTGCTTCCCACGGTGAACCGATTGCTGGATTAAAAGGATGCACAAATGGATGCATATCTGTACTACTTAAATCATGTTTTTCGTACCAAGTTGAAGCTGGTAATACAATATCAGAATACAGTGCTGTTCCAGCCATACGGAAATCTAAATTAATGAGTAAATCAAGCTTCCCTTCTGGCGCTTCTTCATGCCACTTAATTTCTTCTGGTCGTAATGAATCACTATCGTCATTCATTAATCCGTTTGTTGTACCTAGTAAATGTTTTAAGAAATATTCGTGCCCTTTACCGGAACTTGAAATTAAGTTCGCACGCCATACGAATAAGTTGCGCGGGAAGTTATTTTTGTTATCTGGATCTTCAATTGCAAATTTCAGTTCTTTTTCTTTTAGTTTTTGTGCAACGTATTTTCCGATTTCTTCTTGTGTTGTTGCACCAGCAGCAACAGCTTCTTTATATAGTTCAATTCCATTTTTCTCAAATGTAGGATAAGAAGGTAACCAGCCGAGTCGTGCTGCTAATACATTGTAATCACCGTGATGTTGATAACGAGAGTTTCCTTCCACTGGTGATGCTAAATGTCCAACTGGTGTATCTTCATAGCGCCATTGATCTGTTACGAAATAGAAGAAAGATGTACCATTTTGTAATTTTGGTGGCCCTTGCCAATCTTTTGCCATCGCGATTGTTTGCCATCCTTCTGCTGGTCGTAATTTTTCTTGCCCAACGTAATGCGCCCAGCCACCGCCGTTTACACCTTGTGCCCCAACGAGAAGTACAAGATTTAAAACGGCGCGATAAATCGTATCAGAGTTAAACCAATGGTTAATACCAGCTCCGACAATAATCATTGAGCGACCGTTCGTATCAACAGCATTTTGTGCGAACTCACGAGCGATTTGAATAATAAGCTCACGTTTTACTCCTGTCATTTTCTCTTGCCATGCAGGTGTAAACGGAACGTCATCATTGAAGTCTTTCGGCTCTTGTCCGCCAAGCCCTCGGTTCACACCGTAATTTGCTAACGTTAAGTCGTATACAGTTGTAACGAACACTTCGCCTTCTTCTGTCATAACCTTTTTCACTGGAATTGTACGTTCTAATACTTTGTTTCCATCATCAGAGAAGTACGGAATTTGTACAGTTCCAATCGATTCTTCCATTCCAAGTAAAGAAAGACGTGGATCAATCTTTTCACCTGTTTCTTCATCTTCTAAACGCAAGTTCCATTTCTTTTCGTTATCCCAACGTGAGCCCATTGTGCCATGAGGTGTTGCAAAATCATTCGTGTTCTCGTTCCAAAGAACAGGTTTCCATTCTCCTAACTTCGTTTCGCGTCCAATATCAGCAGCGTTTAAGAAACGATCAGCAACGAATTGATCTCCTTTTTGTTTCAATGTGACAAAGAAAGGAAAATCAGTATATTGCTTCGCATACTTTGTGAAATATTCCACTTGATTATCTACGTAAAACTCTTGTAAAATCACATGCCCCATTGCCATCGCAAGTGCACCATCTGTACCTTGTTTCACACTAATCCAATCATCCGCAAACTTTGTAGATTCAGCGAAGTCAGGACTGACAGAAACGACTTTCGTTCCTTTATATCGAACCTCTGCTAAAAAGTGAGCATCTGGTGTTCTCGTCATCGGTACATTTGAACCCCATGTCATAATGTAACCAGAGTTATACCAGTCACTACTTTCTGGTACATCTGTTTGATCGCCCCAAATTTGCGGAGAAGCTGGTGGTAAATCTGCGTACCAATCATAGAAACTAAGCATTGGTCCACCCATAAGTTGCATAAAGCGGCTGCCTGCAGCATGACTTAGCATCGACATAGCTGGAATTGGTGAAAAGCCAACATTTCGGTCTGGACCGTATTTCATTACTGTGTACAGTAATGAAGCTGAAACGAGTTGTAACACTTCATCCCAATTCGCACGAATGAATCCCCCTTTACCACGCGCCTGCTTATACGTACGTGCCTTTTCACGGTTTTCCACAATGCTTTTCCAAGCCTCTAATGGTGACTCGTTATTTTGCAATTCTTCTTGCCACATATTCCAAAGAACACCACGTACATACGGGTATTTCACACGAAGTGGACTATAAATGTACCAAGAAAAACTTGCTCCACGTGGGCATCCTCGCGGTTCAAAATCTGGCATATCAGGACCTGTAGTCGGATAGTTAAGCTCCTGCCCTTCCCAAGTTACAATTCCATCTTTCACATATATATTCCAGCTACATGAACCAGTACAGTTCACGCCGTGTGTAGAACGAATTACTTTATCATGCTGCCAACGCTTTCTGTACACATTTTCCCATTCGCGATCTTCATATGTTTCTTGTGTATGATTATCGTTATAACGATCTATTGGTGAAAAATATTTTAAACGTCTCATTAGTGCTGAAGGTTTTTTCTTCATACTGTTCACTCCTTTAATACGTCTCTCTTACATACCCTTACTATAAGAGAGGTTGTAAAATACAGATGTGACATTTCGCACAGTTCAAGAGATTGTCAAAAATTCAGTAGAAAATAAGTTTGTGAGAAAATCTTGTGTTCCGTTGTGAAGATTATGGTTAATCTTAATTATTAGGAGAATGGTATTTTGAGGTATCGACTATTTTGCAAAAGAAAAAGAGTTTTGATATTATTTCAAAACTGCCATAAGGAAAAGAGTATAAATTGTATGTAAAAATATTTTTCCCAATGTTATTATTTTATATCGAGTCTTATTTTACATAAAACTACAAATCATTATTTACTGTATTGCCCTTAGTTACGGAAACAATTATACTAGATGTAATCGAAATAAATAATCTGAATATTCTCAGAATTAAAGGTAGAAGTTTTACTATCTACATATAGAATTAGAAATATGTCCACTAAATTGATTAGAAAACGATAATAACATTAGGAGGATTACGATGCCCCAGCTTGATTCATTACATCCCACTGTAGAAAAAATAATCAATAATATTGAAAAAATAATGGTCGGAAAACGAAAAGAAACAATCTTAGCTTTGACAGCTCTCTTAGCTGAAGGTCATGTGCTATTAGAAGATGTTCCTGGTGTCGGGAAAACAATGCTAGTACGTGCTCTTTCTAAATCCATTGATGCTGATTATAAGCGAATTCAATTTACACCTGATTTATTGCCGTCAGATGTAACAGGAGTTTCTATTTATAATCCGAAAGAGCTCCAATTTGAGTTCAAGCCTGGACCAATTATGGGGAATTTTGTACTTGCTGATGAAATTAATCGTACATCTCCAAAGACACAATCTGCTTTACTTGAATGTATGGAAGAAGGCAATATTACAATAGATGGTATTACAAGACCTTTACCAAAGCCGTTCTTTGTCATGGCTACACAAAATCCAGTCGAATATGAAGGAACATATTCTCTACCAGAAGCTCAGCTCGATCGTTTCTTATTGAAACTAAAAATGGGATATCCTACACCAGAGGAAGAATTTGAAATTTTAAACCGGATGGAAAAAACAAATCCACTCTCTCAATTACAAACCATTACTACAATAGAAGATTTACTTTATTTACAACAAAGCGTACAGGTAGTAAGTATGGACAAAGCAATTAAGCATTACATTGTAAAGCTTGTTAATCAGACTCGTACGTACAGTTCTATACAGTTAGGTGCAAGTCCACGTGGCTCGATTGCTTTAATGAAAGCTTCACAAGCTTATGCATTTATCCATGGCAGGAATTATGTTATTCCAGACGATGTTAAATTTTTAGCTCCTTATGTTTTAGCACATAGACTCATTCTAAAAATGGAAGCAAAATTTGAAGGAATAACTGGCGAACAAGTTATCGCAAAAATCGTTGCACGAACTACCGTGCCTACTCAAAGGACGATGAACCCTTGATGAAACGAATGCTGCGAGCGCTATATCACGTTATGAAGTTATTGCTACTCCCTTTATGCCTAGTCTTAACATTTATGTACGCTATGTTTCAAGGCGGGTTTGTCAGTTGGTTTTTGTTTTACAGCATAATTCCCATTGCTCTTTATTCGCTACTACTCCCCTTCTACGCTTTACGGGACGCTGAAGTAAAGCGAATAACAAACCAGAATGGATATGTAGTAGGAGAACAATTTGTAAGCACGATTACAATAAAAAGAAAATTTCCTTTTCCCTTACTTTATTTAGTTATAGAAGATGAACTGCCAACACAATTTATAAGTTGTAAACAAACAAAGATGAATAAGGTAGTACTCTTCCCAGGATTGAAACGAAATATTTCGTTTCAATATGTTATTGACACAATCCCTAGAGGCGAGCACACTTTTTCAAGCGTTCGTGTCAAAACTGGCGATTTATTCGGCATGATAGAGAAAGAAGTAACTTTTTCAGTTCCAGATACATTTTTAGTCTATCCCCAGTATGTAGATATAGCATATCGACAATTGGAAAATCATTTCGAACAAGGAGCGCTTTCAGCAAATATAAATTCAGCAAAAGACTCTACAATCTCTGTCGGTGTCAGAGACTATAAACCTGGTGATCGCTTTTCATGGATTGATTGGAAAGCAACTGCACGAACAAGCAATATTATGACAAAAGAGTTTGAACAACAGCGCAGCCATAATGTCATGATATTCATAGACAGAACCGAGTCTCCTCTATTCGAATCAGTCGTCACATTTACTGCCTCTATCGTAAGGGCTGTCTTGAAACAAAATTCACCAGCATCATTCGTGTCTATCGGAAAAGAACAAACTATTTTCCCTTTAGACAATGGAGATACGCAGTTACAACAAATCCTTTGTCATTTAGCAAAAGTGCAAGCAGACAGTGTATTCCCGCTCTCCCAGAGTGTAGACATGGAACTAAGAAAAATTTATGAGCCCGTCACGGTTATACTCGTGACCAGTAATCTTTCTCCCGATATTCAAAAGGCGGCTGATTGTGCTGCTATAAAAAATAGAAAATGTATGGTTTTTGTCGTGAAAGAAAAAGCGAATCAACTTTCACACCGAGAAATCAGTATACTAGAAACTCTAAAAAAACGACAAATATTTGTAAACACGGTTTATGAAAACCGGTATACAAACGTGTTTTTTGAGGTGAGCAAATGATAACATTACAAACAAAATACAAGTGGGATACGAACAGATTCTTTATGCATGCATGTGTATTTCTTCTTTTACTAGAATGGCTAAGACCTCTTATAGGTATTACAAATGTAGGTAGATTAGATATTTTCGTAACATTTATAGGAATTTGCTTCGCTCTCTCTTTTTTTCAAACGAGGTGGCAGATTCCAATAAAAATTGTCACAGTCCTATTTATCATTCATTCCCTATATTATAAAAATGCTTTTATAAATCCATCTTGGCTAACAACATTCTTTTCTGATATGTCTCGAAATTCCTCCCTATTTTTCCAAGGGAATTTACTAGATATTTCTCCAGTTTTTCCGACGGTTTTATTTTTTCTCTCATTTTGGTTTTTGAGTTCTTTCACTTCATTTTGGATTATTCATAAAAAACGTGGGTTTCTATTTCTTGTATTGACTATTATTTATATCGCAACTTTTCATAACTTACATTTATACAATGCAAACTACGCTATTATTCGAACTGTTGTCATCGGATTTTTTATGCTTAGTCTTCTTCAAGTAGAACGAATAAAAGAGCGTGAACACTTACAAAATTATGCTAGGGAAATCTCAAAATTACTTAGACCACTTACAATATTTATTGTATTATTAGCAACCATCGCATACTTTGCTCCAAAATTTGGCCCTCAATGGCCAAACCCAATGGATTTTTTAAAATTCAACACATCTGAAGCAAGTAAAGAACAAAAAGTTTCTACAATTGGGTATGGTTTAGATGACTCGCGATTAGGTGGTCCTTTTAAGGCGGATCCTACAATTGTTTTCACAGCACGAACGCAAAACAAACAATATTGGAGAGTAGAAACAAAAGATTTCTATACAGGAAAAGGCTGGGAAATTTCTGAAAATCCGAAAAAGATTTCTTTTAAAAATAAAAACGACGTCGTAAGCTGGTACGAACAAAATACAAAAACGGAAACGACTGAGGCAACAATTACCATGCAAAAAAGTTACCCTCACCTTACCTATCCAGCAGGATTAGTATCAGTTGAGGCTTCTTCTGATGTATCATACAGTGTTGACCCGTTTTCAGAAAAAATTTATACAATGAATGGAGACTCTTCTACTACTTTACATTCGTATAAAGTAACATATGAGATCCCTGAGTTTTCCATAGAAAACTTGAAAGCTGTAAAAACAAATGAAGGTCAAGAAACAAACCCTTATTTTATGACAAAGTACACACAACTTCCCGAGTCATTACCACAGCGCGTAAAAGACTTGGCTGTCAATCTTACAAATGATAAAGACAACCGATATGATAAAGTATTAGCTATTGAAAATTACTTCACAGACAACTCTTTTACATACGAATCAACGAATGTCTTATTCCCTGCAAAAAGCCAAGATTATGTAGATCAATTCCTTTTCGATACAAAAAGCGGCTACTGTAATAATTTTTCGACGTCTATGATTGTACTACTTCGTTCTGCAGGGATTCCTGCTCGCTGGGTAAAAGGCTATACAGAAGGAACTCTTGACAATACACTTGCCTCTGCAGAAGGTGAGGATATTTATACAATCACGAACGATAACGCACACTCTTGGGTCGAAGTATATTTCCCAGGATACGGATGGATTCCATTCGAACCGACAAAAGGATTTACTAATTCCTATAATTTTATAAATAATACGCCTGCTCCTATTTCACAAAATAGCGAAGCAAATAATTCTAATAACGAGCAAATACAACAACGAAATAATGAAGCAAAACTTAAAAGTTTAATAGAAAATACAGAAGAAGCTTCTACTAAAAAGGTCACAAATTCTAAAACTAGTTTTTCTTGGTGGTACGTATTCCTCTCTACGATACTAATTAGTATTATAGGATACATTCTCTTCACCACTAGAATGAAATGGATGACATTTCTTATTATTCATTTCTATAAATACCGAAAAAATGATGCTGTTTATCAAAAAGCTTACGGTGCACTTTTAAAACAATTTGCGAGAATTGGCATACCACGGAGTGAAAGTCAAACATTCCGAGAATACGCTCTCCATATCGATACACTTTACAACTCGGCCGATATGCAACAACTTACTGCCAGTTATGAGAACGCTATGTATAAACAGGAGCAGGCTGCAGAAGAATGGAAGAAATCTGTACACTTATGGGAAGTGCTTATGAAAAAAGCAGCTTCTCTACCTAAATCAGATGGCTTTGATACAGTTATTTAATCTTGAAAATGTGAGTTTAAAGAAAACGTCTCAAAGAACTACATTGTTCTTTGAGACGTTTTTTAATAAAGTGAAACTCCTAATTATTCTCCAAGTACCTTCTCAATCTCAACTTCTAAATCTACCGGCTTCGTCTGCGGCGCAAAACGCCCTACTACTTTCCCGTCTTTTCCGATTAAAAACTTCGTAAAATTCCATTTCACTGCTTTCATACCGAGTAAACCTGGTGCTTGTTCTGTCATGTATGTATATAAAGGATGAGCCTTATCACCTTTCACATCAACCTTTGCAAACATTGGGAATTTTACACCGTAGTTTAATTCACAAAAACTAGTAATATCCGCTTCTGTACCTGGTTCTTGTCCCCCGAATTGGTTACAAGGAAATCCGAGTATTTCGAGTCCTTGGTCTTTATATTTATCATACACCTCTTGTAATCCTTTATATTGCGGTGTGAAACCACATTTACTAGCTACATTTACAATAAGAAGTGCTTTTCCTTCGTAATCTTTTAACGATTTTTCTTCACCTGTAATTGTTTTAGCTGAAAAATCATAAACTGTCATTGTCTTTGCCCCTCTCTTCACTATCATTCTATGTTTATACTATACTACATTCGTGAATTTACAGCTCTTATTACGTATTTCCCCCCACAATTGAAAACGCTTTATTTACGTTCAAAAATTCGACACAAATTACTAGACTTTTATGATGGAAAGTTTTACAATTGAAATGTGAACAAAATGTGACAGTTTATATTCTATTATTATAGAAAAGGATGGTGTTCAATATGAAAACTGCACAACATGAAACGATTTCAAATCGCGAGTTTTATTTCGTACTATATATGATGTTATTGTATGTTATTGGCTGGGTAATCGATGTTAATGGTTTATTCTTAAGCTCCTACTTTAATTTAGCGGGAGAGATTATGCTTCCATTAGTTGGCGGCATTGTTGGACTGTTCATTATGTCTATTAATAAACAACAAACGAAATAATAATATTACAAAAAAGGCAGAAGACGAGCTTTCGTTTTCTGCCTTTTTTCTATTTTAGCGTATAATAGAAACATGCAGTATATAAGGAGTGGTAAATATGAAAAAAGTAGAGCAATTATCTTCTCACCTATATCTGATTGATGATTTCGATTTACAGCATAATGAACGAACAGGTACGTACGTTTTATTAGGTGACGATATTACTTTAATTGAAACTTGTGCAGCCCCTTCTCTTCCGTATATTTTAGACGGCTTACAACAATTACATATTGATTTAAACGATGTTAAAAACATTATCGTTACACATGTGCATTTAGATCACGCTGGCGCAGCTGGTTTAATGATGGAAAAGTGCCCAAATGCTACGTTATATGTGCATTCTCGTGGTGCTCGTCATATGATTGATCCAACAAAACTTATTTTAGGTGCAAAAGCTGTCTACAAAGAAGATTTCGATAAACTCTTTGACCCAATTCTTCCAATTGAAGAAGAACGTGTTCATATTGTACAACATGGTGATACGTTAAAAATTGCAAAAGACCGCACCCTTACATTTTATGATACACCAGGACATGCGAAGCACCATATTAGCATTCACGATTCATTAACAAAGGGGATTTTTACTGGCGATACAATTGGAATTTATTATAGAGAACTCGCAGACCTTGGTGTAGAACTGTATCTACCATCAACGTCCCCTTCACAATTTCAACCAGATGCGATGATTGCTTCTAAAAATCACATTCAAAGTATGGATGTAGATACTATTTATTTCGGGCATTATGGTGCATCATCCAATGTTACAGAAGTATATAATCAACTGGAACATTGGCTACCTATTTTCGTTCAGACTGGTAAGGAAGTCTTTGAAAAGTATAATGATTTCGATGAAGCGACTAAAGCTTTACAAACTTTGTTAATGGATAAAATCTCTTCTCATCTTACAAAGTTAAACGTTCCATCAGATCATTCCGTTTATAATATTTTACATTTAGATATAGAAATTAGCGCAATGGGCATTATTGATTATTTCACGAAGCAAGAAAAAGCAAACTCCACTATTAACTAACAGTAAAAGAAGAGATATACAACAGTAGTTATTGTATATCTCTTCTTTTTTTGAATATATTTTGAGTAAAGGATGGTGGAATATAATGCAAAAATTGATGCTATACCTCTGCTTCACATTATTTATCGTCTTATTATTATTTGTAGGAGTAAAAATTCAATTTTATTTAGATACAGATGCACAAGTGAACTTTAACGTTTATCCAAGATTATTCTACTTTACACTCTTTCCTCTTATAGTTGGCATTTTATTACGATTCCTTCAATCTATTAATCGCGAAACGAGTAAACAAAACTGGAGCTTTCAACCGGATAAATTTATTGCTATTACAGTGCCTACACTATTCATTTCCTTTTCCCCAGCACTACTCTTTTCACCACTTGCCGAATACCTACCTTATTTAGTTAATATTATTCTAATAAATACAACTTTTGTTACGATTATTAGTTTAATAGCTGGTTATTCCCTTTTAGATTGTTTTATACAAAAGGACAATGCAACGATGAAAAAATATAATTGAATCCTCTATTTTCTTTTAATAAAGAAAGCTCAAAGCTAAAGCTTTGAGTTTTTTTACTTATCTCACCTTTTCATCTACATACTCCATAAACTGCTCCGCTTTAATAAATCTTTCTTTGTACGCCTCAGGTACTTCTTCTACTGTTATCCCTCCACTCGATTTCGTTTTTACTAACACAGTTTGATGTGACATTAATGCCTCCATATATTGTTCATACTCTTCAGGAGTTAGTACTTCTTTACTAGATTTATGGCCATTTAATTTATCAAAATACGGATGAAGCTCCATTACTACCTTTTTCAATTCCTCTTTTTTAGCTGATGATAATTGATCATAATCTATATTACCGTTCGAATCTCCGTACGCAAGCTTTGCATTAGTTAATTTTTTCAGTTCTTTTGTAAACTCTTCATATTCCTTCGCACCCATTTCATCTTTCGCTTCTGATAATTTTGCATTAAAACGCATATACGTTTCTAATGTCATTGCTCCGGCATGTTTTTTTAAATTCTCAAAAGATCCATATATACCATCCGCCATAATAGATTGGTACGCAAAACCTGTCGTCGGGATTAAAAGAGCTGCTGCAAGTACTCCTGCGATAAGGCGTTTCTTCCTCTTACTCTCGCCGTGCTTCATTTTTATTTGCACGATTACTTTTTCTTTTAAATCCGGCGGGGCAACAATACCCTTTGCTTCTTCTTGTATAGATTCCCTAACTCTACAATCTAAACTCATTTCACATTCCCTACCTCTCCTAAAAAAATTTCTTCTACTTGCTCTTTTTGACGTAGTTTCTTTAATGCCGCATGAATTCTAGATTTCACTGTACCGATTGGAATATGTAATATTTGTGCTACTTCTTCTTGTGAATAATCGTGTAAGTATCTTAAGATAATAACTTGTTTCAATTTATACGGTAATTTATGAATGAGTTCGATTAGTTTTTGGTTTGATATTTTACTTACAACATCGTTAGAAAAATCAATTTGCACTGGCTTTCTTTGCTCTTCTGCTTTTTTTATAATTCGTAGTCGCATCCACCTCTTTCTTCTATAAGAATGAATTTGTTTAATCGCAAGCCCAATTAGCCAAGGGCGAAATGGCTTCTCGCTATCATATTTACGAAGCGATTCATATAGCTGTATGTATACTTCTTGAACGACATCATCTACATCCGTTTTATCTTCAATTAAAAAATGTGCTGTTTTATATACTTCTTGAATCGTTACATCATACAATTCGCTATACGCTTCTTTATTGCCTGATAAAGTTAATTGAATTAAATGTGCGTAATCTATTTCATCCTTCATATTCCAGCCCTCCTTTGTCTTACACTATATATTGGCAGGTAATTCATATTTCGTTCGATTTTTCCGAAAAAGTTTTTTATATAAATTAATATAATGATCCACTGAGTTCATAAGCTTCACTTATAACCACACATAACTATTATATAATTTTCCAATTTCTGATAAAGATTTAAAATAATTTATATAGTCAAATTTAGGAGGACATATAATGAAAGCTATCGTTGTAACGTCGTTCGGTGGTCCTGAAGTGATGAAATATACAGATTTTGATATACCGGCTATTTCAGAAGATCAAGTTTTAATTCGCGTAGTTGCTACTAGTGTAAATTTCGCTGATATTAAATCACGTTATGGTAAAAAAGGAAATAAAGCACTACCTTTTATTCCAGGTATAGATGCCACTGGTATTGTAGAACGTGTCGGTTCTCATGTGAAAAATATTCACCCTGGACAACGTGTCATTGCTTTTCCTCAAAATGGATCTTACGCAGAATACGTTGTTGCAAATGAAAATCTTACTTTCGTATTACCCCATGAAGTTGACTTTCACACTGCAGCCGCTTGTCCGATCGTATCTTTTACAAGCTATAATTTACTCGCAAATGTTGCAAGGATTCAAAAAGGTGAATCTGTACTCATTCATGCAGCTGCTGGCGGGATTGGTACTACCGCAATTCAATTTGCAAAACTATTAGGGGCTAGAACAGTTATCGGTACTATCGGAAGTGAAACGAAAAGAAAAATCGCTTTAGATGCTGGAGCTGATTATGTTATTTGTCATCAAACTGAAGATTTTGTAGAGAAAGTCAATGAGCTGACAAACGGAGAAGGAGTGAATATTATTTTGGACTCTATTTCTGGAACTGTTTCTGAAAGAAGTTTAAACTGCCTTGCTTTTTACGGTCGCCTCGTTCATTTCGGTAATGCTAGCGGTGAAATTGGTAACTTTCAAACGAAAGATTTACATGCAAGTTGCCGCTCTATACTCGGTTTTAGCTTTGGAACCACACGAAAAAAGCGTCCTGAACTGCTCCAAGAAACTGCAAATGAAGTTTTCCGTTATTTGCGTGACGGACGTTTACAAATTAAGGCTACGAAATCTTTTCCACTTCAAGATGCAGGGAAAGCACATGAATGGGTCGAAAGTAGAAAAAGTACAGGGAAAGTAATACTAACTGTTCAGTCCTCTTCCTGAAATGAATACTGGAAACAGAGGTGGCATTCATGGGATCACGAATTATGCATGTTATTATCGCTAACGGTATTGCTGAGAAACTATCTATTCACGATAAGACTTCTTTCTTACTTGGAGCTGTAGCCCCTGATGCTGTTCATTCAAAAAAAGAAAAAGGAACCTCACATTTTTATGACGGTACAACGAACAACTATACGAGAAGAATAGATTATGATTCATTTTTTCATAAATATGAATCACATATAGATTCCCCATTTATTTTAGGCTATTATACCCACCTCATTGCCGATGATAATTGGCTAAGTGGATTTTTTCTACCTTGGCTAAAAAATAGAATAGAGAATGACGAAACGATCGCACCCCTGTACTATAACGATTTTAAATTGTTAAATGCAAAGTTGCTTCATCATTACGATCAAGAACAACAGCTTTTCTCTCTTCTCAATCAAGAGGCTCACATTGTGGATATTGAAGAGGTTTCTAAAGAAAACGTTTTAGAATTTCGAAAGTATCTTTTTGAAGATATGTTATATCCAAAGCAACACTTGCATGAAGACTTACAAGTATTTACGTTTGACCAAATTGTTGGCTATATTGAGACAGCTATTGAAAAAGGAGTATTTTTTATTAAACAACTCTCTAATGAAAAATCCACTTCAAAAATTTAATCCCCTTCAAATATATTTGAGGGGGATTTTCACATAGCAATATTATTATTGGTTCTTCTCCATAACCGCAAAATAATTCCCTTCGCTATCAGCAAAGTTAAACACTTTACCAGAAGGCATAGTTACCATTTCTCCAACAGTAACATTTTTATTTGTTAAATCTGTATATAGTTGATCAAGATTTTCTGAGAAGAACATTAAAGACGGTGTATCAAGATTCAATTCTGGGCTCATTTTCGAAATAACTTCTTTATTATGTAATATAATGCTCGTTTCCGCACCGCTTTTCGGAGCGATTTCAATCCATCTCATTCCTTGCTTATTATCTTCCTCTGCAACTACATGAAACCCTACCTTTTCCGTCCAAAAATTTACTGCCTCATCTTGATTATTTACATATAACATAATTTGTCCGACCTTATGAATCATTTGTATTCCTCCTATTGTTTTTATATTCTATGTAACTTTCTATAGATGCTATCGTTATTCCTTTTGAGTTGGTATGTACTTCTTTGCAAAATTTATCGACTGACTCATCCCATCCAGTTCATCAAAATAATCATTTCTTTCAATCATGTTATATCCGTCGAATCCAATTTTATCTAATACTTTGAAGAATATATCGAAATCTACTTCACCATTCCCTGCTGCGACTTCTATATACTTAGTTGAACGATCACTTTTCACTTCTTTACAATCTTTAATATGAGTTTGTACTATATAATCTTTTAATAGTAATAAACCTTCTCCCGGATTTTCATTTACATCACTTATTAAATTTGCTGGGTCAAAGTTAACAGCTAGTCCTTTCGAGTTTGCAGTTTCTAAAAATCGTTTTAATACTATTGCTTTTTCAGATCCCGTCTCAATGGCGAAGAATCCTCCAAATTTGAACGCTAATTCCCCTATCTCATAACAAACACGTAGCATTTTATCATAGTACTCACTATTTTCATCTTCAGGGATTTTCCCAATATGGGCTGTTACTACGTTAGCTCCTAACCCTAACCCTTTATCAGTAATATATTTAAAACTCTCTATTACACATTCAGCTTCAGTTCCTATTATTCCATTTTCTCCGAAGCTAATTGCTAATGATGGGACTTGAATCTCATTAAAAGATAAGTTTTCTTTTAATGTATTCCATTGTATCTTTGAGATGTTAGCTAAGTTGAAAGTCGGATTCATAGCATATAATTGAATATATTCTAAATCCCATTCCCTTGCTTTTTGTATTCCTTCGTTTACTTCAATATGTTTCGTATTTAAAAACATTCCTAATTTCCTATCCATATGTGTACCTTCTTTTTATTATTTCGTGTCAGTTTAATATTCGACTTTTTTTATATTATTTCCTCGTATAAACCAAATAAATAAACTACCCTTTTTTCGATACTCCCAGTAGAAGCATATATATGATAGGCACATTAAAAACACTAATACAATTCCCATTATCACTTGTTTACAAACAAAAAAGACGTAACTACAAATAGTTACGCCTTCCCTATCATTTATCTAGGCTTTTTCTTCCCAGTAAATGCTGGTTTCTTTTTCTTTGGTGCTTTCGGTTTCGTTTCTACGAATGATCCTTTGAACATTTCTTGCTTCGTAAATACAATGCCTAGTTTTTTCGCAAATTGCAGTAATTTACGCTCTTCTTGTGGTGTTACAAGAGACACGACAGTTCCTTCTTTACCCATACGTCCAGTACGTCCTGAGCGGTGAATATATTGGTCTACTGTGTCTGGTAACTCTAAATGAATTACGTGTGTTAAATCGTCAATATCGATACCGCGTGCTGCAATATCAGTAGCAAGTAGAATTTCTAATTTCCCTCCGCGGAAAGCACGCATTGTCGCTTCACGCTCTTGTTTACTTGCTTCTGCATGAAGAGCTGCTGCTTTCATTTTACGGAATTTCAATTTCTCAGTAATTTCATCTAAACGGAATGGGTCGTTTAAGAACGCAACTGCTTTTACATCGCCCATATGCATAATTCTTCTTACGTAATCATTTTTTTCGCGTCGCTCACAAATGATATACGTATGCTCAACTAAGCTTTTTGATTCTGCACGTGTTACACGTACTAATTGTGGTTCCACTGCTAAATCACGTGCCGCATCTTCTGCCGCTTTTGTCATTGTCGCCGAGAAGAATACTAATTGACGATCCCGCATCGTTGATTTAATTACATCTTGCACTGCGCCCATCATTTTTTGCTTTACAATTTGATCAAACTCATCAAATACAATTGTTTTTACTTCATGCATTTTTAGCTTTTTCATACGAATTAATTCTAAAATACGGCCTGGTGAACCGACAATTACTCTTGGGTGTTTCTTTAATTTTTCAACTTGGCGCTTAATATCTGCACCACCAATTAAAGATGCACCTGAAATTTCAGTTCCTGCTGTAAACTTTTGAACCTCTTCATGAATTTGCATTACAAGTTCACGTGTTGGCGCTAAAACAACAACTTGTGGCTGTTTTACTTCAGGATTAATTTTATGTAAAAGTGGTAATAAGTACGCTAATGTTTTTCCTGTTCCAGTTGGAGATTCAGCTATAACGTCTTGTCCTTCTAAAATAGTTGGAATCGCTTGTTTTTGAATTTCAGTTAACTCTTTAAAACCAGCCTTCTCCCAAGCTTGTTGTAAAAATGGTTGCATATCTTTTATCATTTGTTTTTCTCCTTTATCTCTATTTTTGAAGAAAATGCTGTATTGTTCGCACCGTTTCTATCATGTGTGAAATAACAGCTATTAAATCATCAACATGGTCTTCTGTAATCGCTTTTTGAAATAGAACCTCTACCTTATTATGATATGAAATCGCTTGCTTATTATATTCGTATGAAACTTTCTGCATAATCATTCTTTCTTTTCCCCATATAGAACGCATTAATGTTTCAATTTCTTCGCATTTTACTTCTGGTTGTTCTAACGGGAATGAAAATGCTAGCTTCATTTCACAACCTGGTGTAAACTGAGGCACTTCTAGTATTTCACCAGACAAGTTCTTTGCATCCACAGATAATGAAAATGTTGCTTCTACTAATGGTTCAAACGGTTCTGTTAATTGAAATGAGATATGATATATACGACTTAATGAAGCAAGATCCATCATATCTTTTCGATCTGTTACAAGAATATCTCCATGTAGATCAAAATCATACACAGCACCTTCTACGATTACTTTTAAATTGTCAAAAGCAGTTGGATCAAACATAATTTCCTCCAAAAAACAGGCGCCTTTCGATGGAAAGGCGCCACTTGATGTATATATAGTTTACAGATAAACGAGATGAATTACAACCTTTTAGAATAAACCTACTGCTTTTCCATCTTCATTTACATCCATTTGAAGTGCTGCTGGCTGTTTTGGAAGACCTGGCATTGTTAACATTGTACCTGTTAACGCAACGATAAAGCCTGCACCGATAGATGGTTTTAACTCACGAATTGTAACGATAAAGTCAGATGGACGACCTAATTTTGTTGCATCGTCAGAAAGAGAGTATTGTGTTTTCGCCATACAAACTGGTAGATTACTCCAACCTTCTCCTTCATATTGAGCTAATTGCTTACGTGCTTTCGGAGCAAATTCAATATCTTTTGCGCCATATACTTTTTGAGCAATTGTACGAATTTTTTCTTCTAATGGTAATTCTAATTCATAAAGTGGTGCGTAGTTGTTTTCACCTTTTTCGATTTCTTTTAGTACTTTTTCAGCAAGGTCAACTCCGCCTTGGCCACCTTTCTCCCAAACTTCTGTTAAGGATACTGCATAGCCACGCTCATTACACCACTCTTGTAAGTATGTAACTTCTGCATCTGTATCTGTAATGAATTTATTAATTGCAATTACGAAAGGCACTCCAAAGCTTTGAATTGTTTCAACATGCTTCTGTAAGTTTTCCATACCTTTTGCTAATGCATCTACATTTTCTTCTTTTAATTGATCTTTTGCAACGCCGCCATGCATTTTAAGCGCACGAATCGTCGCAACAATAACAACTGCTTCTGGTTTAATGCCAGCTGCACGAGCTTTAATATCTAAAAACTTCTCAGCGCCTAAATCAGCACCGAATCCAGCCTCTGTAATAACATAATCACCTAATTTTGCTGCCATTGTTGTAGCGATAACACTGTTACAACCGTGAGCGATATTCGCAAATGGTCCGCCATGAATGATAGCTGGTGTATTTTCTAACGTTTGTACTAAGTTCGGCTTTAATGCGTCTTTTAATAATAGTGTTAACGCACCTTCTACACCTAAATCTTTAACCGTTACAGGTTGATTTGCAAAGTTATAAGCAACTACGATGCGAGATAGACGCGCTTTTAAGTCTTGAATATCTGTTGCAAGGCAGAATACGGCCATAATTTCAGATGCTACTGTAATGTCAAAACCGTCTTCACGTGGTACACCTTGTACAGGTCCACCAAGACCAATTACTACGTTACGAAGGGCACGATCATTTAAGTCAACACAGCGTTTCCAAACGATTTTACGCGTATCAATTCCAAGTGTGTTTCCTTGTTGGATATGATTATCAATAAACGCTGCTAATGCGTTATTGGCAGTTGTGATCGCATGGATATCTCCAGTAAAGTGAAGGTTAATGTCTTCCATTGGTACGACTTGTGAAAAACCGCCACCTGCTGCTCCGCCTTTTAATCCCATCGTTGGTCCAAGAGATGGTTCGCGAAGTGCAATTACTGTTTTCTTACCAATTTTGTTAAAAGCTTGACCTAAACCAACTGTTACTGTTGATTTACCTTCTCCAGCTGGAGTTGGGTTAATCGCTGTTACTAAAACAACTTTACCGTCTTCCTCATCTTGTAAGCGCTTAAAAATATCAAGAGATAACTTACCTTTATAATGTCCGTATGGCTCTAATTCATCTTCTAAAATATTTAAATCAGCTGCAATTTCTTGAATCTTCTTCATACTCGCTTCTTGTGCGATTTCAATATCGGATTTCACTGTTGTAGTAGTTGTCATATACCCTAGTCCCCCTTTAATTGGTTCTGATGATATTGTATCAGTTTTTTGTATTTTCTGCACTTATTTACCTCCTAAAAATTCTTTCATTTCTTTATACGTTTTTTAACATAAATACCCATAAGAATGTTAACGATTGTTGTAACTCTGTAGGTAGTTGACCTAACATCTTCTCATTTACTCCGCGCTTATATACGCCGATGCCATCTATAACTTTAAAACCTTGTTCTTTCGCTAACTGTTCAAATTCCCAAGGCATCATCGTATTACAAACAACGTCTTTTCCATACAAGCGAGGATAACTGTTCTCTCGTGGCTTTGCTGTCGGTCCTAAAATTGCAATACATGCATATCCATCTTTCTTTAACACACGCTTTATTTCATTTAACGCTCGTAATGGCTCTTCCGTCCATTCTAAAGAATTAATTGCCATAATTGATTCAAATTGCTCATTTTCAAATGGTAATGCAGAAAGATCGCCTTTTATAAAAGATAAATTCGGTCCTTCTCCGCGCTCCTTACCTTTTTGAATCATCACTTCCGATAAATCTACTCCCACTGCTTTATAGCCTGCGCTACTTAATTTATATGTACCGTACCCATCACCACAACCAACATCGAGCACTTGTGCTTCTTTCTTTACGTATTGTTCAAAAAACGGAATAATTGTACTTCTGCTACCACTGTCCCACATCTCTTGACTATTTTGATTCCAAAACTCTGCGCTACTATCCCATTTCTTTTCTGCTGATTCATGCCAATTAAATTTCGTCATACATTCCCCTACCTTCACGCTTTATCACTCATTTCATTCTACATCATTTTCCAAAATTCCTGTTTTATCTTCATAAGGAGATATACATGCTAATGAAGGAATCTTTATTCTCCAATTTTTGCTTTACTTGGGTTTAACTCATACTCATGTTCTTCTCTTTATGAAAGATACTATAGGTACACCCAATTGAAAGAGAGGGATGTACATGCGAAGAAAGAGAAATCATCATTTTAAAAGTGGTGAAAAAAACGAAGAGTATGCAGCTGAAATATCACCAGCTGGCATTCCAATTAGACATAAGCGTAAAGAAATTGCAAATGAGATAGAAGGTACAAATACCGGCACAATGGTAGGCTATGTCGCTTTATTTCTTTCGTTATTCTCCATTGCTTTTTATCCAGTTACGCTCGGCTCCCTAGCAATTTTAGTTGGCCTATTAGCTGTCAATTTCGGAGCAAGAACACTTGGATATACAGCCATTGGTTTTGGTAGTTTTTCTGTTTTATTTACTTTACTTTATCCGCTTGCTTTGTCAGCGTTTTAAAAAAACACACCAAGTTATGCTTGGTGTGTTCATTCATGATACAACATAATATGGCCGCATCCACAACAATGTTTCGCTGTAATTTCTTGAAAAACGGGATAATTTTCTTCATCTCGATGCTCAATAAATACTTTTTCAAATCGATACATGTTTGGTGCATATGCCCAATCTTGTTTCGTACGTGCATATAACGTTGAGGAAAAAAACTCCTCACCGCCACAAACAATACATGTGTTCTTCATCAATACCCCTCCTATGCTTGTCTTACTTCATCTATATGAACATAAGCATAAAAAAAAGACCTTCTATTACTAGAAAGTCTTCTCTGAAACAAAAAGAAATGTACCAAACATTCCTACTCCGCTATATTCTTTTGAAACACCAGCTTCTGTTTTAAATGTTTGCTTTACAGTCATAAAGAATACACCATTTCGTGCATCTGTACTTTCAAATTGTAGTTTTTCTTTTTTACCATCTACATTTTGCGTGCATTCAAAACTACTCTCATTACAATTCAACGCATACTTATCCTGTACATACACTTTAAAATCTGATTCTTTCGGACAAGTTATAAGTAATATTGCCACGAGAATAATACTTATAATACCCACAATTGTATAATATTTCTTCATTTGTACTCCTTTCAAATGACAAGAAAACTTGACTTCATACGCCAAGTTTTCTTAGTCAACAACCCATTGCCACTCTTGTTCTTTCTTATCAAAAATGAGCCAACCTGTTTCTGTTGCTTCCTCTTTCAATTCATCGATATTATCTAACACCTCATCCGTACTTTCATACGAACCAACTACATATACCGGAATTTCAAGACCTCTTCTTGACTCAATCTTCCCTGCTAAATCTATGTAAAGACCATCTTCCATTAGTGGAATAAGTCCCATAATCAATTCTTTTGAAATCGCTGGGAAAATTTTTGATTTTTGGAAGAAAGAAAAACGTTTCTTACCGAAAGCACCGAGTTTATACGGAATGACTTTACTTAACATTCCTACAAAATCAGCAATTCTACGATAATACACTTTGTTGTACCATCCGTCATCATGTGAAAAATAAACAAATCTATTTTTCAACAGCGGAAAGAATGTTCTTGCAAGTGGTTCTTTTTTGTGAGCCAAATATAATAATTCTGCAATTTCTTTCGGCTCTAATTCATCTAAATCGCTTGCATCATCAAAATCTACCCAACAAAATTCATCAAATTCATCAATCTCTGCTTGAATTAACTTATGTATATTTTCTTCCTCAACATATTCAAATAAAGTATGATAATGAAAATCCGTCCATTCAAAGTTGTGCTTCAAAAGCAACACTTGATGAAGCGGTGAAGGGATGTTACTCGCAAACTCTTTAAACGTAATTCCTGATGTAATAAAACAATGACCTCGACGATTACCATTAATATATATCATATTCTTTACTTGGTCAGATCCTCCAGACAAAGCACCTAGCCACCTTCGTTTTATATGTTTCAATTCTATAGCATATTTTAACATGAAAAATTTTAGAAACATAGAAAAAACTTCAAAAACTATTTACAATTTCATGTGTTTTATTACATAGTGATTACAAGAAAAAACGCCTGCTCATAAGCAGGCGTTTTTAAAGGATTTCATCAGGGTTTTGAGGATGATGATTTCCCTCTTTCTTTTCTTCTTTTTGGAACATCGATTGAATTTTATCAATTGTTTGTGGAGCTAATTCAATCATTTTTTCTGCTAAATGTGTCGCATTTTGTAGATGAAGAATATTTACTCCATCTTTATTCACCACAAGAAATGCTACTGGTGTAATAGAAACACCACCCGCGCTACCGCCACCAAATGCAGGGTTACCGTTCGCTCTTTGTCCATCATTCGTTTGGAAATCAGAACCTCCTGCTCCAAAACCGAACGCTACTTTAGAAACCGTTAACACTACACCACCGTCAGCCGTTTGAACAGGCTCTCCAACAATCGTATTTACATCGACCATTTCTTTTAAATTTTCCATTGCTGCTTTCATTAACCCTTGAATTGGATGATCCACCGTTCATAACCTCCTTTGTCATATCTTTCCTAGTTTTTCCGAAAGTTTGTGAACTAAACATAAAATTTTATATTGATTTCAAAAAACTTAAGTTGTAATATTTAGAAAAATAAAAAAAGAGGTCGATTCGTTATGATGCGAAAATTAACAAAGAAAGATCATGAACAAGTATTCGCTTATCTAAAAGAAGAAGCAGCCCTTAACTTGTTTATTATTGGAGATATTGAAGCTTTCGGTTATGACACAGATTTTCAAGAATTATGGGGAGTATTTAAAGAGAATGGAACATTAAAATCAATTCTACTCCGATTCCACGATTCATTTATACCCTATAGTAAAGAAGAATTTATTACCACTGATTATGAGGCACTTCTTTCCACATATAAGCCGCTTAAACTCTCTGGTAAGTCAACTATCGTAGAACAATTTGAAACTGCTTCAAATATACAACTAGGTACTAAAAATGAAATGTATTTTTGCGAATGTCTAAATGACAACAACTTACCTAGCACACCAATTCATGAAACAATTAAACTTGCTTCACTCGATGATATAGAACGAATTATGAAATTACGAAGTGACATCGCTGAATTTCCGACTACCAATGAATCAGAGAAAATATTAAGGCAGGCTATCGAAACAAATAAAGGACGCACATACTATATTGAAAAAGATGGCGTGATCATCGCATCCGCCTCTACTTCCGCTGAAAATTCATTATCTGCTATGGTAGGACAGGCGAGTTAATTCACCCGAGGCAGGACAAGCCTCACAAGGTCAAGCTGAATGGTTGTCTATGACAGAAACAATATTCTCACAAGAGACCACTTTCTAGGTTACTCACAAGTAGCCTATGGAGGTGGTCTTTTTGTGCGTACTCAAGGGGGAAACTAAATGGCACTACTTAGATTTATGATTAAGGATTACCTAGAGGATAAAGAACTCAGTGGGCTAGCTCCTAGGACAATACAGAGCTACGGAGATACACTCAATGAGTTTTCTCGCTGGCTCGTTGCTGAGAAGGAGATCATTAACATCGAGGATATTACTCCACAAGTTATAAAGGGCTACCTCCTCTACTGTTCCAAGGAGAGAGGAAACACAGTAGTTACTCGTAATGGTAAGCTCCAGCACTTGAAAACATTCTTTAGATACCTAGAGGATGAGGACATTATAGAGATCCGTAGCAATCCCACTAACAAGATTAAGCCTGCTAAGACGGATAAGACCATCAAGGTGTACTCCGATGAACAGATAAAGCAAATGCTTAGATACTACAGGAGGATGCGCTCTCGAGAAAACACGTTGTATAGCTACAGAGGTCATACCATAATAGTCGTCCTCGCGGGTACAGGCATAAGACTAGGCGAGCTGGTATCCATGAGGTGGGATTCCGTGGATTTACTCAATAAGACTATCACTATCTTCGGGAAGAATCGTAAGAGCCTGTCTACTCCGTTAACGGATAAGGTGGCTCGAGAGTTGTACGAGTGGAGATTATTCTGCGAGAAGTACTACATTAAGTTGCCTGCTCATGTGTTTAATGACCACAGAGGTAACCCACTTACAGTGAACGCTGTCAAGTTAATGTTCACCAGGTTGTCTTTACGCATGGGTTTCAAAACTACAGCTCACATGTTTAGACACACTTATGCGAGCAACTGTTTAAGAGCTGGCATGGATATATACACATTGAGTAAACTTATGCATCACTCCCAGATAAGAACTACTGAAGTTTACCTACATGCTTTCGGTAACTCGTTAGCTGAATCCAACGATAAGTATAACCCTCTCAATAGGTTCGACCTATAAGTAAACACAAAAGAGTCCTGCTCTAGTTTGGCGGCCAGACAGGACTCTTTCACAAAATAACTATGGAGCTATTTGCTTATATTGTACTACCCTAAGGTACACTCTGCAAGTAGCTCCTATTAAGGAGATTATTTACTATGAAGGAACTACGAAAATATCAATCTTTTAATTCGATTACTGAGATGGATAATTCTATTAGTGAATACCTGTCAGCGTACAAACTTAAAGAATCAGAGTACACAGTGTTATGGAAACTTGCTTGTTACTCATGCAAATTCATAGGAGTTAGCTACCTCAAAGTTGACTCTTTAGCTGATCTCACAGGTTACTCTAAGCGCACTATACAGCGTGCTCTCAAGGGTTTATCTGATTTAGGAATCATTACTCGCATCAACCAATTCAAGCCTGTTAAGGGTGGCTATAGCGCTTCAATAACAGTGATCAATCCCTATGAGAGTCACCTTGCTAAGTCACCTCGCAAGGAAGCTGCAGAGCCTACTCCTGAGTACATTGAGAAGCATCCTTCTCATACAGATACAATTACTTACAAAACTAAAAGCTCTAAAGATAATACATACGTAGACGATCTAGGTATAGATGACTTAATTTCCGCTGATGTTCCTACCGAGTTCGCTAGCTTGGCTATCTCCTACTTTGATGCAACTGAGGTGTACAAGCTATGGAGTCGTGTTCAATTAGCTGCTCGGAAGTATGCACCCGATTTAGTTAATACTGTAGAGGTAGCTATCTCAGGGTTACGAGCTAGCATTCTTGCTAGCAAAGCTAAACGTGTACGTGATTTCAATGGTTATTTCTATGGAGTTCTGGCTCAGAAGTTATCTACTGCCCAACGATCTCTTAAGTGTAAACTTTTCAACTTCCTTCAGTAGCATTACTGTAGGTAATAATCCCTCCTATCTAGTCGTTGTCCTATAGCTCTTTAACATAGGAGGTATCTCTATTTAGCTATGCCCGATTGATTACTAGGGTGGCATTACATCTGGTTCTTGTACGATTATCAAATTTAGGGATAGTCCTCGGTGGGTTGTGCCTAATGGTCTGGCAACTGATTAGGTATATGCTCGATTGAATGCCATATGATGTAAAATAACATCTCCATTTTCGAGCCACCTCATAAAACGAAGCTCCATTTTCCTTTGTATGAGCTTTTATTATCCAACTTATTACGTTTGCACCTAAACAAGTTATGTAACGTGTAATAAGCTCGTACGCACTCTAAATAACTTTACACTTATTCAAGCTTACTTTGGTAACCCAAAATAGGTAGCTAATATAATTGGTTGTAAGGATAAATTGTGAGTCAAAGAAATGGATTTAAAAAAACTTTCAGAAAAAAGTATTGACGGTTCTAGAACTTTTAATTAATATGTAATTAAGCCACTCAGGGAATGAGGTGAGCAAGGAAATTGGAAAGTAAGCAACAAAAGTTTTACGGTAAAGTCAAAGACTTTTATGAGCTGGAATCCATCGAGGACGCTAAGAGGTTTTATACAGCTTTTAATCAACTCAACAAGATTAACACAGTAGATAAAGCTAATAAGATCGATAAAATGTTAACTCGAATGTATGCTGGTAAGAAGTTAACCGACTAACCTAGAACTACACAAAACAAAATAGCCCCACTCGGTAGTTATACTTTGGCGAGTATACCGAACAAGGCTACGCAATTCAGTCGAACCTACAAGGCTCTTTCCTCCCTATAGTATCACGAGCAGGAATAGCTGTAAAGGTTCGACCTCACAGGAGGCGAATAAGTTGAAACCTAAAGAGTGGGTTACATCAACCTTGGTAGCTGGCGGCAGTATAAGCTTTCTTTACGCAGCCGGTTACATCGTTTCACTCATGATTGTACACCTGTAAGTATTACCTATCTCGTGTAAACAAATAAAAACTAAAGGGAGAGATTTTTTATGACAACAAATACTATTCAACCAACTAATTTAGATATTGCTATGGAGGAGATCGATACTTTAGTGTCCAACTTCCAAGACTCACTATCTCGTATCACTAATAAAGTTTGCAAAGTAGATACATTCCAACTAGACCTTACGTATGTAGTTATCTTACGAGCTGGCAAAATCTCTAAAACTCTTAGTTTTAATTTAAACGAATTAACTGAGGAGGAATACCAATGAAAAAACGAATGGTTGTTTTCCTGTCCAGTATTATCCTGCTGAGCGCCTGCAACAGTTCAACAATCTCCGAAGATGAGTATAACTCTCTAGAGGAAGGGATGACGCTCTCAGAGGTTGCAGATCTCGTGGGCGGTAACGGAAAGCGCACCAACTCTAATGGCTACACCGACGTAACTTATGATGGTGACGGTGAGGAAACTGGTGAGATTGACTTTGCAGTCATGGTATTCGAAAAGGGTAAACTAAGAGTGTGGGATCGAGTAGATAATAACTAAGGGGAATAAACTAAAACTCTAGGACACTCCCCTTCGAGCTGACTCTCATTGAGTCGGCTCTTTTGTTTTCTTCCTCACATATACCATTACGGTAATTGAAATTATAGTTTGTACACTCGTTGAAACCAATTAGATAACCCTTGGGCTTGATGTTTATCTAACACAAACCCCTTATCCATCCCCTTCAATTCAATTTCAATAGCGAGATAGTCGTCTCTCAAAGGACGAACTCTCAACGAATCTCCTCCAAGATCTAACACCTCAGCCATCTCTCCATCACTTAAGATTCTCACAAATTTACGAGATCTTCCACCCGAGAATACACAATGGACATAAAAAATGAGACAACCTAAAACGGCTATCTCGTTAGTATCCCTATCATAAATAGTATGGGGAGTAATAATGCTAAACTCTGCAAGCCAAACCATATAGAGCCAGCTAAAACTATATACGTTAGAGCTATAAACAAATACAATCTCCACCTGTGAGATCGATTCTCTAGGTCTAATTTACTTAGTCTTGACTTTTTCTGTGGTACATTCATTAGTTTTACCTTCCTTTTTGTCTGTTTGTAACCCTTTAGGCGACCTATGAGAGCGCCACCGCCACCTCTGCAGCTACAGCACTACAACGAGTACAGCATAGAAGTTACCCAAGCAACCAAGTACTACTCTCTAGCCAGATATCTCACCAAGTAGAGCTTGCTTGCCCCACTTAGTCAACTTGACTTCAACCACTGTAGCCATATTAATGACCTCCCTCTAGGATTACTAGTTCTTTGTTGGATTCAAAATACTTTCTTGATACCTTACGAGTACGAACGCTGTTGAGTGTTCCTCCTAGTGGCTCGATAGACTCCCTCACTAACCTCTCTGTGTTTCCTCTCAGTTGGACTGCAGCTAATACTGGGTTACCCTTCATAGCCACACACTGTTGAGTTTCCATATGTTCGCCGTTCTCAATAAAGTTAACATTCACTTGGTAGTAATTCATCGTCTAACACCCCTTTTCTGTAGGTTAAGGTCTCGCTTGCCTTCTCTGGAGAGTGCGTGTCTTTTGTATTCAATCTCGCTTACTTCTCTAGGAGTAACACTAATGAGATCGCACTGAGTAATAACGAATGCTTTCTCGTATGCTCGTTTGGTTGCCACTGAGTAGGCTTCCATCATCTCATTGATATCGTCCTCAGTTTGGAACATACGGCTATCTAGGAATCTCTCATTGTTTTGCTTGTAAGCTATGTCTATACAAAAGTAATTCATTGTCCATCTCTCCTTTTAATAACCAAGGAGACCGAAGTCTCCCTAGTATTTTCTAATTGATTGTTGTAAACCTGCGTAGTCCATTCCACTTAAGCCTTGCTCATAAGCTGTTCTTGCGACTCTCTGCTCCACAGTGCTTCTTAAAGCATCTCCGTCTACACCTACAGTGCCATTAACATTATGCTCGTGCTTGTGGGTAACTGTGATAGCCGTCTTCCCTCCGGTGAATGCCTCCAAACCTGTGCCTGCTAGAGCTACATTAGCCTCGTTAGCAACTCCTTTGAAGGCACCTCCTACAGCACGTTCCATCGATCTCACTTGTGTTAATGCAGCTTCGTACCAAGTAGGGAAGAATGCTTCACCTGACTTGTCTAGGTCACTAAGTGGCCCTTTCTTTGCTGGTGAGAACGGTAAGTAAGCACGAATGTTTTTCATACCTCTAGAGACAGCATTAGCAGCATCCCAGAAACCTGATGTGATACCATTTACGAACTCACTAAGTAACCCTTTCCCTGAGTTGTAGAAGTCTCTGAAGTATCCAGTGAACTTGTTTACCATCTTTCTAATTCCGTCTCCTGTGGCGCTAACAGCATCGTTGAATCCATCTCTCACAGAGTTCTTTAATGCTCTTAGCATATCTGAGCCAGCTTCTCCAAAGTTACTTACCTTGTCTTTAGCAGCTTGAACCATATCGTTAAACTTCTGCTTAGTGTCATTCAGCATTCCTTGTAATTTATCTACTGTCTTACTCTTTAGTTCTTCGTATTTCTCGACAACACCGTTCTTCAAGTTAGTTACTTTCTGCTTAGCATCATTAACAATACTGTTCCACTTGTTAGCGTTGTCTTGGAGGATACCTTGTATCTTGTCGACTGCCGCCTGTTTAAGCTCCTCGTATTTAGCGACTACTTTATCTTTCATCTCTTGAGCTTTCTGTTTAGCGTTATCTACAGTGTCATTCCATTTCTGCTTAGTCTCATTCCACCATTGTTTAACAGCCGCAATCATCTGATCGTGAGCATCACCAATAGCCTTAGTCATTCCGTTCCAAGCATCCTTAACCTTGTCCCAAAGCTCCTGAGCATATTTCTTAATCTCATCCCAGTTTTGATATAAGAGAACGCCAATAGCGATTACTGCTGCAATGGCTGCTACTACCCAGAACCAAGGAGAAGCTAACAGCGTCATACTCAACCGACCTAGCAACTTGATAGCGTCAAGTATCCACGAACCAAACAATTTACCTATCTCAATTACCTTATTGATAGCCTTTCCTGTATCATCAATCCATGTAGCTACACTAATAAGAATGCTGAATGTTTTAAACCCTGCCCAGAGAGCAGCTACTAGAGGGATTAACCAATTAGCATTATCTACTACGAACTGGATAGCATTGCTCACTAGACCTAAAGCAGTATCAAGAGCACCTGACTCCCTAGCCCATGTCATGAAGTCATTAGCGAGCTGGATAACCTGGATAGATACTGGCGCTAACGCTTGGATGATATCCCACAGAGTCAACACTAAGTTGCCTATGAATTGCATAATGACTGGCGTACTCGTCTTAACAAAGTTAACGAAGTCTTGGAAGGCTGTATTCGATTGTAATCCTGCTGCCCAGTTAGCGAACTTCTGAGTCAGATCTACCATGCCGTTCCCTAAGTCCATACCTAGTGGAGTGAATGCTATCATGATGTCACTGAACCCCTTGAGGATATTACCGGCAGACTTCATTACCATTTCGAACATCGGAACTGCGAAGGTATTCATATGCTCGAAGAACTTATCAGCTTTACCTTGAGTGATACCTTCGTTCATTTTGCCTATCATGTTGGAGAATGATTGTCCGACTCCTTGGAAAGAAGGGAACAGTTTAGTCATTGTCAACCGGAGGAAGTCTGTAGAGTTAGCTACGAGGTCTAATGTAGTCGGAGCCATTTTGTTTTCCATCTCTCGCCAAGCATCACTTAGTTGGTTAATGGCTATTACAGCTCTCTTCTCTTCCTCCGTGAGACTCTCCATGATGGCTTGCACCAGAGCCATCTGTTTGGCATAACCTTTGGTGTCACCTGCTATCAGGGCTGCGTTAGCCTTGAGTTGGGCTTCCTCTAATTGGTTTGCTGTCTCTACAGTTTTACTTATCGTAGTAAACGCTAGAGCACCAAACCCAGCTGCAGCTATACCGGCAGTACCAAACAAGGAAGCGATTGCTCCTAGTCCGCCTAGTAGAGCTGGAGTCATTGCGCTTGCTGCTATCGTGATACCGCCTATGATGGCTGCCATCTTCTTCGCTTCCGAAGAGGTTTGTCTAAACTGACTACTCGCTCTATCTTGAGCTTGAATTATAATATCAATTACACTCGCTATGATAATCACATCCTTATGTTTATGAGAACGACAAATAAGCCCACCTGCAAAGTAGGCTAGAGAGATCCGTCCTCACTAGTTCTTATTTTTCCATCCCATCAAACAAGCTATTGAATACATTTACGTTCGTAGAGTTAGATGAGTTCTCACGAGACTTCTTAAACTTACGAGACATACCTAAGTCATCAAGTAACTTGATAGCTCTATTCTCAAAGTCAACCATTGAGACTTTCTCGTTAACTGCATACTTCATAGACTTGCCATTCTTGCGCCAACTCTTAATTGTATTCATGAGAGCTAGGTCAAGCTTAGCAATGTCTAATGGATCTAAGTCGTCGTAGTTATTCTTGTACCACTCCATAGTGTCGCTATACCAGTCCTTTTCCTCCTCGGTTAATGTTGCTAAGAAGTCTTTCTGATACAACCCATGTATAGGCTGTCTCCCTTTAGCTAAGTTTTCTTTCATTTTGTTTTTTCCCTCCTCTGTAGTTGCTCCTGTGCTTTTACCTCCATGGAAACAGCAACGCAGATTCTTCTCATTAGAAGGAATACGAGTACACACTTCTCCGCTACCCTTAATAGCTCCGCATATAGACGACTCATTCTTGAGAAGCACCTTAACGAATGCCATCTCCTCAGAATCCTTTTTAAGATCTCCGTTAGCTAGACCTGATTTAATGTTGTCTATGTACTTTTGGAGATCCTTCCTTAATTTCTTTTTAGCCATATTATTTCTTCCTCTGGCCTAGACCTAGGCTAGCCATATACTTATCGTAATAAGCTCGGTCTTCCTTGCTCATCTCGATAGGCTTTTCTTTCTTGCCAATGCTGATTAGGTATTCATCGTATTCCTTTTGGAACTTAGCCTGTTCGTTAGCTTTCTTCTGTTCAGCAAATACTTTCTTGTCTTCCTCAAGTTGTTTGTTCATTCGGTCAATCTTTTCGTTAAACTCTTTGAATCGTCTCTCTAATTTCATTTGTGCAACCTTCTGTTGTGCGTTCATATTGTTTCCTCCTCGTCTGTTTAATCTGTATGAGAAAGCCACCTTCTGAGTAGTGACTGTTCATCTGTTGTGTAGCTTTCTAGTGGAGCCGATCTACCGAGTTAGCAACCTCCACCTGTGTTAACGGCTTCTGCGATTACTAACTCAGCATCCAACTCTAAGTTTTACTTATATAGAAACCTACCTCACTTAGATGCGAGATAAGTTAATTAACGTCTGTTCGGTTAACTCAATGTTATGTTTCTTGAAGACCGATAAGATAGCTTCTTCTAGCTCTCGAGAAATAGCTTCAGCTTGTTTATCTGCCTCAGCCGCATCCTCTTTATTCATATCAGCAATGAAATTCCAATCTTCACTACGAGGATCTAAGCTGTCTGTAGCGCCTACTCCATACTCAACCCCTAAGTCATATCCTTTCGCATCATAAACAGCAGCCAATCGTAGAGCATCCTCTAATTGGAATGCCATGTTGAATCGATTAGCTACTACCATGTTGCGTCTTTGCTCTACATTATACTTGCGAGATTTCTCTCCACGAGAGCGATACAATTCCTTAATCGCTTCTTGCTTCTTCGAGCTAACCTCTGCAAGTTTAGACTGTGTAGATTCGATCTCCCTAGTTAACACTTCTAGCTTAGCCTCACCTTTCTTCTTGTTAGCTAAAGCTACCTTGTCTGTCTCATCAATGATTAGGCTGGCTGAAATAATGTCTAGTGCGGCTGATACTTTGGAATGTCCTACTTGTGCTTCTTGGAGTTTTCCTTGTAGGTCATTCTCTTGAACTTGTAACTTTTCAACCTCTTTGTTTGCTTGCTCCTCTGTCTTTACCTTCGCGTTACCTGCTAATAAGTTTTTAAAAGTGTTCATCATTTGTCATCTTCTCCTTTTGGTTTAGGTTTGGGTTTAGTTTGTATTGAGTCAGCTAAGGGGTGGGTGAGCCTAGTGAAGCAATTGGGTAGGGGTTACTGCTCGATGATACCTAGTAGTTTAGCTATCTCTTTCTTTCCTGTCTCGCTGATAAGCAATTGTAGTCGTTTCTTTTCGAGTGCCTTGTAGTTAATCATTCCTTGTTCCCTCATGTAGTTGTACTGGGCAGTGTGCAAGTAGTCACCTTTCTTGCTCATGAAGACTATCTTCTTCTGTAGTAACATCTTGTTGAGCATCTGAGCGGATCTGATACCGAGTGCCTTAGCTGTATCTGTCACTGTAGCGTAGCCCTCAATAGACAACACTTTGTCGTGGTACTCGATAGCAGGAGCCTGTTCGATTAGTTGTCGCTCTACTTGCTTCAACTTCTCAGTCTTCCTCTGTAGTGTCTTCTGAGCTAAGATAAGCGCTCTAGCCATTAGATCCTCTTCTGACTCTTCCTCGTGCGTAACCATGTAGCCACCGTCTCTACGGATACTCGGTAGTACCTCTGATGTAATCCACTTTTTGAAGGCTTTCGCTTGAGGTTTACGGCTAGCTAAGATTAAGCTATAGAGTCCGCTCTCGTTGATTACATTAGCGTTACCTTGACGACCTAGATTGAAACTAGCCCGTTCGTCCTCATCTAGTCTTTTTAGTGCATCTGATGTGTTTTGTATTTCTAATACGTCACATACATCCTTAGCTACGAACCACACTTGGTTATCCTTCTCGGTAACTCTTAGTTCACCTAATCCATTGTCGAATACCTGTAAGTTATTTGTCATTTTCTCCAGCTCCCTTTTTGTTTTTTTACCTTTAGTCCTTGAGGTGGACTATTGAGGATATTATTTTAGAGGTTGTCTTTTAGTGTTCTTGCGGTATTCTTATGGAGGATAAATCTGATTAGTTAATCTTTCTATAATTAGAAGAAGAAAGGTGAACTTGTTTAGCTACTCTTTTGATGTCTTCCAGAGTCACCTTCTTAGCTTGTTTACTTACCAGGTCTGGATCTAGCACAATTACATCTAAAACCGTTCCGATCTCCATAGTGATTTCATTTTGTCTGAACTTCTTTAGAGTTGTGCTCACAAAGTTCCTTGAGTAGCCCAGCACCTCTACAATGTCTTTCCCCTTCCAGACTTCTAGTTTACTAGCGTCCTTCTCTGTAGGATTGCTACAAAGGATGTGCGTCTCCCAGTGCATATGAGAAAGTACATCCGATAAGAATCCTAACTCGTTGTGTGATAGCTTGCTAGCAACTTCTTGTAGGCGCTTTTTGAAGATTTTAACTACTGGAGTATTCTTCTCCATGTAACCACAACGGTAAAAACCTTCCGAGATGTTAACAAATACGTTCTTCCCTACTTGTTCCTTTGTGATAGCCCCTATGTTTTCTAACTCAGTTAGGATCTTAAAAGTTTGAACCCTCTTCTTACCGATCATGACAGATACATCCTCAACAGTTAGGCGTTCATTCTTTCCCTTGAATAACTTTCCTCCCTCGTTGATTTCCATCGCAGTTGTAAGTAGTAGTAGTACACCTTTTTGACCTTGTGTTAGTTGGCTTCTCAGTAGTTCGTAACCCTCAATATTCTGCATAGCAAAATGCCTCCCATCTCGTGCAATTGGCTTGTACTTCTTTCTAGCTTCCTTTTGAGCTGGGCTGATTAGATCGTAACCTGCTTCTAATAATTCCTCTTTAGCTTGTCCCAATGTATCCATTATTCTTCCTCCTCCAGTTTGCTTTTGCGTTCGTTGTATTGTTCCTCAGTTAGCTCTGTACAGGTAATGCTAACAAGCTGTGTCGAGTCTGTGTTGTATACGCCACTGTAGACCTTGCTAACTAGCGCTGCATGTTTGTCCAACTTTCCCTCTCCTACCTGAGATAGCTGATATCTCTTGAGTATCGTACTAGTTCCTGTAAACTTCATTCGGATAGTGTACTCTAGATATCTCTTCATCTAGCTACCTCCTTAGTGATTGACTTCAAGTGAATTTCCAGTTTTAAATCTCTTAGTTTTGACTCGTAAGCTAACTCGAGTAAACGGTACACCTGTTTGAATTGCATTGCTTCAATTTTCCTCTTCATTGGTCATCCTCTCCTTGGCTTTGTCTGTCTAGCTCCCCTTGGTACTATCGAGCTTTTATTATTTCGTTAATATCTTTAATGTTTAACGCTTGAGCGATTCGGCTGATACTACCTAAAGTAGCTGTCTGATTTCTCTTGATACGAGTCAGGTTAGGTCTTTCAATACCTGTCCGTCTGGATAAGTCGGCTAATGTGATTCGGTTCTTCTGTAGTAAACCTTCTAAGTCAACATAGTGTTTCATTTCTTTTCCTCCTCATAGGTTATTTTATATGTGGTGATTCTTTGTAGTTGTCTTGGTTATAATATTCCTCCAGATACCCTTTGAGTAAAAAGGGAGCCAGCTCGGTGACAAGCCGAACTAGCTATATACAACCGGAGAGTTGTTAATGAATAACGAGCAACGCTTTAGGTGTACAGTAAAGAGTTGTTCTTCGCAAGCCACTTCAAAGGGGAAGAAATGACTTCAGAGCAATAACTCTTTTAATTGCTTCATATATAGTAGTAATACCGTTACCAATATCTCATCTCAAAAGGTTAACTTGTATAGATCTCCCCTCTTTTATGCCCTCATACTATAATACTTAGCCTGTGCTTTTTTTACTTCTCTTAGGGGATCTATAGATATAGTAGATAAAAGTTGCTATTGTTTTCCCTCTCATATATAAAGTAGGTACAAGGTAGTCCTTTTCACTTCTACTAATATAGTAGAGTAGGCATGACCCACTTACTTTTCCTCTATAAACATAGTAAATACAAATTGCTACTCTCTTTTATTTCCTTCATATATATATAGTAATAAATGTGCAACTACCTCTTTTGTTTCCTTATATATGTAGTACTTAACCTGTGCTATTTTACCGTCTCATATATAGTAGCTGGAGCGGGACATTCTCTTTTATCGCCTACACTATATAGTAGCTGTACCGTATACCTCTTTTGTTTCCCTATAGATATAGTAGATTTACACCCCTCATCCTTTATTTCAATCTCATATATCAAGTAGGGGGTTTGTACTACTCTCCCTTAGTTAACTCCTACTATTGAATTACGTTTCAAAATAAGACACAAGATATACCTGTAGAGATCGCCAGCACTAGAGGACACCCTTGCAGGTTAAATACATACAGTTTGCTATCTCACAAAAGTAATCTCCAAAAAAGTATGCACATGAAAGTGAACATGTTAGTCCCTTTTTGCACATAAAAGTGAACATGTCATTTCGACACAATTCCTTGCGGCTCTAAGGACTAACCTTGTTCCAGGGTTAAACATCCTCTTATATCTTATAGGGGGCTTCCACCTCATATTGCTATTCGAATAGTTATTATTCTCTGGAGGCAAACTTTATAAGCTGACTCCATGGTATACACTTAATCAGCTGTCTCTACTAGTCCTTAACTTCTCAAAACATAAATACAAAACCTCTGAAGAATACCTATCGAGAGTACTATAGGAGTAATACACAATTAGTCCCAACTCATTAAAAAAAATAAAAAGACCTAATGAGATAGGTACTCTAGAGAATAACTTTAAAGGCTTGTCTATCTCGGTAACGAGAAGAAGAAACGTTAAAGACTTACTCTAGAGATTTAACTAATTGGCTACCTCACTATAGTCCTTTTGTTTTTAAATATTTAAATACCTAAAACCTAGAGAAGGATAACTAATTAGAGTAACTAAAGAGTTATAATTATTGATTTACCAGTTAGCACTTCTCTTTAGGCTTCCTCAGTAGTCCTTTATTTTTTCTCAAGGAGTTACTCTGATTAGTTAACTATCAGATCTAAACTCATTAGTTTAATAGCAATAGCGCTCTAATGAGATGGAAAACTAATAGAGAACGATGTATAAGTAATCTTTTGGGATTATTTTAAAGGGAGATCGTTGATTTTCACTGTTAAAGCTGGTCTTGTAAGGGACTTATAGAGTACGTCTAATAAGTGATATTGATAGGACAACTATGAGAACGAATATAATAAACCAAGGGGGATGTTATATGGTTAAACACTTTGGATTAGGAGCATTATTTATAAGTATCAGCTTATTAGCTGCCTGCTCACAGGAAGAAGAAGTTGCGACGAAGGTACCATTTGAGGACTACAAGCCATCTCAGGGGTACATAAACGAGGGAGAGTTTGAAGCACTTGAAGATGATATGACTCGTGAGGAAGTAGCTCAGTTGATTGGCGGTGTAGGTGAACTCTACAAAGAGGAGGACTACATAGAAACTATAATTTACAAAGGGGAAGGAAATATAGATTTTGCTATGCTGCGATTTGAATATAGCAAGTTGGATTTGTGGAACAAACACGATAAAGAATAATTGCCTTATAGGGATTTACACATAAGGAGTTAGGCTAAGGAGGTCTACTCCTTTATTATTACTACGTTCTCATAGGCGTCTGCTCAGAAGGTCTTTATGTTTTTAACCTTTTAGAGTTGGATCTACTGAGGCGGAAAACTGTAGAAGGATAACTACCGGAAGCGAATGTTGAGTATGACTTTTAGTAAAACTGAGGAGACACCACGACCAGTAGTTATAATGGAGCTAAACCTAACTTTTTATTTAGAGCTAATAACTGGTAGCTTTATCAGTAGTAAATTAAACGATAACCCACACAATACTAGTCCATTTACATATGACTTGGTAATTGAGCTATAGAAATTTCCTTCTAAGGTTTGAGGTCTATCTCGTTTACTTTCAAACTCAGAGTTATCAAATGTATCACCTAGAGATGGCATATTTGTAACAACTGACCTGTTCACTTCTTTTGGAATATATCCTTGCTCAATAGCCCACTCCTTCATAGTATTGAATTGCTCTTTACTAGAGATCGTCCTATCAAAGAATTGCCTTAATCCTTCCGAGGTTAACACTGTAAGTTTGTACCCGCCAGATGACGGAATTTTATTCTTCTCTTCCTTGTCTACCTTAGTGAATAGGTCTGTCATGTTTCTATATCCAATAGCATCCATTAGAATATCTTTAGCAACGAACCACTTGAGACCGTCAACCTCGTAGGTACGAATACTTCCGAGTGGTGACTCAATGTTTGTGAACATATTTATCCCTCCTCTATAGTTATCATTGTAAGCCGTCTCTAGGTGACAAACAATAGTATTCGTATATTCTGAATATAGGTCATACCTAGGTAATACTGGTGAGGTAGCCTCGATGTCCCGACTCTAAATTTTATTTTTCTGGGGAGGCGGAAACTCTGTAGGCGTACTCGTGGATGGCAGGTCTGGGGAGGTGCTGTCTCAGGGGGCGATTTTCCTATATGATTTCTCCTACATAAGTTTAGGTGCGTACGTACGTACACCCCCGCGCTTCCTAAAAGATGGGGTACCCTTGGTAGGTGGTGGCTGATGAGACGGTGGCTACTGAGCTGGCTGTCTCATTGTACTGCTCCTTAGTCCACACACTGTAGGCACACACCATTAGACACACCTAGCAGGCTTATACTGAGCAGGCAAGGTACTAGTCATACAAACCCACACAAGCCTCCCTCTTAGTCACACTACAAAACAATGTATGCTGTCTCATGTGTAGCCTAGTAGGCATAGCACTGAGGCCATACACATAGGCTTACACTGGTGAGGTAGCGGCACTGTAGGTTATACACTGAGTAGGCAGGACTAACAGGTAGTGCTATATGTACCCAGCTCATAGGAACCTCTCTGTAGGCATATATCCTCTTTCACTTTCGGAGGTGCCTTACTTTCGGGGTGTGTACTTTCGGAGGGTGTGTCCAGTGAGGCGGTCAGTGCGTGAGCGTACTTTCATGGTGGTGTACTTTCGTGACAGTGGACTGTATAGGATAGTGCCTTACTTTCATTGGTTGATTCAAGAACAATAGGAGTTGGCATCTATTGAGGTTCGCCCTCTGTAGCTACACTGAGGAGGCAGGGCTAACAGTCTATCACTATATGTACCCAGCTCACAGGAGTCTACCTGATGGTGTATACTAGCGAGTTAAATAGCTCCACTCATATAGCTTCCGTCTCATACAGGGCAATCTGGAGCGTTTAACAAGTATGTCTGTATGAGTACCACTGTAAGTTGTAGTGGTGAAGTAAGCTAGGTGGATCTACCTTAAGAGTTCGGCTACCGTTACTATACGTTCAGCAAGGCTAAGAGCTCAGCCTAATTAGCTACCTCCATTAGCCCTCGTACTTTCATTCATTAATCAAAGGTCTATATGAGGACGAGGACTAAACAGTATACACTCTATGCCTGCCTCGCTAGACCTAACACACAGGCCATACACACAGCAGGTTTACTCATAGGTATACGCATAGCTAATAGTGGTACACACAGCAGCAAGGCTACACAAGGTGCACTCTGCAGGTAGGACGCATATCCACCTCAACAGTACACACTGTACAGCGTACCGTTCAAGGCGTCTAGGAGGCTCATACAGAGGCGCACCTATATAAAGTAGTCTGTTAGCATCACCTCTCTGTAGGTATGCACAGAGGCAGGCTCATGAGTTCACTCTGTAGAGTTCAGCTACCTCACTTTCATATAGTTGTAACCCAGATAGTTACTACCCATAAGGCTGATTATGTAAACTACAGGTACAGCTCTGTAGATATACTCTAGGGTATCTGCCTCCTTGGTACATCTACACTGATCGTACTTTCACTAGTCCTTTGAATAAATTACTGTATGAGGTAGCGGTCTCTACAGATATTCACCTAATGTATATCTACTCAGTCCTATTCACCATGAGGTGGCGCTAACCAGTATAACTGTAGGGTTGCTATCTCTGTGGGTTATGCACTTCCCTATGGGTTCCACCTTTGTAGTTGTACTCTTTGGGTAGTGGTGAGGAGGCATACTCTGGAGGGGTACTAGTAGGCTGACTCAAGGGTGATTACTTTCAGGTTCATATGACCTTATAGTTCCTAAATTGGATATCCCAACAGGTACCGCATCGAGGGGGAGGTTTTACCCAGAAAGATAATCCACTCTCCGTTTCTATCTCTTATATACCTATAATTATGTTGCTCTACCACGCCGTATATATAGTTCCTCCCTACCAGATTAATAGCAGGGATTCTTAATCAACGAGGTACAAACTCTATAGAAAAACACTGCTTGGATTTTAGCAGTGTCAGTTAATTGTTTTATAATCTTTAATAAAATCAATATATGTAATCAGTATATAAATCAGATTGTATAATCCGCTTATGAGATAACCCATGTTCTTCAACTAATTGTTTTACCTGTTCAAAAAATTCAGGAGAACTTTTTGGGGAAACATATATTTCATCAATTAATAGTTCTAAATCACAAGATATAAGATTTCCATTAGAGTGAGAAAACTTATAAGATTCTTCCTCTAACCTTTCCATTTTCCTTCTTCTTTTATAATATGGAATATATTTCTCATCAAAAACACAATGAAGCCAGTTTTCATCATATCTACTTGCTACAATCATGAATCTTAATTCATTCTCATGACTGAATGACTTCCTTTTAAAGAATAAAGTATCATAGATATTTCTACTTGTCATATCCTTGTTAAAATCTATATATTGTACTTTACCAGCGAACAATCTATACCTTAAGTCCCCTACACTATTAACCAAATTCCCATATTTTGTTTTTATAGCAACACCATCTTGAGAATTCAAATATAAATCCCACATTCCAGCAGATTCCTGATCATTCATATGCCAACATGAGATGCCAGCAAAATCTTGAATCTTTTTCATATACTCCCTAGGTAAAATAGGATCACCGTTAGTTCGATATCCCTCTATATCCCACATTGAATAACTTCCCTCTAACGGATCTACAAAAGCACTAGGTTTAGCGAAAAAGAGAGCATGTTGATTTAATAAGGATTTAAATTTAGAGATATCCATGTACCTCCAAATGATTGGGTTATTTTTTACTTTATATAGTTCATCGTAATAATCATAAACGCCTTCAAATTCCATTGCATGAAAAACAGCTTGACCTTTATACTCTAAATCCAAATTCCACACCCAATTTCTTTGATATAATTTTAAATAGCATTTTCGAATATTATACCAAATTTTACTTATTTTGAATAAATAAACTCATTTAATTTAAAACTAAAGTAAACCAATGTTTATATCATTCATCTCTCTAGCCTCGGTCTCATTATTAATTACGATGAAGTTAAAAGTAGATTTGGTAGCTTAACTAAAGAGTTTTTATCATTTACCAAGGCATTAACTCCATAGAAAAAACACTGCTTAGATTCAAACAGTGTTTAGTTAATACCTATTTATTTTCTTCCCCCTGAGCCGGAGCCTTTGGAGAAATACCATTAATCTTCAAAGCCAGATCAACAAGTGCGTCTTCTCTCTTATCCTCATTCTGAATCTTAGATAGTAAGAAGTTACTAAAGTAGAAATGATGAGTGTTTACAAATCGATTATGAAACTCCGTTAAGGCTTTTACTGCCTCAGAATGCATTTTTAAGTAAATTACAGCAATAAAGTTAGATAGTATTGCTCCTACAGCTCCTACTGAAGCTACAATTATTTTATTTTCTAGCTCATTAGAGAGATTAGCAATTAAGAAGTACAAAGTTATCCCAATTATTGCAAATCCAATAACTATACATGCTATACCAACTAAAAATATCCATGAACTTTGCTTAAGATTCTCATCATAATATCTTTTTAATTCAAGATGATGATGTTTAAAGAGTTTTTCGGATCTTTCCTCTAATGAAGAATCAGAGATAGCTAATAAATCTAATTCATTTTCTAACTCTAGTAATTCAGTCATGTAATCAGTTGATGGTCTTAGAATAGGAAATGCTAAAAATACCATTCCATAAATAACACTAATAAAAGAATATAATGGGATAAAAGAACGGGACCCATATGGAAAAATATTTTCTGGGAACATATATAAAGCTACCGGAATAACTACAATACAAACAAAAGCAACGAACATAGCCAATCTACCCGTTCGCTTTCTTTTGTTCATTTGCCACTTTAACCTATCCTTTTTTTCTTGAATAATTGATTTGCGATCCATTTCATATATCACTGTCATAGTTACACCCCCTTACATCAATAAATCTACCTATAACACTATAACATAAACAACCTCAATAAACTATATTTTCCATACCTTCATGATTTGCAAAAACACTCCCCGAACCTACCTAGATCACTGATTAGCATTAAATTCGAGAACCCTAACTCAAGGGCTTTATTGTTGGTTATTCACAAACAAGCTAGGTAAATCTATTAGTCTAACTTTCTGGACTACCTCACAAGTTCAAACTGAATAGTTATTGACTCACAAGTCTGTAACCTCTATAATTTTCCTAAACGAATAACTAAAAGAGTGGTCACTCATAGATAAAATCTCATCAGGCTTCGCATCCGCCTCTACTTCCGCTGAAAATTCATTATCTGCTATGGTAGTTGGTGTATGTACACACCCGAATTATCGCGGAAATGGTTACGCTTCACTCATATTACAAAAAATGATCCAAGACTTTACGAAAGAAGGCCGAACACTTTGTTTATTTTATAACAATCCAGCTGCTGGACGAATTTATAAACGACTAGGATTTAAAGACATTGGAATGTGGACGATGTATCGATAATAAGAGATACTCTATAAACGAAAATAGTTGTAACTTAGCAATAAAAGTTGATTACACAAAAAACCCACACCGTTATTATGAAGAAACTACTTGTAAAGCCGTGCCCCTAACTAAAACATGTCATGTATTCAAGCTAAATTTAGACAGATAAACGCCCCAGTTGCATCTACTCCAGCAACTGGGGCTACATATTTATACTCAATTTCTTTCCACTACAAATAGAAATATTTATGAAACATTTATCACACTTATGTCGCTATTATCTTTCCGTACAAATGCCCTTCTAAATATTACTGCGTCTCATTATACTTTGCTTTAAAATCAATATATTCCTGTTTCGCATCTTGGTTATTACCTTGGTGACTATCAAAAGATGTGTGTATTTGTGATATATATTCTACTAACTTACCTTCATCATTTCGCTTCTTATAATTTATTACAATACTTACCTCCAATATCTGCTCTGAGCCCTTTGTAAACTCAATATGCAATGCGATTGATCCACCATCATATTCATCATATTGTATTTTTAACTTATCATTAATGATACTCTGAAACTCTAATTCAGTTAATTTGTATCCAACAGTACTAGGCTGATCAAACTTTTTTATATCATCCCCGGGCTTCATCTTTAGTTTCCCTATCCCTTTTAAACGATCTACAATTAAGTTCACATATGAAACATCCAGATTCGATTCCGGACTTTGTACCTGTCCATTTTTATACATAATATTGGTACGATAAACAACTTCTTCTTTATTATCTTTGCTGTCTACTGCTGAAGTAACCTCTTGTGTTGTATTTCCATATAAACTTTTATCTTTCGTATTATATATCCCTTCCGAAGTTTGATAGATTGTTTTTCTATGCTCTCCATCTTCCTTTTGCTCATATGTACTATATATACCTCTTTGTTCCACATACGCATATCCATCATCACTCGCAGACATAACCGTTTTCATGTCACCTTCATCCAAAGCTTTGACAAATGGCTCATATTCTATCTTCGTCTCCCCAAAACCACATCCACTTAATAAACTTGATACTATTAACAGAACTATCATCATCCTAGCTTTCTTCTTTAACTTCATACTGACACCCCGTTGATTTCTCTAGGCATTTTTAGGTTCATTACATTCCCATTTTGATAGTAATATAGTTCACCTTTACTTACCGGTATTTATTAACTCATACAGATTATGTTGAAGATACTTTAATTTTTAATAGCATCGATTTTTATACAATCCTTAATTGTTTATATATTCCGTTCGAATTTTCAGAAAGCAAAACTTATTTTATTTCTTTGGCTTGCTTTTTTTCCTTTTCTTCATAAAGCTTTAGTCTTTTCTGACGTTCCCTTTCGTGTTCCTCCCATGAAATATAAAATGATGGAAATTTAAATCTACAATAGGCTAATAATTGGAACTCTGCTGCACCTATGGCTACCGCGTACATGATTAGAGTTCCTCCCGCATACAATCCTAAAATATTTTGTGTATAATCATTATGCACATAAATTAAAATGAGAAGAGTTAACACATAAATTAGAGCACACTTAATTGCAGTCCTCTTTGTTTTACTAAAAAATGAAGAGGACTCTTCTCCCGTATTAAATGCCCCTTTACTTGCCTGTCTAAAAGTATCAATAGTCGCTAAAATATGTAAAATGACTGCACCTAAAAATAATAACCCGACATACATTAATGTAACTTGATCAATTGAATAATTTGACGCTCCTGGAATTATCAACATTGTAAATGTTATAGTGCCTAGCTGAAACGCATATAATAGTACCACGAGTGTTTGTAGTTTCTGAAATTTAAATGGCATCTTAGGAAACAAATAAATAATTAAAAAAATTACTTGAAGACTATAAAGCACCAACTCAAGGCTAACAATTATTTTATCAAAGAGAGTCGGGTAATAACTCCAACCAAACCTTATTAACCCTCCAATAAGAAAAAACATTATTAATGAAATAAAAAACATCGTTCCAAACATAAACCCTGTAGCCCAATCGGGGCTTAAGCGATTCTTGCAAGTACTTTTAATTAGACTCTCATACTCTTTTTGATTTACCAGAACTATACGCGCTCAGTAAAACATAACTGTTATCACAATAACTATTTTTCACTACCCCTTTACTCATATTTTCACAACATTTATCGTTCTCAAAATTCAATTAAAATATATTATTTTTGATTTATATACTCTTTTTCATAATTTACATATTCTTTTTTGGAACTTTGATTATTATCTTCCCTGGTATGATAATATGTTGAAATCTCTTGATTGCGTTTTATAAGCTTATCTTCTTTTTTTTCTTCATAATTTACCGATATTGTTATTTGTGTTATTCTCATTTGATTTTCTTTTGTATCATTAGGCGTATTAAATTCAATCATCAATATTGCAGAATCAAATTTATCATATTTTAAATTTAACTTATCATTCATGATGTTTTTAAACTGTAATTCAGTTAAATCATAGCTTATTATGCTCGGTTCACTAGATCTTTTTTTATCTTCACTCGGTTTCAATTTACTAAGTTCATTTAATCCTCTAAACATTAATTTTACATATGAAACATCTATGCCTTGATTCTGGGCTATTGAACGGGATTTTTCATTTTTCAAATTTGTACTATAGACAGTTTCTTTTTTGTAATTTTGATTACTACCAATGTTTTTATCATTTTTTATATCAGTAGCAATCTTTTGAGTTGTTTTCCCATATAAGTCGTCTTCTTTCACATTATATACTCCATGGGTTGTTTGATATATTATCCTGCTATGTTCACCATCTTCTTTTTCTTCATAAGTACTGTCGCTAGTCTCTTCTTTCACATATGCATATCCATCATCACTCGCAGACATAACCGTCTTCATATCACCTTCATCCAATGCCTTTACTAATCTCTCATACTCTATCTTCGTCTCCCCAAAACCACATCCACTTAATAAACTTGATACTATTGACAGAACTATCATCATCTTAGATTTCTTCTTTAACTTCATACTGACACCCCGTTGATTTCCCTAGGCATTTTTAAGTTCATTATGTTCCTTTTTGGAAATTAATACATTTCACCTTTACTTACTGCTATTTATTTACTCATACAGATTATATTGAAGATGCTTTAATTTTTAATAGCATTAATTTATATACAATCCTTAATTGTTTATATATTCTATTCGAATTTTCAGAAACCAAAACTTATTTTATTTCTTTAGTTTTCTTTTTTCCTTCTCTTCATAAAGCTTTAGTCTTTTCTGACGTTCCCTTTCATGTTCCTCCCACGAAATATAAAATGATGGAAATTTAAATCTACAATAGGCTAATAATTGGAACTCTGCTGCACCTATGGCTACCGCGTACATGATGAACGTAAATATAAAGTAACCAAACATTATGCTCAATGAGTAATTGTTTTGTATATAAATTAAAACAAGAAGAATTAGTATATAAATTACCACACCAAACATTACATTTTTCTTTTCCTTATTAAAAAATGAAGTAGATCTTTCTCCCATACTAAACGCACCTTTACTTGCTTGTTTAAAAGTATCAAATGTTGTTACACCATGAACAAGTATTGCTCCTAATACTAGTAAACCTACATAAATAAGCGTAATAAAATTAATAGAATAATTACTCATCCCTGGAAGAACAAACGCCGTAAGACCTATAGTACCTAACTGAAACGCATATAATAATATCACCAATGTCTGGAGCTTTTGAAATTTAAAGCGTACCTTAGGAATCAGATATATAATAAAAAAGATTACTTGTAGGCTATATAACAACAATTCCATTCTGACCATTACTGTGTCAAAAAGAGTCGGATAGTAATCCCAGCCAAATCTAATTAATGCTCCAAAAATAAAAAGCATCAATAACGAACTATAAAGCATTCCACCAAACATAAACAACATAGCTCCTTCAGGGCTTAAACGATGTCTACATGTTATTAAATTCATCTAAATCTTCTTTTATGTTCCACATCCAATTGTCCCACCCTTAACTACATTCCCTTAAATCATGTAGATTAAAAATAAAAACCTTCTCATTTTGATGAAAAGAGAAGGTTCTATTAATCTCAGATATTGTTACATTATAATAATGATTCTTTTTAAGCTATTTCATAGTGCTCTGCTATTTTTTCACACATCTTTTTATATTCCAGCATCTACTCTGCTATTTCTTCTTTCTCTTCGTCAGTGGATTTTTTCTTATATTTAAAACCAATCACTTTCATATCTGAAAATACTTATTCTTCCATTTCCTCATCTATCGGAATACATTGGATAATAACTTTTGGTGTGTTTGAAACTTGTACAAAAATTTCAAATGTACCAACAAACATAGCAACCGTTCGGGATAATTCTTTATTACTAATATATACAATCGTTGCAAGTTCTTCTGCAAATTCAGGTATATAAACAATATATCAAGCATTTCAACAGCTATTATGCAATCATCCACCGATACTTTATCCAATATTTTCTGTTCAATTAATCCCCCAGTTTTATCCCCACACTCTTACTGAAAGTACAAAGTTTTTTCTTTTGAAAATAACCACATATGTAGGCCCCTTACTACTAAAAACAACAATTAGAACTCTTAATTCAAGAATACCTTTATATTCTTCTATAAAACAAAACTAAAATTAGGGTTTTACTTTTCATATCTTTATTACTAAAAGTGTACTAATTTATTATTGTGTATCTACTGCAATTTTTATTTCAACATACTGTAACTCTTCATCACCACTAAAAATATGGTAAATAGGCGAGATTATATCAAGTTCATTATCTTCCATATACTGAAGAATCTCAGCATATGCATACTCTGTTAATGTTTCAAAATCTCCTGCATATCTTTTCATTAGCATGTTATCAACATAGTAATAACTTCGAAACTTCATTGTTTCTGATTTAGGAATACTACTCTCATATACTGGCATAAATAATTCAATAAACATATCTCCATCTGATGGTACATTTTTCAGCGCATAAAACATTGGGCCTTTGACCGTTAAATTCGCTTGCGCAATTTCTGTCAATAAATCTTCTATTACTTTTTCCATATCAGTATAGTGAAAAAAATATTCTCTCGATACAACATTTGTATAAGCAATGCTTTGTTCCTCAACTATCATCGCACTAATTCACCTACTTCAATAATAGGAGCATAAATATCCAACCACATATCACCATATACATCTAAACATACGTGATAAAAGCTACTATCTAATTTCATATGATTCTGTTCAGCAAATTCATTTAAAACACGATAAGCGTCTTCAATATCACCATCTTCATCTGAGAATCTAACACAAAGTGCTTCTTCAATAAGAATTGCATCAATATACTCATACGGTGAATCCTCTTCCATATTTACCCTTCCATTCACTGGGACACAATACATATATTCACCATATTCCGGTTCATTCTCTAATGGTGAATACGTAAAAAGAACAGGTCCTATTGGGTATATATCGTTATGAACTACTTGATTTCTAAGTGCGATAGCTGGTAACAACCAATCATCTTTTTTTACTATTTGAGTGATGCTTATTAAATTTAAAAGCGATAATGCTTTATACTGAACTTTCATAATCTCTACCCCTTATACAGTGATTTATTTATTTCTTCACAAATAGATTCTTCCACGCACATAAAAAAACAGTTTATGACTATCATTTACAAATCTCATTTCAATTTTTATTTTTCTTTTGTTCTTTTTCTCTGATTCTTTTTCTATTTGCTATAAATTCTTGGCGTTCCTTTTCATGTTGTTCCCACGTAATATTAAATGATGGGAATTTGAAGCGACAATACACTAACAGGACGAATTCTGCTGATACTACAGCAAATGTATATAATATTATTGTTTGTACAACATAAATTGCCATTTGGCTAAATGTATAATTAAGATTTAAAAAAATTAATATAAGTAGAACCATTACACCAATTGTCATTCCAATCGATAAATATAATTTTGCGTTAGTAAAAAATGAGACGGCTGGTCCTTCCGATTTATATCCTCCATGTTTTGCCTTTTTAAAAACATCAATTGTAGTTACAATGTGAGTACAAAGCGCCCCTAACATTATTAAACCAATATAAACTAACGTTTTATTATTACTTGGAAAATCAAACATTCCTTCAACCATCATAACAATAAATGGTAATGTTGCTAATTGAAAAGAATAAAATAAAGTCACGATGGCTTGGAGTTTCTGTAATTTAAAAGCAACCTTTGAAGACATGAAAATTATTAAAAAAATCAACTCCAAAATGTATAACTTTACCTCAGATCGTACCAAAAATGTTTCAAATGGTGTTAAAGAAATCTTATCACCGTTCAGCAAAACACCTAAAAACATGATGAGCATGGGTATAGAAGTATATGCAAAAACTCCTACATAAAAGATTCTTATATAATCCGGACTTAATCTGTTTCTATTTTCAATTTCAAAAAGGCCCAAATCTTCTTCCTTTATCTTTAGCATTCATTTATCCTACCTTCTAATTTTATATAAATTACCAAAATATTGATTTCAATTTTTTAAGGACCTTTGCATTTTCTTTCGTAAACTCTTTATAATTTCCAGACTTTAAATTATCGTTCATATTTACCGCCCATTTTACTAATTTCTTTGTTCCGCTAACTACACTTTCACCTCCTAATATACTAAGTTTCTCATTCACCAGTAATGAGGCTCCAATCCCCACCACTGCACCTATAGCTCCTCCTGCCAAGGTTCCAAGTGGTCCCACAGCAGTCCCAATCGCTGCTCCAGTTGCTGCTGCTCCCGCTGCATATGCTAAGTCCACACCTGTATCTAATGCAACATCTCTTACATCCTGTAGCTGAAATCCATCATCTTGTGACTTTATAGCATTATCTACAACTGTCAGCCCTGTTCCAATAATTGCCACACTTTTGAAGAGCGTCCCAGTACCTTTGAGTTTTTTAAATGTCTCTGGCCATTTCTTAAAATTGAATTCGTCAATGCTCTTTTGAAATTCGGTCCCAAATGAATCTGTCCATCTATTTTTAAGTGCTTTTAAAAAACCTTCTTCCTTCCGAGTCATCATAAAATCTTCACCCGCTTTAAATTCAGGCAATTTATAAATATCTTTTTTTGCTTGTTTTATTACATTTCTTGTTTCGTTGTTGTACTTGACTTTAAATTTATCTTTAAAAATAAATTTAAAAATAGCATCTTCATTTGCATCTGTAGCTAAAAGTTTGGAAGCCGCTACAATATCGGCATCGTTTAAAGTTTTAAATACATATGCCCCTTTTCCTTTTCGAGCATTAACATCAAAATCAACACCAAATCCCAAATTTTTTTTCATGTAAACCAGACGTAAATAACCAGAAAATAATCCGACTACTCCTTTTTTCGCTTTACCCGTATATCCCGCAATCATTTTAGCTACTCCAACTATAGATGCGAAGGTTCCTTCAGACAGAAGTTTTTCGGTTGTATCACTAGAAAAGTTCCCTTCAGTCTCTTGTATTTGTCTCATAGCACCATCTAATCCGCGTAACATGTCATCAAAATTTTGAAGATCATTTTGTTGACTATTGTAAGCCTCTAGTTTTTCTAACGTATCACTGATTTCTTTTTGACTTTTTTCAACCCCTTCAGAAATTCCTGATGATGAGGGATAATGGATCGGAACAATATCATTAATTGAACTGATAGTCTGTTGTGCTAATTCATTTGATTGATTAAAACTGTTACTATACCCATTAATTTTTTGCTTTACATTATCTAAATAACTCCCATAAATTTTCGTATCTGCATCACTATCAACAGAACTATTAAAATCTTCTATTGCTTTTTCAAATTGCATGCTTAAGCTTTCTGCTGCGACCATACAACCTGAAATAACACTTCCATGAACTCTAGATAAATGGCCTTTAATTCCATCAGCAGCAGCACCTTGAAATGAATTAATCTCACTAAAATCCGCTATCTTTCCTAATAATGATTCAAACTGTTGATTCAACTCAGTGGCACTTGCTTGAAATCTACTTTGAAGTTCTTTTACTTCTTGTAACTCTATATTTTTATCCACGTTTCTCCCTCCCTATTTTGCATGATAATTTGAATCTATCATTCTTAATTGTTTTTCAAGTTGTTCGTCTTTTTCGACTATTTTCTCCCCAGTTTGTTGTATTTTATTTAAGTCATTTTCTAATATCTGTTCGTATCGTTGCACCTTTTGAGATAACTGTTCAATTGCTTCACAATATTGAATCAGTCTAGTCAAATTCGTACGACTCAACTTCATATCATTAAATTTCGGTTTCCCTAAATCACTAGCACGACTTTTCAATTCACTTACTTTCGCATCAAATACCCCTTTATTTAATTTAATTTCCCCCATTTATCATTTCCCCGCCTTCTGTACTTCTACTTGAATACTAGCGTCAACCATTGAAACACTTCTACTTAAAGAAAGAATACTAGACTCACATGTAGCGATTTCTCTTTCAAGCCGCCGTATAGCTTGATCAATGTCTTCTTGCACTCTCCCTAGTTCTCCGATAAACTTCCCTAAATTCGAAATGACTTGTTGTTCATACGTTTCTTTAAAAGTAGTTGCTCTTTGCCCTTTCCAACTACTCTCGTTTATTTCTAAAGACTTAAACTGCTCTTGATTTTGTTTAATTGCTTCAAGATTATTTACAAATTTCCCCTTAGCAGTTATTAGCCTTCGTAGTTTCATTTGTAATTCAGCCAATTGCCCTTGTTGATGACTTATACTACTTAATAAACCAGATTTTTGACTATTTAATTCCTCTATCCCCATGCAAATCCCCCCTTAAATAGTTGGCACTTTAATTCTAGTAGCAAAACGATTTTCAACAAAATACCCTTCAAATGGGTTTAACTTTGTACTACTTAAATCTTTATTAGATACATCGAAGACCATTTGGCCTGATGATTTTCTAAGTAAAATAACATGAGATTGCGTTTTTATTGTTTTTGAAACTAAGTCGTATCGGCTGTCAATTGAATCGACATCACAGCCAATTATGAAGTGGATGCCCATAAATGCACCATTTGTTATTAATTCCGCTAAACTATATATATCGCTTTCTTCTAAATTACTTAAAATATCATTTACATCTGCAATTACGATTACAATCGGCTTAAATTTCTTAATAAATTCTGCCGGGTTCACTGTTTCACTTGATGCTTCCTGCTCCTCTTTAAACGCCGCTTCTCTCGATTTATAAGCGTTTGTAACTTGTTTAATCGTTTTCTCAATTCCTGTTTTTTCAGCTACATATAAAGCAGCGCTCTCTCTATAGTTTGAGAAATTTCGTGTTCTTGTATCAATTAAACCTAGGTCAAAGTGTCCACTGTCTGCTAACTGTTGAAGGAATTGATGAACTACATTTTCAACTTCATCTTTCTTAATTCCCCCTACAACAATATTAGACGCTTCCGTTAAATCTAATTCGAGAGGCGTAACGTTTTCTGTCTCTACACCAAATGTTAGTTTGCCTGCTTCAATAATTTTTCTTGTTTCTGGCCATGCAATAAATTCCTTGTATTCCAGAACTTCAGGTACCATAGGAATTGCTTTCGGTCTTTCTCCATCCCAGAATGAATCCATCTCTTTTCCTTCAGCTTGTATATTTTCAATTCGAGTAAGGACATCTTCTCCATTTGTCGGTAAAGCTGTTTGGAAGATTGTTGGTTCGTCAATTTTAACTAAACCACGGCCTGCTAATTCTTCAATTTTTAACTCTGTTCTTCCTACAATAGCTCTAGATTCTGCCTCATCTATCATATATAGAGCAATTTGTAGTTTAATATTTGTATTTACTTGTACTCTCAATGCATTTTGACGTGTAGCCGTAAGCATTAAATGAATTCCTACCGCTGCCCCTTCACGTACAATTTGTGCAACAATGCGTTCAAAGTCTTCGACAAATCCAGCTTCTCTAACAGCATCATAGTTATCTAACGTAATTAATATTGTTGGTAATACTTCTTTACTAGCTCTCTCATACATTTCAAGACTCGCAACGCCATATTTACTTAGCAATTGCTTTCTATCTTTTAATAGGTCTTCTATGCGACGAAGAAATTTCTCGCATTTTTCAACTTGATCTAATGTAATGAGGTCTGCCACATGCGGTAATGATTTTAATGGCATTAAACCGTTCGTTCCGAAGTCTAATAAATACACATGCAAATGCTCCGGACTATGCTGACGAGCTACATCCATAATGACTGATTGTAAGAATGTGGATTTTCCGTAGCCTGGACTTGAGAAGACCGCTACGTGTCCGTCTTTACTAATATCTAGTGTTAATGGTGTTTGTGATTGTAATTCTGGCTGATCTAGTAGACCAACTGTTGCTTGTAATGGTTTCTTTTCTTTCGTCCATGCTTCTTTGAACTGAATAGCATGTAAGTCTTGTAAATATACGCTTTCTGGAAGTGGTGGTAACCACGGTCTTGCTAACGCTTCAATTTCATTTATTTCTGCGTAATCGTGAATGTAGTCAATAACAGCATCCAGTTCAGATGGTACGCTTATTACTTCTTTACTGCTACCAAGGCCACTTAAATCTTCACTTAATATTTCATATTGTCCTAGATCATTTATTGCATAGATTGTTGCGTCTAAATGTTCTTTATCCTCTTTGTTTTCTACATAGTCTGCTCCGCTCCAGGCTGATTGGAATAGTTCATAAATTTCATTATTCCCAACTTGTAAGTAAGCACGTCCTGGTAATGTAATTTCAGCAGCATCTGGTGTTTTTAAAATTTCATTACTATCTGACGTATTTTGAACTTTTAATGCTAATTTGAATTTCGAGTTACTCCAAATTTGATCATCTACAACACCACTCGGTTTTTGCGTAGCTAATATTAAATGGATTCCGAGCGAACGACCGATACGCGCTGTTGAAACTAACTCTTTCATAAATTCTGGTTGTTCTGACTTCAATTCCGCGAATTCATCACTAATTAAAAATAGATGCGGCATCGGCTCACTTACTAAGCCTTCTTTATACAGTTTTTGATACTGATTAATATGGTTTACATCATTTTCACCAAATAATCGTTGTCTTTTCTGTAATTCAGCTTTAATTGATGCGAGCGCTCTCATACTTTGTGCTCCATCTAAGTTCGTAATTGTTCCTAATAAATGCGGTAAGTTTTTGAATAAATTCGCCATACCGCCGCCTTTATAGTCAATTAGTAAAAAGGCTACTTCGTACGGGTGGAAATTTACTGCTAGAGATAATATATACGATTGTATAATTTCCGATTTACCTGAACCCGTTGTACCTGCTATTAATCCGTGTGGTCCGTGTGCTTTTTCGTGTAAGTTTAAGTTTACGATATCTTCTTTACCACGTAATCCAAGTGGTACAGCTAAAGATTTATGCGCTGCATTTTTCTCCCAACGACTTGTAATATTCAGTTCTTTTACTTTTTCAACGCCATACATTTCTAAAAATGTTACGCTTTCTGGAATACTATTTTTTAAGTTTTGCAAATGATTTAATGGTGCTAATGCCCGTGAAATATCTTCTAAATTGAATCCTTTTGGCACATGATTTAGTTTAAATTGACGGTTAACAAGTTCTCCTTGCTCTAAGATGATGTTCCCTTGTTTTGCATCTCTTATATCTATTACCGTTTTCACATGCTCCGGTAAACTTTGCATAACATCTTGTACAAATACAAGTGATACACCTAATTGACTCGGATCATCATTAAAGAATTCCATAACAACATGGTCTAATATTAGTTTTTCATCTGTAATGAGAACGACATAGTGCGGTGCAAAGTACATTTTTTCATTAGTAGAACTTTTTTCATCTAGTTTTAATTTTCGTTCTTTCAATATTTGATACAAACTATTTAACACTTGATCACGGCTACGATCATGGTATACAAATCCACGTACATTTATATCGCGAACACTTCCATGAGGTAACCAGCGCATCCAATCCCATTTTTCTTTTTCTTCTTCCGGAAAAATAGTAATAAACTGCAAGTCATAATAACTATGGAATAAAGCCGTTTGTGCAACTAATAATTGTAATTGCTCTAACACTAAAGAGCGTTGACCAATATAACCGACTGGTCCATTCATTAAATCTGTTACAACTGGTACATCTTCCAACGATAGATAACGCTGTCTTAGTTCACGTGCTATATCAATTAATTCATCTTTCGTTTGACTAAATTCTTCTTCATTAAATTGAATTTCAAAACTCGTATTAGCTTGTCCTGTTCCAACGCTAAATGTTAAGAAATCATGATGTAACATTGTTTTTTCATAAATTCGAGGATTTACTTGAACTGCCATATTACGTATTACTTCTACATTTGGATTGTGATAATGTAATGCGTGACGCTGTTTTTCACTTTCTGCATGTAAATCTTTCGTTTTTTGTTTTATATACTCTCTATAGCTTTTATCTCGTTCAACAATATCGACTTTATATTGCTTTAAATTTTTTATATACGATGTGACAGAAACAATGATTGTTACTAATGTCATCGCAATCGATGCGATAATAAACATTCCATATTTCATGAAAATAGCAAGTAATACGGTTACGACAATCATGACAAGTGAAGGTGCAATGATTCTTGCTAAATGCTCCGTTGGTTTTGATGGCATACTTGAAGGCTTTGCAATTGTCATTTTCTCTTCTGGTTCACGGTAAATAATACGTGGTGAACGATGATAGTCTGGATAACCACTTTGATAATTTGTTTCTGATTCTACTAAAATAGGTAACTCAGATTTCACTTTATCTTCTGAAGAAAGTACTTGAATGTCTTCACTACCAATCTCCAATAAAATACCATCAAAATATAATACGTCTCCTGATTCCAACATAACGCTATCTTTTAACTTCGTATAATTATGAAATACATCCCCGCCATACACGTTCACTTTAAAAGAATCGTACAACGTTTCGCGAGATAGCATTAAATCTACACTAGTCCCGGTAATAGAAATATCATCGTAATCGTTTTGACTCACTGTAAGAGAATGTTTCGTTCCGATATCAAACACTCTAGTTGTGCCAACAATAGATATAAAGATTTTCAAGCTCACATCTCTTGTTTTCCCAATCTCAATTTCCTTATTAAATTCTATTAATTGATCCTGTACCATCCAAGCATTTACTTCATTATTCCACTTTAACTCTACTTCTTGTTCTAAACTTGGATTCGTAATATCATTTGTCCACTCTTTTCCAATCGACACTATTGATTGCTCATTTGGATGTAATGTGCACTTATATATTTTGTCTCCATAAGTCAATACTAATAGTTGCTCCATCCGTGTTCACTGCTCCTTTTCAACTGTCTCATCAAGTGCTTACTCTTTTTTCTCTGTGTCCGACAAATTTTTATCGCTTGATGAATTGCCATATTTCTTTTTATATTCATCTAATTGTTGCTCATATGTTTTTAACTTTTGATCACGTTCTTCCCCTGATAAATCTGGATTATTTTTCAGTGATTCAATTTGTTTAACAAGGCCGTACATAATAAGCTGAGGATCATCAAGTGTCTTAGCTAAATCTAATGATTTATCAAAATTACCTTTTCCGTTATACATCCAATACAGCAAATACTTTTCATCACTTTTCAAACTAATGTTTTTCATAATCGATTTCTTTTGAGCTTCACCTAGTTTTTCAGCTGTAATGTATGCAAATGCTAACTCATATTTAGATGCAATCGGTAATGATTCAAACTCCTCCTCATTCAATTGCGTAATGACTTTGTCATAATCAGTTGCTATGAAACTTGCATTTGCTTCTAACAATTTATTTTGATAAGGAAATTTTATAAAAGTGAAATATATTAAAGGAGCAGCTAAAATAACTGTCGCCGCTATGAAGGAAAAAGCTAAGTATTTAAATGATTTATAGCTTTTTTTAGGTACTAACTGCATATTTTTTTCTGTTTTTGTTTGTTCCTTCTCAAAGCTGTCATCAAGAAACTGCAGTAATGCATCTAAGCTTTCCATTTGAGCAACGGTCTGTTCAAATGTTGTTTCTTTTGCATCTTTTAGTAACCCAGCATACAAATCATCAAAGTTATGTTTTTGGGAGAATAAAGCAATAATTAGACACTTATATTGTGTTAAAAATTGCTCTTCTAATAATGGGGTTGGCGGAACAATATCTCGAATTCCTCTATGTATAATACTTGGTATTAAATTAGCATTAAAAACTATATTGTCTGGATGTAAAAAGAACGTGATTCGTTTATTTAAATATTTACGAAACTGCGCAACATTCCGAAGTAGTCTTAATTTCTCATTTCTTCCAAAACGGCTAAGATCGTCCCACTTATATAATTTTTTATCTACTTGATATAGAAACGTAAACATATCATCCGTTTCTTCTATTGTTAATGGTACAAATTCAGATGATTCGCCCGTAATTATATCGAATTGACGGAAGTCTTTTATACGTGTTTGAGATTTGGTCATCTCCAATTTCCAATTTTCTTTTTCTATTTGAAATTGATAGTTCATTGCATCAATTTGAATTATTTTTTCCGTCATGTTTATCCTCTTCTCCTTTTCTTTATAACCCGTAATAACTTATTTTCAAATAACTAAAAGTAAAAAATATTCTTTATAAAACTTGCAAAATATCTCCATCTGTTATTTGGTGATCAATTAAACGATCATTATCTGTTAAAACAATTGACTTATTTTTCACTTTAATCACAAAATGTGAACCTTCATGATTATCAATCTTTAGCGTATCTAATAAGTTTTTTAATAAATATTTAATAGATTGATGATTCGGAATACGCAAATCATATGTATTTCCATTCCATTTACTAAAATCTACTGTCACATTGATATGTGTTTGTATTGCCATCGCTTTACCTCCAACTTTTACGAAGAACCGTATAAATACCGATGCAAATAAGTAGAATGCCGCCGCCAAATAATAATATTATTGTTATACTAATTGGTTCTTCATTCATTGTTTCATTACTTGCTACTTCATCTGCACTTTTTCTGACAATGTATTCACTGCTAAACAAACTATTTTTCGTATCTTTAACACTATTATTCTCTTTTTGTTTTATAAAAAGAGAATCTCGCAAAGCTTCCATATCTTTTTGTTCTTTCTTTTTCTTTTTCTCAATTTCTTCTTCTATATCTTTGTTAAATAACTCAATCGATGCTTTATCTAATTCTGTTTCCTTATGTTCCTTTTTATTTTTTTCTTGGTCGCTTTCTTCAAGTCGATCCACTTTAAACTTAATCTTCCCATCATCACCAAGATAACTGTCAGCCGCGCTCCTTATCGGTAGCGCGACAAACAGTAAAAGGATAGAGAGAAATGATAACTTAGCCACTATGCTCCATTGTTTGATCATTTACTTCTTTTTCCTCCCATTTCTTATGCCATACAAATAGATTACTAACCAATCCAATAATGGCAATTACAAACAATACGACAAAAATAACTTTCCCAGTATCTTTACCACTAATAAAATCATTTAGAAAACTTTCTATATACTGAAGCGGTGAGAATTGACGTATCTTTCCGACAGAGGACATTTGATCTACTTTACTTCCAACTGCCTCAGTTAAAAATAGGTACATGCTTAAAAATACTAATAGTATAAACATACCTACCATTTTTATTTGTCTTAATAAGTAGGTTGAGACCAATACAAACGCCATCATAATAAATGTGATGAACGCAATCCATAGTAAACTTTGATCCTGACCGAACTTTAAAAGACGCCCAGAAATGATACCTATACTAATCCCTTCCACAATTGATATACCGAAAGCTACTACTGTAGTTGGTACATTCATATCAATTAATGAGAATTTCTCTTCAAAATGATCTGATTGCATTCGTTTCTTTTCTTGATTCGCAATTGCGTATGCTGTAAATAATGCAACAATGAAACAAGTTAATACAATTAAGTATGGTGTAAAAGCATTACCTGCTACAATTACTCCATCATTTTGCTTTTGAACTGGACTAGCTAAAAAGTCATATAGCATTTCATTTTGACGATCTCCAATACGACTATTCGCTAAAATTTTCGTAAAGTTTTTGGAGAATGATTTATCATCTTCCATTTTCTTCGTAAAGTCGTTTAATAATAAATCAGCTTTCGAAACAATTGTCGTTCCGCTGTCTTGAATTTCTTTTGCTTGTCCATTAATTTGATCAAATGTTTTATATACATCGTCTGAAGTTGCTAAACTATGCTTCGAACTTTCGACCAATGACTGACTTTGCATCATTAATGATTTAATACCAGAATCTAACGATAAAATAGCTGTTTGCTCACCAGCATGATTTGTTGTTAATACTTGCTGCTCTTCAACTAGCTTTAAGCTATTCTCACGCCATTTCGCTAAACCTTTTACATACTCTCCTAAATTTTCATTCATACTAGTTGCTTGTTGCGTCGTTCCATTTAATTTCTCCGCTAGTAGCATAGAATTTTGATCCGCACTAGTAATAGATTGTTGATAAGAGTTTATTTTTTGTTTTAAACCTGACATATCTTGCTTTATTTCTGTAGTAATACTTGATGAAACAAGATTTGAAATTAAATCAATTAAGCTTTGTTTATTTAATACGTAGTACAAAGATTGATCCGTCGCAATTGCATCTAAACTTCCCTCTTCTAACTTAGGACCTACATCTTTCGTTCTTAAATCAATCCCATAATACATTTCGTAAAGGCTCATTAAACCTTGATAACTTTCGACTGTATCTACTGCTTCTTTAATTAATAAACTAGATATATTTTTTGTTAATACTTCTGCTTTTTGATGTACAACTTGATTCGTTGTACTTTCAATAGTTTTTGAATTGCTACCGTTATCTGTCCCAGTGTCTGGCTTCTCTCCTGTATCAGGTTTTTCTCCTGTATCAGGTTTCTCTCCTGTATCAGGGTTTCCTCCCGTGTCTGGATTTCCTCCTGTATCAGGTTTCCCTCCTGTGTCTGGATTTCCTCCTGTATCAGGTTTCCCTCCTGTGTCTGGATTTCCTCCTGTATCAGGTTTCCCTCCTGTATCAGGTTTCCCTCCTGTGCTTGTCGTTTCAGGTTTCCCCCCTGTGTCTGGATTTCCTCCTGTATCAGGTTTTCCTCCTGTATCAGGTTTTCCTCCTGTATCAGGTTTTCCTCCTGTATCAGGTTTTCCTCCCGTATCAGGTTTGTATCAGGTTTTCCTCCTGTGTCTGGATTTCCTCCCGTATCAGGTTTTCCTCCTGCATCAGGCTTGACACTGTCACCATTATTACTCTGTTCTGTTTTTTGAATAATAGGCGTTTTAGCATTGTGTACTAACGGCATTATGCCATACTGTGATTTATGAACCACATTTTCCACTTTGCTATTTTCCGTTTGTGTTCCTTTATCTTCTTTGTTAGGTTTTTCTTTTTCAGGACTAGTTTCTTTTGTATGAGTCCCACTCAATTCCCACTGCCATGTTACAGGAGAGAAAACATCTATATTGATGTTTGGATCTTTTAACTTCACATCCAAGCTAATCTTTATATCCCCTTCATTACGAGGAGCTATTGTAATTTCTCCTGCTTCGCTTTGAAGAAAGTCACTTGTACGATCCACATCATCAATATGTAAGAATCCTGTACTTCCATCTAGTTTAAATTCTTCTGGAATCTTTATCTTCAAAATTTGCGGAGATTCCATTTTAATTACTTTCGCAGTATCACTAAATGTAATTCCCTCTGTATAAAGTCTATCCTTTACTTCTTTAATTGCGTTTCCTAAAGATATTTTATTTACAGGATCATAATAAAAATTATTTTCTTTATTATATTTTTTTGTAAATTGAATTACATTTTGCAGTTGTAATTTCGTTGTATCTGGCAAATCACTTTGAACGATTTCTTCCATGTTTAAACTAGGTAATTTCGCAATTAAATTCTCGATTTGTTTCTTTATTCGAGCATCTGGTTGTTTCATTAATGTATTTATGAAGATTTCTTGCTTTCCATCATTCGACATAGATTGCTTTAATTTCTTAATTACCGTCTCTTGAATATCACTTTCTAACTTCCCTGCAAGTTCTGTATCATATTCAGACACTTGTTTTTTTACATCTGCTAAATATTTTTGAATCGCTGCAGCATCAGTTAAAATATTCGGTTCTTTCTCTGAAAACGTAAATTGATTTGAAATAATTTTATTAGCGGATTCCAATGCACTTAATTGCTTTAAAGCATCGCCTGTATTCATATCATTCATATATTGATTGAATTGATTTGTGAAATTATTCGCTAACAAATTGTTATCAGTTTGCATTTTTTGAAAGTTATTAAAACCATCTAAATACGTACTGTTAGATTTATTCCCTTCATCTAATGCTTGACCGAAACCTTTTAAAACATCCTGAAATCCTTTGAAACTATTAACAGAAACACCTGTATAATCCTGTACTGTTTTAAATTGATTTGTGTAATTTGCTAACGGACTATGTATATCTTTTTTATACATAGTTGTTTGAACGTTTCCTTTTTCAATTATTTTACCTATATTATCTTGTGCACCTTGTAGCTTACCGATAATACTCGCAAAATAAACGTCGATTATTTGCTTATTGAAATCTTCTAAAATAACAGAAGCTGTATTTTCTGCCTCAGCTTTCAAATCCTTATTCCCAGTTGCATTTACTTTGTAGTTTAACGTTAATTTCTCTGGAATCTCTGAATCAATCGCAACTGCCTTCCTAGAAAAATCATTTGGAATAACAATCATCATATTGTAATTATTATTTTTTAATCCATTTTCCGCTACCCCGCGACTAACTACGTACCATTCTTGTTTCGTATTTTTATTTACATTTTTAACAAATTGATCTCCAAACGCTATTTTATTGCCCTCAAATACAGTGCCCTGATCTTCATTTACCAACGCAACTGTCATTTTTGGTGTAGTATTCTCATTAGCTTTCTTAACATTTTGATTTAATGCTAAATAGGAGACCCCTGTCGATAGTACAAGAGCTAAAATAATAAACAACAAGATGCTCCATTTGAACTTTTTCACTACTTATCACTCCTGCGACTGCGAGTCTATCTGATGAAAGACTTCGTATCTTACTCTAGTTTTAAAGTAATTTAGCCATACAACATATGGTTGCATGGCTAAATTATATATTTCTTTTTATCTGTCTTATTGTAGACCGAAATTACGAGAAAGATCTTCGTCATGTCTAGCAACAGCTTCTGCAGTTTTATTAAGCTGCATATTAATTTCTTGTAATAGCTGTGCGAAGTTTTGTACTTTTGGCTTTAATTGATTGAACTGTTGGTCAAAACCTTCGAAAGCACGACCTTCCCATTCTCCTCTTAATTCATTTTGTAAGTTTTGTAGTTGACGTAAAATGTCCTCAATTTGATTTGCACCTTGTCCATATCGAGTCGCTTTCGATTTAAGCTCCTCTGGTGACATACGAATTTGTCCTGCCATTATTAAATCCCCCTTAAAATTAAAAAATAGTAAAATTAACCAATAATCAATTCTACAAATTGATTATATCAATAATTTAAAAATTTCTAAACAAAAAAATGATATTTTTCCAAAATTTCTCTTTTACTATAATAACGATATATTGTATAATACTAATTTATTTGTTTTTTAAGCACACTCTATAAATCTACTATAAAATAAAGGCAAACCATCTATTTTATATATTTATAAGGACTTATTCACTTTAAATCCCAGCGATAAAGTAGCCACTAAATCATTATTTTCCTCCCATTCAGACTATAATACTCACTTCAAAGTCATAATTACCTGCCTTTCAACAAACCCAAACTCTTCGTACATCTCTTTTGCAAAATTCCCAGCAAATACATTCAACCGAATTTCTGAATACTTCTCCTTTAATTCCTTAATACCAGCTTCCATCAGTTCTCGCGATAATCCTCTCCCGCGATATTTTGGGAAAACGTACAATTCATATATAAATCCAAGTTTTTCACGAGAAAAATAGTCTGTATTTTCCCCTATTAATATCCATCCCATTACTTTATTTTCTTCTTTAATAATTAAATAGTATGCTCCTTTTTCTACAATCGGCTTTGTAATCTCAATTGCTTTCTTGGTACTTAATTGACAATTGCCTCTCGTCCCTTCAAAAAGCGATTGAGCCGCATATTTTAATATTTCATTGGTATCTTCTTGATTCGCCTTAATTATCATTTTTCACAACTCCCCTTGAATAATAGGCATTACTATCGCTTGTTCAAGATTCTCCGCTTCCATAACAATTGCCGTTAATCCGTGTTCTGTACTTGTTTCATGGAGCTCTCCCTTTTCCCAAAACACAGCTTGTCCCGCCTCTATCTTTATCTTTTCTTTATTTACTCCACATACATATCCTGTCCCGTCCACAATAAGAAGCAGTTGAGATACAACTGCTTCATGATTACCGATGATTCCATTCTCGTGTAAATGCATAGCACCGATATGTATATTTCCTCGATGGTTTAATATTTTCGACATGATGAAATTAGATTGAAATACTGATAGGTGCTTTCCTACTTTTTCACTAAAATCAAAAATTTTCATTACTAGTTCTCCTTATACGTATAAAACCATCCTTACTGTCTGCATCATATGTCCTTCAAAGTCTTCTTCAAATTGCTCTAATTCAGCAAAACCTTTCGCTTCATAAAAGCGTTTTCCTTTTTCATTTGCTGCTTCTACATGTATGTACAATTTCCGTATCCCATTTAATGCTTTAATTCCTTTTTGTAATAAAGCACTTCCGATTCCTTTTCCTTGCTGATCTGGTAACAAATAAATCGCACCTAATTCCGCTTCGTTTTGTAGTCTAACAGGTGAAAAGTTCGCAAACCCTATTACTTCCCCCTCTTCTTCCGCAACGAATAAATGTGTATTTTTAAGACGATATTTCATTTTTTCATCAGAATATGCCTCGTCTAAAAAACTATCTTGAATTTCTCTCGGAATAATGCCTTCATATGTATCATGCCAAGCTATTTTTGCTACTGATTGTACAGCGTGAATGTCTTCTTGCTTCATTTCTCTAATTATATATGTCATCTCGATGTCTCCATTCTCTTTAAATTATATTCTGCTAATATACTAGAAGAAACGGCAAAACCATTTTCATAATTCACCTTAATTAATTTTAATTTCTCAATTGAAGCTGTTGCAAAATTAAACTTTCCATAAATATATTCCATTACACTTAAAAACTGCTTTGTATGTAATCTATTTGCAATTGTACAATGCGGAACCCATTTTCCCGGTACGTAATATGAATTTGGGTTGTCATGAAAAGTTTTAAAATAATCATGATAAGAATAATGAAGTTTTAACAATTCATCGGTAACGGTCGGCGCTAGAAAGACCGTTCCATTAGTAGGAAAAATTCCAACAGAAGGAAAAGTTACTGCGTCTATATTTTCTTGAATAGCTACAAACTCCCCTAGTTTCTCCGTATACAAATGAACATCTAACTCATTATAATCCGCAATCGTTATATGAGGTTCTACTCCAGCTAATTGATTTGTTCCAATTACATTTGTTAATTCATTTTGCAGTTCTGTAATTTTATTAGTAAACACACCATCAAATGTAGCAATAATAGCGTACAATCTTTCTCACCCCTTCGTTACACATAGCGCTTCCCATTCTTCACGAATCATGCCCATTCGAATAGAATCATAGTATGTTCCGTTATAATAACGACACTTTCGCATTCTACCTTCTAAGCTCATTCCTATTTTCTCCGCTACTTTCATCATTCGTTCATTACCAGACCAAGTCGTGAGCCCTACTCTACCAATTTCCATCTTTTCAAATAATAAATCTCGATATAACGTTAACGCTTCTGTACCGTAGCCACCATTCCAGTAAGTTGGATTATAAATAACAATTCCCATCTCCAACCAACGCGTCGGTTTATGCTCCCAATAAAATCCGACCGTCCCTATAATTTGACCGTTATTTTCTATAATTAAATTTGACAGTGGTTCTTCTTGCAAACGAGTTTGCATCTTCTCTTTATAGGAAGAGTATTCTTGCATTGAGAACGGGAAATATGGCGCATCCCATTTCTTCCATTCTGGGCTTTCTTCTTTAAATATGATATTCCATAATGTTTTTATATCCGATTCTTCTATTGTACGAATTGTAACTTTCTTCCCCTTTAATACAACGTTTTGCATAATTCCCTCCTGCATTCCTCTTTATTTCATATATAATTATAATATTTTTTCAGAAAAATCAAAACTAATATCATTTATTATATTGTATAATTTTGTTATTAGATACCAATTATTGATTTAGAAAGCTGGTGATTTAGTGAATAATCGATTTAGTATTGCTATATTTCTCACTATTATTACGACAAATATTATTCTATATTTCTTCTTACCATCAAATATTGTTACGAAATGGGACTTCAATGGAACGCCTACATCAACAATGGATAAAAGCACTTTTGTAATCGTAAATATAATTATATGTTCCTTCTTATTCTTTGTATTTTTAGCTTTATCTAAAGCAGCGAGTAACCAGAAATTTCTCCATTGGATCGGCAACACAATGTTACTATTCTTATTTTTTGTCGATATTGTCATCGCCCTCATCGCTCTTGGCTTTTCACTTCCTCTTGATCATTTCATATTTTTAGCATTAGGGCTTTTATTTATATTAATAGGTTATTTCAGTTCCAAAATTGATACGACTAAATCAACCGTTTCATTAGAATGGAATGATAAGCACCTTGAAAAAAGAGCTTCAAATATTAGTAGTATTTCAATGATGATAGCAGGTATTTTTTTAGCGATACTTCCTTTTATCGTTTCTGCTCCCTATAGAGGTTATGCTATACTAGCAATTCTTTTAGGAATGACGCTTATCATTCTGCCGAGTACGATTTATTTACTTATTAAAGACAGCAAGCAATCTACTCCTTTAAAAAAATAGGAGGTTATATCCCTCCTATTTCAGCTTAATGTTTTATTTTTCACTTTTTCTATCTCAACTAAAATCCCTTTCCCTATCCAACCCTCTACGCCATCTTTTTTAATTAAATCATATCCTGAACAGCTATCATCAATGAGAGAAACGATATCTCCCTTCCTAACGCTTATTTGCGCACAAGAAATATCGGTTTTCACTGTATATTCACCTGACTCAAGTTGTTTCATATATTCATTTTTTACAGTGAGTAAATTATTCGTTTCCTTTTGTTTACATACGGTGTAATCTTGCATCTTCTCGATAGGCTCTATGTAATAATACGGATATGTCACTCCGCCCTGCATTTCTGAATTCGCATTAAAATCCGCTATTACTTCATACTCCGGAAAATAGTCTACATATGTATAAGAAAACGTATCGCCCGTTTGTTTCCTCTGAATAATAAATACGTTTAATTGCCCTGCTTCTTTAATTGCATTTCCTCCATCAATTGCAATAATTTTTTTCTCCTTATCAATAACTGGATTGTTAGACGGTGCTTCTTCAGAATAGTTCACGACAGGCCAATGACCAACTATTACATACTTATTTGCTTTATGTGATTTATTAAAAAACTGTGGCATTGCTATCGCATTTTTGCGCTCAGTTTGTTTCCAATCTACTCTATCTTCTAGACCGGCATGCACAAAAATATAATCTTCTGTTTCAATCGCTGTTGGCAACTCTGTTAGCCAATATAGTTCTTGTGAAAATTCACTTAACAATGCTTCTTTCACTTCACGAATTGAAGTGCCCTCATGAACTGAAAAACCCAATTGCTCTAGCCATTCATTAAAAATCGAGTGCTTTCTCATACATAAATAATTAATAAGATCAGGATTTTCATTTAGAAGAGCATCAACTATAACTTCACAATTCCCTTCAACAACGTGAACCTTTGAATTGTTCTTTACAAGATTCATAACGTAGTTTACTACGCCTACGCTATCTCGTCCTTTCTCGCAAAGATCTCCATTAATAATTAAATAATCTTCATCTTTAAAGTTAACTTTATGTAGTGCTTCTTTTAAAAGATTTAATTCTCCATGAATATCAGATATGACGATAACTCTAGCATCATTAGGGATTGATAGTTCCTTTATTTTTTTCAAGTATAAGCGCTCCAATCATTCTCTTTATTAAATTAAAACAATTCGACAAAATACACTATATAACCTTTTCAAATACATATACCATAACTTACAACCTATTTACGGTTTAATAATAACTTAAAAAATAAGAAGAAGCTGTTCCCAACTTTTGCGGGACAACTTCTTCTTATTTTTTATAATTCTTTATGAAAAGAATAACTCACCTTATCATACCCTTCTCTTTCATAAAAACGATGAGCATCAATTCTTGAAAATGCTGACGTGAGGACGATAGACTCACATTCGTTTTCCTTTCCCCAGTTCTCTATATACGAAAGTAATACTTTCCCATGTCTTTTTGAACGATGTGCTTCTGCTGTTACAAGGTCATATACGAAAACGTGTTTCTTATTATAAAAGTTCGTACAAATTGCTACACCTGCAAGGCTAACAACTTCACCATCCTCATTACGCAGCGAAAATAGTTTATAATTTTCTTCTTTCATATTTCGAAATAAAGAGCTTGTTTCCTCTTTTGAAAGTTTCGTTCTTAATTGCTGTAAAACAGGTAATACTTCATGTAATTGCTCTTCTGTTACTACTTCTTTAACATTCATTTTTAACTCTCCCTTAACTATTTAAATAATTTTCTAAATGTTATATCATTATTATAGAAAGAAACTGCCCTTTACTTAAGTGGCAGTTTAAGTGTTTTTTATAAGGCCAGTTTTAAAGGAGAGTTTTATATGGATTTTACTATCCCATTGCAATTACAAAGTAACACACCTATTTACTTGCAAATTTACGAATATATAAAAGCTGAAATTATACAAGGGACTATTTCTGTTGGCACACGTCTACCCTCACACAGAAATTTAGCATCACAACTTAATATTAGCCGCATTACTGTTGAATCAGCTTATCAACAGTTATTAGCTGAAGGTTATGCAGAAAGTAAACCGAAACGTGGTATTTTTGTAGCAAATTTCGATATTGACGTTATCCCAAATAAAAAACGAAATGCAGCAAAGAAGACGAACAATTTGATAGAAGAAAAATTTGAATATGATTGTAGCCAAGGGCTTATTGATCAAAATGCATTTCCGATTACAAATTGGAAACGAGCATTACAAGAATCCATACTTACATACGAAAATGCACTATTTGCCAAAGAAGATCCTCAAGGTGAATTCGCTCTTCGAGAGCATATATCAACATATTTATATCATTCTCGCGGTGTACATTCTTCACCTGATCAAATTGTGATCGGCGCCGGAACACAGCCACTTCTCTGGCTACTACTTCAACTGCTTGGCCCTACAAAAGAATACGGCATTGAAAACCCTGGATTTCACCGTATACACGCAATTATTAAAAGCTGTGATAGACAAATTCATCCCATACTATTGGATGAAAAAGGGATTGATATTTCTAGTTTATACAATACAAATTCCAATGTCGCATACGTTACACCATCACACCAATTTCCACTCGGGATTATTATGCCTTTATCTAGAAGATTAGAATTGTTAAAGTGGGCTAATGATTGCAATGGATACATTATTGAAGATGACTATGACGGAGAGTTTCGCTACGCTGGTAAGCCGATTCCTTCTTTACAAAGTCTTGATTCAAATGAACGCGTTATTTATATGGGAACTTTCTCAAAATCTTTTTTACCTTCTTTACGAATGGGATATGTTGTTTTACCACCACATCTTTTAAAAACATATCAAGAACTGCATGGAATTTTCAAACAAACAGTCTCTACAATACAACAACTTGCTTTTGCTAACTTTATACAAAACGGGAATTGGGAACGTCACCTTAATCGGAGTCGTACACTATATAAAAGAAAACATCATACGTTAGTAAAATCCATTACGAAAGAAATGGGGGCTAATGTTCAAATTCTTGGCGAACAGTCCGGACTTCATATTGTTTTATGTGTAAATAACAGTATGAATGAAAATGAACTGATTGAATCCGCTAAAAAACAAAGCGTTAAATTATACCCACTTTCTCCATATGATTTCGTGAATGATTTACGTAAGGAATCATACGTATTACTCGGCTTTGGTAGTATTCCGGAAAATAAAATTGAAACGTTGGCTATATTATTGAAAGACGCTTGGTTTCCTAGTTGCAAGGAAACTTGTTAACATTGGGTTTAACTTGTAACATGTTAACAATTCAACAAAATAAAAAAGAAGGTTGTTCCAAAATAACTTTTTGGACAGCCTTCTTCTAGTTATTCACCTGACCTAACTTTCCTTCCCGGACGTTTCACACCAGTCGTTTCTGTTGAATAGGAAGCTTCAATTATAGCGGTTGGATCTACAGAGAGAACGAGATCTTTCATTTTCGGATAAATGAATCGGTTTGTAATGCAATAAATGATTCTCTTATGCTCCCCTAAAAAACCACCTTCTCCATGTAGATACGTAACAGATAGTTGCAATTCTTTCATAAGTAAATCGCCTATTTCTTTATTCTTACCAGAAATAATCATAACGCTCTTACCTTGATTAATACCATCTAGTATAAAATCAATCATCTTCGTAACAATATAGAAAATTGCTAACGAGAACATCGCTTGTTCGATTGAAAATAAAATGGCAACAAAAATGAAAATAACTGCATTTACTGCAAGTAAAAATGTACTAATCGGTACATTAAAGTGTTTATTCATCCAAACTGCCAACATTTCCGAACCGTCAATTGCTCCACCCATTTTAACAACAATCCCAACACCAATTCCAAACAGTACTCCACCATAAAGTACAATTAATAACTCAGAAGTCGTAATTGCTGAAAATGGTTTTAAATAAATTAATCCGAGTGTTGTAACTACATTCGCATAAGATGTACGGATAAAAAATTTCTTTCCCATTACTTTTGCAGTAAATAATAAAATTGGGATATTAATTCCTAAGAACACACCATAAAGCGGCAATCCTGCGACTTTATTTGCCATAATAGCAATAGCCGTTACCCCGCCATCTACTAATCCATTAGGTGCTAAAATAAGCTCTAATGAACCTGCTACTATAATTGAGCCAATTGTTAATAATACGTATTCAAATACTTTCTTCATTCATTACCCCCAAAACTTATATATTTTCTTAGTATTATTTTAACGTAATTTTACTACTAATTCAAAGGTATCGATTTATATACAGAAAAGTTTCTCCTTTATCGCTATTTTTATGTAACACATGTAACGCGTAATACTAAAAACACACTTACAAATTAAAAGTAAGTGTGTTTTTAACATCTATTTAATCTTTACGTACGGCTTCATTTTTAATTTGAATATTTCCTCAACTGCCCTTTGATATCCACCGGCATTTCTAAGCGACTCTCCCACTTTACGACTATTCTCCTTAAACGTCACATCATCCATTACTTTCTTTACAGCCTCACGTAACAATTCAGAAGTTAACTCGTTGCGATTAAGTCTTATTCCTGCCCCTACTTCAGTCAATCGTTTTGCAACGAATGGCTGATCTCCTGTTACCGGAATTACAACTAATGGAACACCGTAATATAACGCTTCACTCGAACTATTCATACCACCATGTGTCACGAATACATCAGCATGCTGTAAAACTTCTAATTGCGGGACATAATTATACAACTTAAAGTTTTTCGGGATATTTTCAAATTGACTTATATTTATCTTCTTACCAACGACTAATACGACTGTCGCATCAACATCTTTAAAAGCTTCAAAACATTTTTCATACAAAGCAGGTTGTTCATTAAAAACTGTTCCCATAGAAATGAAAATCACTTTTTCATTTTTTAAATCTTCGGTAGGAAAACTCCCCACTTCTTTTCGAGTAGCAATTGATGGACCTACAAATTTATACGATTCATCAAATACCTCTGAACGTGGCTGATATTCTTTTGAAGTATATACAATCGTAATATCACCAGGATGGTTCATAATATCATACATACTATTACATTTCATTCCATACTGCTTATTCCATCTTTCCATTCCCGCTAAACAAGATTGATATAATGGATCCATTTCATCTACTTGTCTCGATTCTTGCTCATCATGAAAATTAATGTACTGATTAACAGCAAACGTTGTACAGGATGAAACACTTGGTAATTGTAAAATATTCGCTATAATACGTCCTACTGGAAAATGATTATCATATATTAAATAATCGTATTTTTCCTCTTTTGTTTCTTCTACAATTTGAGTAACAATACGCTCTGATGCTTCAATCATATGAGATAGCATCGTCAAAGGGCTCCCACCTTCATTTACTCGTTCCATAATATTAATTTGAGAGAGAAAATTCTCAAACACTCGGAATTCCGCACCTGTTGCTTCAACCTTCTTTCTATAATCTTCAATACAATAAGAAACAACTGTTTCCCCTCGCTGAATTAACTCACTTACAATAGCTAAAGTCGGATTAATATGACCTTCCCCAGGAAAATTTATTACGAGTACATTTGCCATAACATTCTCTCCTATCCAATTAATATAATAAAATTAACAATTAATTATATTAATTAATTTAAGTCTATTATAAATGAATGCATTCTACTTCTTCATGCTTTTCTCTTCATTTTATTATTGAGAAATATTTTCTATAGTCTACATTATTGTGATTCACAATCTTATAAATGAATGCTTAATTTTACTTTTACTCTTCATAGATTTAAAGATACGAGTCTTACATTCAAGTATTACCACCATTATTTTTAGACAATTCATACAAAAATAGAGAAATATAATATTTTTAATGAGTTTTCACTATAAATGTAAGTATGCTTTCAATCTTTTTATCTTTATCCTCATAACTCATCATCTGTTATATAATGAATTTATGGAATTTACAGAAAAAGGAGTCTTTTCATGTTACAACAACTATTCAATTCACCTATTCTATCCGTTCAAGCCTTGCACCCAGGTTATGAAGATCATGCAAGTGATGTTTTTCTCGTTCAAACAGAAGATACAGAAGTTATCGTTCGTGCTTCTAAAATGAATGAAGAACCAAATAATGATTTTTGGTGGGGATGTAAAAATCTATTTGGAATTGATCCAAGGAACGTCCATCATTTAGAAACTGTACATACATTGCTGCAAGAACATACGAATCTTCCTATCCCAACAATATTAGAAAAACATGTTTTAAATAGCCGTGAATTTGTGGTGGTCGAAAAGTTAGTAGGTAACACAGTTCAATCTTTTATCGAGCAACCAGATTCTATTTTATTCAGCCTAGGAAAAGGACTTGCAGAAATACATAAATTTAAAGCCGATTTCATAGGAAATCCGTCTGGCACGTTCCAAGTTCCACTAGATGAATTCCAATCACATATTTTAAACGTGAGTAAAGAGCTTGTGAATATGTTTTATTCCGATGATGAAAGCATAAAAAATGCACTCCCTACCTTTGAATCACAACTTTCTTCCCTGTCCGTACCAAAGGAATCTACACTCGTCTTAATTGATATGGATCCTACTCAATTTTTATCTGACGGTACAACTATTACGGGTTTAGTAGATACTGAAGCTTACGCTGTTGCTCCGCGAGAGTTTGATTTTATCGGACTAGAATATGTACTTACCGAAAAAGAAGCACATGCCTTTAAAAGTGGTTACGAAACAATTATGTCTATTCCTCACTTAGAAGAATATAGACAGCCTTATCGTTATTTATACCGACTGTTATCTGTGCAAGGTAATGTGGAATTAAAGAAATGGTTAAGTCACCCATCCTATTTTTAAATACAAATGAGAGGGAGTATACAACGGATATTCAGAAAAAGCGTTCTGTAACAGAAAGTGAAATACAGCAAATGAAGGATTTAGCTTATATTTGCTGACAACAAGATAATCTTGATTACTCTTCAGATTTACATATCAACTTTTTAAAAAATCGAAATGAAGATTATATAAACGTTTTTCTTCTTTATAACGGTACTCAATTAATTGGCGCTTTAAATATGTATGATTTCGAAAGACCAACAAAGCTTGAACTAATAGGCTTTGTACATCCTCATTTTAGAAAACAACATTTCGGAACTATCCTTTTACAAACTGCAATGAAAGAAATACAAAATAGAGCGACAGATGAAGCTCTTCTTATTATTAATGGGGATTCTATTTCTGGGAATGCATTTGTAAAACATATGAAGTTACCATATTTATATAGTGAATATAGTATGGCGTTCAAAACAAACGAAATTCAAAAAACAACAGATAATAATATACAGCTTACTCTTGCACCTTCAGAATCACTTCTTGACCTTATTAAAATTTCTAGTAAAGCTTTTGGTGATTCAGTAGAAAATACGGCTACATGGTTACAAAAAATGATGAATTCATCTTCCCATCAAGTTTACAGTGCCCTTATTGCTCAAAAAGTGATAGGAACAATTACAGTTTCTAAACAAGAGCAATCTACTACACTATCAGGATTCGCCGTTCATCCTTCTTATCAAGGTAAAGGATACGGAAAAGATATTCTTTGTAATATAGTACATACCCTTATTACAGAAGGAGTTTCAACAATTGAGTTAGACGTCGAAACGAAAAATATCCACGCTTTAAAACTATATACACAATGTGGTTTTGAAATTAAAACGAGGCATGACTATTATAATTTAATGAATTTTTAGGTGAATACATATGTTAAAAAAACAATTTATTCTAATTATGATATTTTAGCAAACATCTATAATAAACATTGGAGACATTTTGTTTAACACTCCTACCCAGCCTCGTTTTACAAGATGCTCTTCCCTACTCTCGTATATTAGATCTTTGTTGCGGGACTGGTCATCTCTGCCGGTGATAGTTTAATTTAGATGAACTAAAAAGTGTGTTTCACAAAGTTTACTCCGTATTACATAACGAGGGTATATTCGCATTTGATATGAATAAAAAAACTGAATCGAAATGATTCAGTTTTTTCTTAATATATTTACAACTGCAGTTGTTTCGTCATTTTCTTTATAGACACGCGGAATTCTTCTATCTAGCATACATGTAACTTCATAGTTTATTGTACCTAACATATCCGCTATTTCTTCTACTGCGATATTTTCTTCACCTTGTTTACCGTAGAATACTACTTCGTCTCCTACTTGTACTGGCATCGCTTTTGAAACATCCAACATTAACTGATCCATACAAACACGGCCAATAACAGGTACTCGAACCCCGTTAATTAACGCATAGCCTTTATTAGATAATTGACGATTATAACCATCAGCATAACCAATTGGTACAGTCGCAATCCATTCTTCACCAGTTGTTACATACGTATTCCCATAACTTACACCACGATTCTTCTTCGCATGTTTAATATGAGCTACTTTTGATTTTAACGACAACGCAGGCTGTAAAGAAACGACTGAATGATCCACTTCTTTTGACGGATACATACCGTACACGCCTATTCCAACGCGTACCATATTTTGAAATGTGTTACTTAATTCCATTGATCCCGCACTATTTGAACTATGAATATATGGTATTTGAATTCCTAATTCTTTCGCTGTATTAACAGCCTTTTCAAATAAACTTGTTTGCATATTCGTATATGATTTATCGATTTCATCTGCCGTAGAGTAATGCGTAAATATCCCTACTACCTCTACATACTCCATACGGTTTAATTCTTCTAAAAATGGTTTAACTTCTTCTTCTTGTAAACCGATACGACTCATTCCTGTATCAATTTTCACTTGAATTTGTACTTTCTTTTGAAGACGGTTTGCAATTTCATTTATACCATGTAAATCTTCTACTCTATAAACAGTCATCATAACGTCATATTGAATTACATCTTCTACAGCCGCTACTGGTGTGTATCCTAAAATTAAAATCGGCACAGTAATTCCTGCTTCTCTTAATTCTATTGCTTCATCTACAAATGCAACTGCAAGTTGATGTATCCCAGCTTCAATTGCAGCTTTGGCAACTTCAACTGCCCCATGGCCATACCCATTCGCTTTTACAGCAGCCATCATCTTAATTTCTTCATCATTTACATGTTTTTTAAATTCTTTTACATTATGTTTTACAGCATTTAAGTCAATTTCTACAATTGTATCTCTTCCATATTTCAAACTCATTGGTCTAACTCCTAACTCAATAATTGCATTCCATTCTATTTCACGTTTCATATGACCTTTTACAATATAATACTTTTCATTATGCTAGTCAAACTACTAGAATTTTCGGAATTTTGAGTATGATATAATATCCTCAAGAAACTATTATATACGGAGACGAGGAGAATTACAATGTTTGTTCAATCTGCATTGCATCAACTAAAAGTTGCTATTGATACTTCTATTTATATGCTTAACCAATATAGTGAAAACGATTTAAAAATACAACCGATTCACTCAAAACGATCATTATTTGAAATGTGTGCACATCTTTCTCTTATTTGTCATGCTGATTTACTCATTTTAAATGGTATTTCAGAAAAAGAATTACATACCTTTTATATAGAACATACGCCCGTAACAGTTGCTCACATGCAACAAACGATGATTGAAGGATACAACCTTCTCTCTAAAACATTTCTTTCCTACTCCCAAATAGAATTAGCAGAAGTTATGACTGCCTATTGGGGTATTTCTTATTCGCGCTTTGAATGGTTACTTGAAATCGTTGCACACTTTTATCATCATCGTGGACAAATTCATATTTTATTATGCGAGCATATGAAAGATCCTCGCATTCCTTTATTTGAGTGATTTTCCACTCATTCATTAATTATAAATAGAGAAGCTACAAAACCAATAAAAAGTATCATTCCTAATAAAATAAATGTTTGAGCATAACCGCCTATTTTCATAAGATAAATAGAAATGACAGGTCCTATACTAGTACCTAAAAATAAAATAAAAGTATAAATAGATACTGCTATTCCCCTTGCTTTCCCTCCTAATTGACCTACAAGAGAAACTAAAGACGGAACGGATATAGCAATACCTATTACAAAACAGACACTCATCATTACAAGTAGAGATAGATACGAAACAAAGCCCATTGAACTTAGACTAAAAATAGCAATCAACAATCCTCCTTGAAGAACTTTCCTTACTTCAAACCTCTTTGTTAAACGACCTGCAAGTGGTGACAGCAACATACCAAACAGCCCTGCTAAGCGAAAATAAAGGATTTGTTCTGCAGTTAAATTGTAAGTAGGAGAGCTCAAATAATTCCCTAAAACAGTATACATATTAACAAAAGCCATTATTAAAACAGGATTTTTCACACTGACTAACTATTAGTTTTAAATAATGCGCAACTTCTTTAACGCATAAGAAATTCCGCCTTCACTCGCCTTCGTTGTAAGGAAATCAGCCCTTCTCTTCAACTCCTCTCCACCATTTCCCATCGCAACTCCTAATCCTACATACTGCAACATTTCAATATCATTTCCACCATCGCCAAAGGCAATGGCTTCTGATTTACTAATATTTAAATGTTCCAATACTTTTTGAATTGCAGTTAGCTTCGATACTTTACTATCTTCCAATACATTTATAACGTAACCATGAAAACGCTCAAACGTAAGTGCTGGATATCTTTCAATGAATTTTTGAGCTTCTGTGTCATCAGCATACAGACATATGCAATACATTTCATCTGATAAGTTTCTAACTTTGTCAGGATACTGCTCTAAATTTAAAGTTTCATTTAACGCTCGCATGACACGTTCATCTTTGGAAGCAATATTATTCATTGCAAATTCTTCTGTAAAGTAAGAAACACTGTGACCATGTAATTCAGCAAAATTTGAAATATCATGAACGATTTCGCTTGAAAGTACTGATTTATGTATAACTTCTTTCCCACATTTTATATGTGCACCATTTGCTGAAATAAACGTATTTATACCTAGTTCCTTAAATTGTGAGCATAAACTATATGGTCTTCCAGTTGTAACAACTACGTGAATTCCTTTATCTATTAATCTTTGTACCGCTTCTTTTGTACTTTCGTGCATGCTTCTATCAATCTCACTTAATAACGTACCGTCAACATCGAAAAATACAACTTTGTACATAAGTCTTTACATCCCGTCCAAATGATTCGTATCATTAATGAAATGCACCGTTTTTTGTTCACCCTCAATTTCAATTAAACTTATTCCCGTATCTCCCATTTTGAAATAGTAGTCCATTGAAATTGGCATTTTGAAAAATGCACGTAATAGACTATTAATTACGCCTCCATGGGCAACAATTGCAATTCGGTCATATGTATTCTCTGTCAAGATTTTAGAAAAGATTCCTTCTATTCTCATTCGAAACTCAATAAACGATTCCCCGTTTTGAAAACGATCATGAAGAAACTTTGGCTCTGGATATTTCTTTGCTTCTTCAAATGATAAGCCTGCTTGCACTCCATTATTAAACTCCATTAATTCCTCTTCTAATTGAATTGGACAACCAATTGCTTCTGCTAATGTTTCACCCGTTTCACGAGCGCGTTTTAATGTGCTTGCCCAAATGAAATCTGGTGAAAAATCTTTTTTCACTTTCTGTACAAGTCTTTGTACTTGTTGTCTCCCTTTGTCAGTTAACTCAAAATCAGCTCGACCTTCATGCACATGTAAAATATCAGCTTCTGATTCTCCGTGGCGTATTAGTAGTATTTGCATGTTTCTCTCTCCCTTTATTTAATATTCATAAAATTCCATTATATCACATTTTAAGATTCCAAAATAAAAAAGGAACGGTCTCCCGTCCCTCATCCATTCACTTTTTCCGCATCATTCCAATAATATTTACTAAACGCTTCTGTTAACACATCAATTGTGTTATATAATTCATCTAACGTATTATCAACACCACCAACTTCAATTAACATCGCATTTTTCGATAAATCTTGGTTATAAACGCCATTTCCATCTTTTTTATACTTTGGAAAAATCCCTCTACTTAATCCGTAATAGTTTTCATCTAAATAACTATTGATCGCTCTTGCAATTTTTTCATTTTCAGCACGGCCTTCATTTTCCATCCCAATTATAAAATATAATCTTGCATACGATTTTCCGTTAATTACTTTTGTTGTTACTTTCTTACGCTGATCGTCACGGTGTATATCAATCGGAAACGCAATTTTATTATTTTGTGCTAATGCTTCTTTTACATATTCATGAGACGCTTTATATGACTGATACCATACCCACTTTTTACTCGCTAATAAATCACCCATATTCGTTTTATCATGAACTACCGGAATTCCTTGTCCTTCAAGTTGCTCTTTCATACGTTTCCCTAGTAAAGACACATTTACATCTGGGCTAGATGGATCAGTTGCCCCTGGTAATAATGGAAAGAAGGATTCCCAGCTATGTGTATGATAAATATATACTGCACTTTCACCTTTTTTCGCTCCGTTCTTTTTCTGAACCGGATTATTCTTTTCCGCTTCTGTAACTTTATCTTTTGCTATTTCCCGTTCTTTCGTTACTTCTTCAATCGGTACACTAGATTCATTTGGGATATTCGTCAAGTTTGTCCCTTCCCCAGCTACGATAATATTAGAATAATACTTTGACATACCAGGTACTTCTTTACCGACGAATGTTCTTAAATCTTTAATTTTCAAATCTGTCGCGATAGAGAACATTAAATTCCCAACTGACTCTCTTTTATTCTTCTTAAAATAATCAAATCCGTAATAGCGATTCTCACTTTCTATCATTTGAACAAAACCTTGCATCGATACTTTTCCAAACCATTGATTTGCATAATTCGATTTCATTGTATGTAAAAATGACGTCAAAATCGACGCTATTATAATTACTATTAGCGCATATAAAAGGAGTAACGAAATCAGCTTCTTCCCATGTATTCGAATTGCATACTTTTTCACTGCATCACCTTCTTTATACATGGATATGTACAAGCTTTTCAGAATATACACACAAAAAAAGAGAAATGGTATACCATTTCTCTTCCTCACTTTTATTGTTCTTTTCCTGTATCATTTGAAAGTAGTTTCTTCGCTTGTTTTTCTTTAAATATTTCTCCAATTGCCCCAAGAGTACCAAGTGTTTCAATTGCATTAGACGGAATAAAGACTTTATTTGCTGGTCCTTTTGCAACTTCAGCTAATGATTCAAATGATTTGTAAGCAAGTATACGCTCATCCAAATTCGCTTCACGAAGCAATTCAATACGATTTTGTTCTGCTTTTGCAATTTCTTCAATTGCTCGTGCTTCCCCTTGTGCTTCTAATTCTTTTGCTTCTTTTATACCTTCAGCTTCGCGAATACGTGCTTCTTTATCCCCTTCAGCCATCAAGATTTTACTTTGCTTTTCTCCTTCAGCGCGAAGGACTTTATCTTGTTTTGCTGCTTCAGCTTCTAAAATAATCGCACGTTTATTACGCTCAGCCTTCATTTGTTTTTCCATTGATGCTTGCACATCTTTTGGCGGGTTAATATCAACAACTTCGACACGTTCAATACGTACGCCCCATTTTTCTGTTGCTTCATCAAGCGCTAAGCGGATTTCTGTTGAAATTTTTTCACGACCAGATAACGTTTCATCCAGTTCCATTTTACCGATGATTTGACGCATCGTTGCTGAAGTAATATTACGAACACCATATTCATAGTTTGAAATACCATATGTCGCAAGTTCTGGTTCAACAATTTGATAGAAAATAATTGTATCAATTTCTACTTGAACATTATCTTTCGTAATTACCTTTTGCGGTGGTACATTCGTTTGTTGAATGCGTAAGTCATGATATACACGAACACGATCTACAATTGGTATTAAAATATTTAACCCTGGGTGCATTATACGTTGAAACTTACCAAATCTTTCAACAACCCCAACTTTTTGCTGAGGAATAATTTTAATTGTTAATGCGATAAATGTAACTACAATTAGTGCGAATATAATCGTTAACGTTAATGCTACCATATTTATTCACTCTCCTTTTTCACTTGTAATATAGTACTATGCCTCTTTATAACAACGACTTTTTCTCCAGCATCAATTGAAGAATCTGCAATAGCTGTCCAAGTATCTCCATCCACCTTCACAATACCATTCGCTTCATTTGTAATCGCTTGCATAACAAGCCCTCTTTTACCAACAAGCATATCTACTGTATCAGTAAAACCTTTTGCTTCTCGAAAGTTTTTTGAAATTCTTTTCGTAAAGAATGTCAAAGTTAAACTTACAATTGCACCAACAGTAACTTGTAACAGTAGTGCATCAGGAGCAAACAAAGCAATAAGACCTCCGACAACAGCTCCAATTCCAAGCCAAAGCATGTAAAATGTAATCGACAACATTTCCGCGATAAATAAAATACCAGCTATTATAAACCAAATTACCCAAGCAGCCATATGCAACCCTCACTTTCTTTCTCATTTTCTATATGTATATGAAGAAAAGAATGGTTTATCCGCCCTTTCTTACACTTGGGCGTTTGCTACAAGCTATTGTACATATTCACTGTTACAATGATCATTAATATAATACTATATCAATATATTCTTCATTATACATGAAAATCCCTTTCAAAAAGTGACAAAAAATTAAATTCTTTTAAAATTTTAATTTTTAAATTATAATTATTCAAATTACTAAATACTATTTTTTATAGAGGTGATATTCTTATTGAGAAACCTGTCACTAATCTACTATTTAGGTTCCAAAATATGCATTACTCTCGCTGACATCGTATATGTAATGATTATTACAACTCATATTTATATAGCAACTAAATCAGCTACTATTACTGCTCTTTTTCCATTATTACAAGTTATCACAAATCTAATTGCTAACATCTCTGCACCACTTATAATAAATCGTTTTCCATCTTATACGTTGTTATATACGCTCCAATGGCTGAAAACAGTCTTTTTACTATTATTAATGATTTTGTTCCCGGTCTTATCCACAAACATTATAGCTCTATTAACTTTTATTTTTGTCATTTCATTATGTAGTGGGTGGAGTGCTCCATTATTATACGGTATTCTTCCGCGCCTTACACCGAAAGAAAAATTAGTAAAAGTAAATAGTATCTTTTCCTTTTCAACACAAATTGTGCAAGCCGTTGCTTATTCATTTACGAGTATTGTCGTTCTTCTCATTGGCGCTACTTCTACACTCATGATTAATAACATTTTAATGATTTTCGGATGCATTGCATTACATTTTTCATTACGTTCCATACATACTGAAAGAATAGCAGATTCTCCCTCTTCCAAAAGTACTGTTTTATTGGAAGGTTGGAAACTCCTATTTCAAAATCCTTCTCTCCGTACCGTTACATATATGGACTTAATCGAAACTTTCGCAGGGACAATATGGATTGGCGCTATTACGATGGCATACGTTACGACTATCCTTCATAAGGGCGAAGAATGGTGGGGGTATATTAATACAAGTTATTATGTTGGCACGTTAATCGGTGGTCTATTAGCCTGGAAAATGAGTTCCTATATTCAAAACAATTTAATACGATCTATGTCGATTGGCTCTCTTATATTTAGCATTCTTACATTTTTATATGGTATGACAAGCAGCGGATTTATTGCGCTTTTTCTATGTGTTCTAATGGGACCCTGTTATCAAATTAGAGATATTTCCCAAACGACTGTTTTACAATCAAGTGTCGCCCCTTCTTTATTATCAAAAATGTATACAGCACATGGCGCACTTCTTTCAACAGCCTCTGGACTATCTATGCTTATCATTGGCATTATTACTGATATGTTCGGTGTTCGTACAATTTATATCATCGCTTCTATTCTTATTTTATGTTCCGCTTGTTTATCTTTTAGTTTATTAAAATATCATAAGACAGAGCAGAACGATATTTCAATTTAATCACTAAAACAAAGAGGACAGGGATTCCTGTCCTCTTCGTTTATTCTATTCATGATAAGTTGGGGATTTTTCTATGCTTTGTCGCTTGTTCAAAAGCATAAGCTAATTTAATTAATATCCCTTCACTAAAGGCAGTGCTTGCAATGGTAATTCCAAAAGGCCTCCCGCTTTCCATATACCCTGCCGGTATTGCTATAGACGGATAACCCGCTTTCGCACATATAGTAGAACCTATATAGGAAGGAAACAGTATCGCATCAAGATTATATTTTTCCAATGCAAAATCAATGCCTTGTTCTTGAGAAAAATATATATCTTCTAATCTCGCATTTAAATATTCTGGATTTCGTAACGTATTAGGAAAATCTTTTCTTCCCTCTAACTTAGTTTGTCCATATTTTAAAGCTCTTTCTGCTATGTTTTTATTAAACTCCATTAACTCCGAAATAGAATGTACCGGGATAGTAGAAGGTAATTTAGAAAGATAGTTATCTAAACTATGCTTCAGCTCATAAAGCGGAACTCCCCAGCTCCATTCTCTATGAAAAGAAGGAATATCAATATTTTCTACTACTGTCGCTCCTTCATTACGTAATACTTGGATCGTTTCCTTAAACAAGATTTCATCATACTCACCATTTTCGTAATAATCTTTTGGTGCATCGTTAAACACACCAATCTTCGCTCCATTTAAACCATTTGCATCAAGGTAAGATGTATAATCCCGATATGCCCTACCGTCACTTTTGTGAGTAACTACATCTTTCTCATCCACTCCAGTTAAACTTCCTAGCAAAATAGCAGCATCGGTTACCGTTCTAGCAAATGGTCCAGCTGTATCTTGCGAATAAGTAAATGGAATAATTCCTCTACGACTAATTAAACCGACAGTCGGTTTAATACCTACTACAGAATTTTGAACAGCGGGGCTCACAATAGAAGCATCGGTTTCTGTCCCAACAGATACTACTGTAAAGTTAGCAGCAACTGCTATTGCAGATCCTGTACTAGATCCGCCAACAAACATATGATCCTTGCCAGTTCCATATGGATTGATTGTTTGACCACCTCTTGCACTATATCCAGCCCACATGTCAAAAGACATTGCATTTGCTAATTCTGTCATATTCGTTTTTCCTACTATCACTGCCCCTGCTTCTCGCAGTTTAGTAACGAGAAATGCATCTTCACTGCTTATATTTTGTTCTAGAGCTATTGTACCTGCACTTGTATGCATGAAGTCATTCGTTTCAATATTATCCTTAAGCAAAACAGGTATTCCATGCAATGGTCCCCTTACGCCGTTTATCTTTCTTTCATAATCTAACGCTTCTGCAATAAAAATAGCATCTGGATTGATTTCTAAAATTGAATTAATTTTCGGCCCGTCTTGATCATACTTTGCGATTCTATAGAGATAATACATCACTAGCTCTTTTGAAGTTAGCTTTCCAGATTCCATTTCATTTTGAATATCTTGAATTGTTAATTCCTTTTTTAAGATTGGATTAAACTGAATTTCCATTTATATTCTCCCTTATATGAACTTTTTTTAGCATATACCCCTTACTTTTTCAATTTTTCATCTCAACACATCCTAAATTAATATCCCTTTAAAGAAATTCAATATCCTTATTTAAACACCTTTAATTTCCCGAAAAATAAAAAAAGTCTGAAACGGATTAACCTTCGCTTCAGACTCTTACATTACTGTGCGTATACTTCATCTAATAAATGTAAAAACTCACCTTGTTTTCCAGCTAATTCAGGGCATTTTGCAATATCAACCCATTCGTAGCAAAATACTAATCCTTTATCTTCCTCACCAGCACTTACAATATGTTCCCAAGTATCCTTTACATCTGTTAGTAAAGTTACATGGAAAAAGTGGCGTTTTTCATACTCCTGTTTTTCTTTCATATGTATAATGTAATCTGCTAAAAAACGCTCTATGCATAAATGACGCAATCCGGATTCTTCCTGTACTTCACGCAATATAGCAGCTTCTAACGTTTCACCTTCATCAACCGTTCCCCCTGGCACTTGAATACCAGCTTCATGTATATCACGATGTTTAAAAACAAGTAATTGCATAACCCCCTCTTGTTCTCTTGTAATATATGCATGTACTTTTTTCTTATATAACATCGTCATTGTACGTCTCTCCCCTCAATTGTTCACTCTGTTACTTCTTCAAGTGTCAGTTGATTATCATACAAATATGTAGCTTGTGGATTTCCCACATACCTTACGTGCCATGGTTCATACCGATAGCCCGTAATCGTTTCTTTCGCTTTTGTGTATCGAACCACAAAACCAAATTTATGGGCATTTTCAGAAAGCCACTGACCTTCTTTCGTTTCCCCAAAAACTGTCTCTAACTGAAATTTAGCAGATTGAGACGTAATATCCATAGCTAGTCCAGTTTGATGCTCACTTGTGCCAGGAACCGCGCTAGACATTGCTGTTTTTGCTTCCCCGTCTTGTTTTTTATACATCGTATTTAATGCTTTTTGTCGATCAAAAGATCTAAATCCAGAAACTGCAAAAAGAAAAATACGCTCGTTGTCAGCCTGCTGAAACATATCCTCAAGCGCCCTCGCTGCCTCTTTTCTCATCTTTTTCTTTTCTTGATCCCCTTCACTAGAGTAGCGCACTTTCGGAATAACTAAATCTGGCGGTCTATACCCATCTGGTAAACGCCTACTTTTATTTACAAGTACAAGCATTGAATTCGGATTATTAATTACCGCAATATCCCCATCCATATTAGCAATCGTTTCTTTCGCTTTCGGAAATATGCTATTTACACTTACTTCCCGCGCCTGCTTATCCTTATACATTTTATAATTGATTCCTGCTACTCCAATAATAATTATTGCAGCTACAATACCAAGTAGTGCCCATCTTTTTTTCATATAACGACCTCTTATTTTAATAATTTGGCCATTTCATACTCATCGATGCCCTTTCCATCGATAATAAGAGCAGCTTTTTTGACACCTTCTTTCTCAAATCCAGCTTTTTTATATAGTGCCTGAGCTCTTGTATTGTGGGCCATTACTGTTAATTCTAAACGCCATACATCATGTAATTTTGCCCACTTCTCAACCTCTTTAAACAATCTCGTCCCAATACCTCGCCCGTTATACTCTTGTAAAATACCAATTACAATGGTTGCCACATGCCTCTTTCTTTGAATGTTATTTCCATTCACTAATATAAAACCTACTATCCTCTCATCTTCAACTGCTACAAATATTGTTGCATATTCATTTTCTATAAAGCGATGGATCATTTTTTCTTGTTGCTCAGCTGTAGTTTTTCTTTCTCCTGGTTCATATAACATAAACTTCGTTTCTTCATCTAATTGCTTACTTAATTGCAAAAATGATGATGCATCTTCTATTTCGATCTCCCTAATCACTTCAATCACCCTACCAGTTTCATCATAAAAAGTTTTCCTTATAAAAAGATTTTCTCTACTTTCCTGAAAATCCCTTTGTAAATCTCCTGCTATAAATTGACAAATTTCGATATTACTATAACAACGACAAATTATGTCTATTCTGTGACGTCTCATCATTACAAAGAAAAAACGCAAGCATTACACTTACGTTTTTTCAAAAATACTGTGAATTCCTCCTCATCAGGTGAGGTCTCTCACCAATTTAAATTTCACTTTATCCATTCACTTTTTCTGCCTGCCAAAAATATTCACCAAATGCTTTAGCAAGTGCATCAATTGATCGATTCAATTCTTCCTCTGTATTATCTACACCGCCAACTTCTATTAATATCGCTTGTCCTGATAGGTCTTGATTATAGATTCCATTTCCTGTCTGGAACCCTTTTTGAATGACCCCACGGCTCACTCCTGGATATTTCTTATTAATCGCCTCATGTAAAGCTGTCGCTAATTGTAAGTTTTTTTCATAGTTTTTATTTCCTTTCCCTACTACAAATGCAAGCTTTGCATATGATTTATCTCCAATTGTTTTTGTCGTTACATTCTTTCGGGCACTATCACGATGCAAATCAAAAAAGTATTGAAGATCTTTATTTCCAGCCATAGCTTGCTGCACAATTTCTCGTGACATTTTATACGAACTATTACTGTTTAAACCTTTACTTATTAACTTTTGACCAACATCACTCTTATCGTTAGTAGCCCCAATCCCTTCACCTTCTAGTTGTTCACGGAAACGATCTCCTAATATAGAAATATTCGACACAGAACTCGTTGCTTTATTCGGATTCGGGTCATTCGTTAAGTTAAGTAAAGGTAAATAAGATTCCCAGCTATGTGTATGATAAATAAACGCAACTTGTCTCTTCCCAGTCGTTTGGGACGGCTGTTTTTTCTCTTTATTCGTATCTTGTTTAGGTGCTTGTCCAGTTCCACTAGTCCGTTCCTTCACTACTTCTTCAAGAGGAACACTCGACTCTATCGGTAAGTTAGAATAATTTGTACCCTCACCCGCAATAACAATTTCTGTATCGTACTTACCAAATCCCGGGAGCTCTTTCCCGACAAAACTGCGTACATCATTAAAGCGAATATTTGTAGCCATAGAAAAGAGAAAAGAAGAAATTGAAAAATCTTGATTCAAATTTCGATACTCCTGTGTAAAATAATGATTCTCTTTTCCAAGTACATACATGTAACCATTCATCGATAACTCATTTAACCAATTATATAAATACGTTGACTTTGTCTCTTTCATAGAGGTTACCATCAGACTAATAAGAAAAAAAGTCGCTAGCACTGTAGTAATAACAAATAAAACTAACTTACGCATATTTGTAAACTTCATAAAAAAAAAGCCCCGATTCATACTATCACCTCTCTATTTCAAGTTATGTACAAGCCCTAGAGAATAGACCGTTAAAATTTCGGCTATATTGTTAATGAGGTGAAATGAATTGAAGCTATTAATAGGAATATTACCAATCGCTCTATCATTCATTTTTTATTTGTCCGCTAAGCAACCAAAAATCTCTATTGTGCTACATATTTCTGCGTACTTGGCACTATATGTACTTGGTACAATTATTTCCATTAATATATACGATGTTTTAATACAAGATTTAGTTTTCATGACGAGCATTCATGGAATTTTACTGAATCCATTTTTCCTTATTGCAGGAGCGTATATAGGAACATACACTTTGTACCTACTTTTGTCTCACATTATTATGAAAATAAAAAATGGAGCGTAATGAAATGCAACCACCATTTATCTGTCATACATGCAAAAAAAAAATTGTGAGAAAGAAAGACCTTATTACAGCCACATGGTACTTCCGCTTTTATTTATTTCACAGTGATTGTTTTAAACGACAGCAAGTGTTCATCTCACGATTTCTCCCTGTGAATACACTTTTCAATTTCTTTCTTATTATATATGGACTTATTTTTGGCAGTATTCTTATGATTACAGAACCATCTATTATTTGGCTGACTTTCTTTTTTCCTATTTTTTATCGGTTGCTTTCTTATTATTATGTTGAACGTTTTTTCTCTACATAACACGCAGACTGACCTCTCGGAATACTTAAACATTCCCACTCATTTTCTTTTAACATCTTCCCAATGTAAATAATCTGACCAATATGCAATGCATAATGAGAAATTTGCCTTTCAATTGCTTGCATGACAGTATGTGCTTCACCGCGAATGTATACCGTCTTCAATAAGTGTTCTGGCGTTAAAGTATTCATCGTATTAAAAACATATTTCCATCCTTCTTGCCAAGCTATAAGGGTTTCTTCTTTTGAATGATAGCATCCTTCAAATTCACCATCTCGATTACGATCTGTTTTTTCACCATCAGACGTTAAAAAATCCGTCCATCTAGAACGCATATTACCGTGCAGATGCTTAATAATAATCGCTATACTATTTGTTTCTTCATGAGAAGACCATTGTATTTGTTCATATGATAATTGAGAAAGTGCCCGTTCCCCTTGTTTCTTTGTTGCTTTAAAGTTCGAAATCGCACATTGCAAATATTCTCGTCCGATATCCATATTAGCCCCTACCTTCACCCTAGCTAATTTTTGTTCCATTTGGCAATTCCATATTAGGCTGAAGTAACACAACATCATCAGCTTCAGGAACACCACCAAGCACAAGCACTTCTGATTTGAATCCAGCTACACGCTTTGGTGGAAAGTTTACAACAGCAACGATTTGTTGACCGATTAAATCTTCTGGAATATACCTTTTCGTAATTTGAGCACTTGACTGCTTTATCCCGATTTCTCCAAAATCTATTGCTAGTTTAATCGCTGGTACTCTCGCTTCTTTAAATTCCTCTGCATGTATTACAGTTCCAATTCTCAAATCCAAATTTAAAAAATCTTCAAAATTAGCCATTTATCATTCCCCCCAATTATTACTTAGACAAAATACAAAAATCCCCTTCAAAAAAAGAAAGGTGCCTAAGCACCTTTCTTTTGTAATTCACTTGATTCATTTGATTTATAGAAGAAGAAACCGAGAATCCCGCCAATACATGATGGAATTAACCATCCGATTCCTTCGTTATATAACGGTAACATTTGTAGTACATTAGAAATCGCGTCAATTTTAATTTTCGCACTTTCTAAACCGTTAAAGAAACTAATTAACAATGCACCTAAAATAGCTCCAATATAAATTGTATTACGCTTCCCAATCCACTTATGGAAATACGAAAGTACGATTAATACAATTGCAACTGGATAAATGATCATTAACACAGGTAATGTTACTGCGATTAATTGTGTTAAACCTAGGTTAGATACAATTAAACTAAATACACATACCATTGTTACAATCGTTTTATGCGAAAGTTTTGGGAATAAGTTTGTAAAGAAACCTGCACACGCAGATGTTAACCCAACAGAAGTTGTTAAACAAGCGAGTATAATAACAAGCCCTAATAAAATTTTACCACTCGTCCCATATAGCTCATTTACAACATTCGTTAAAATAAGGCCACCGTTTTCTGAGATACCAAGTGATGTACTTGTTGAACCAAGATAAGCAAGTGATAAATAAATTAACGTTAAACCAAGTACAGCAATAATACCTGATACTACTGTTATTTTTGCAATTTGACTACTCTCTTTTATCCCTTTAGAGCGGATAACTTGTACAACGACAATTCCGAATACAAGCGCGCTAATTGCATCCATCGTTAAATATCCTTGAATAAATCCACCAAAGAAAGCATTTTCTTTGTAAGCAGCTAACGGCGCAGCTGGCTCTCCAATTGGATCAATAATTGCCTTTCCGACAATAACAGCGACAATTAATACTAATAATGGTGTAAGAAACTTTCCGAACCAATCCACTAATTTAGATGGATTTAATGATAAATACCACGTTATTCCGAAGAAAACTATCGTGAAAAGAAATAGCATGTACCACTCTGAAACCATTGCCTCTGATAAAAACGGCTTCATACCCATTTCAAACGAAACAGCTCCAGTACGAGGAATCGCGAAAAATGGTCCAATTGCTAAATAACTAATCAATGGGAAAATAAACGCAAATATAGGGTGGACTCTAGAAGATAACGCTTTCAAGTCCCCCTCTACAAACGCGACAGCTGTTACAGCTAGTAGGGGTAATCCGACTCCCGTTACAAGGAATCCTATTGTAGCAATCCAAACATTCTCTCCTGCTTGTTGACCTAAAACTGGCGGAAAAATTAAATTTCCTGCTCCTAAAAATAATGCAAATAGCATTAAACCAATTGCTACCGTATCACCTGGCCTTAAACGTCCCTTCATGCTCTTCATTTGCATAGCACTTTTTCATTGTTTATCTCTATATTTTACAATATGCTATGCATCCTCCTCTCTGCTCAAGATGATAAAATATGCCCCTTACAAAGCAGTGTCTTTCTCCATAATTTCTCCATTCCCCTTATTTTTACTCTAATCATTAATACAATTATTATTTTGAATTTTGATTTTTTTGAATTTTCAAATCATTAGAGTGTTATTACGTGGAGTGTAGATGTCAGACCTCTTTGTTTTTATCACACATATAGTAACATATTTAGTTGCAAAATAAAAACATATTTTCAAATTGATTTTTTTGAAAATCGAAATTATCTACATTTTTTATTCTCTTACACAAATATTGTTACAATCTCACCTATTATTCAATTGTTATTTTCAAATAACTTTATACACGTAACATACAAAAGCCATCTAATATATAATTAGATGGCTTTTGTATGCTACTCTATCGTTTCAACTTCACGTGGATTTTTCATCTCTTCCACATACACAACTCTAAATCCGTGATCTTCTAAATCTTTCAATAATGTCTCTAATTCACCGTCGTTAAACTCTTCTCCTAATGTAAACATAATTCTACGAACTAATAAGGCATCATTATCAAAAGTCATCAAACTTTGAATACCAGTGTATTTCTTTAAAACTGTCGATAATTTTTGGATTGCTCCATTATAGTCTTGCGTTCCAATCATGACAGAGTATTTACTAGAGTGAACGCCCCATGCATCCTCTAATAACTCAAAAACTTTTTTATGCGTTAAAATTCCAAGGAAAACCCCTTTTTCATCAACTACTGATAAATAAGGCAATTTTTTTATTGTAAAAAATACTTTAAAGAAAGATGAATCTTCTCTCACAAATCCTTCTTTATCGTTTAATAATTGTATTACACTCTCATCAAGTGATCCTTTATATTCTAAAATATCTACTTTATATATATTCCCTAAAAATTTCTCTTTTTTTTCATCTAAAACTGGTACACAACGATACCCCGTTTTATTTAAATGCTCTAACGCTTCCCCAATCGTAATCGAACTTGAGCACAGTAAAACTTCCCTTTTCGGCACGTAATTCCCTTTAATCCTCATAAAAAGCCTCCTTATGTTAAAATACTTTCTGTGCCATAACTATATTATATTTTCAGAAAAAAATAAATGATTTATTTTATTTTTCTGAAAATTATTCATTTTCTTGTCATAATTTATTCATGAATCCTTCACTTGTATATTTTTGCTATCAAATCTTCTCTCTGAATTACTAAATGAAAAATATATTGTAACTTCTTTCAAAAAAAGCTAAAATAAGAATAAGAATTTTCTGAATATTCTAAGAGTAGGTGGTTATATGTCCTTATTACGCTCACATATATGTAAATTTATAATTGGTGTTATTGTTATTTTTGCCATAAGTCCTATTCCAGCTCTTTTTATTACACACAATTACTCTTATCAAAATGGATTTATTAGCATTTTTCAAAACTTCGCACAGCTTTCTTCTATATCAATTCCAAAGGTTGATTGGATGCATGAATCTATCTTTTTCTCAGCAAACCAAATGATACATACTTCTAATCATTCAACACCATTATTCCCTTACATATGGGAAATATATTTTATATCGATTGTTCGTTTTACTTTTACCCTTGCGATCGGATTTTTCATAAGTTTGGGTATCGGCCATTTATTTTTCAAAGTACCTAACTCGTTTAAAAAGTTTACTACTGTATTGAAATGGATACCTTACTCTTTTTGCACTGTAGTATTACAATGTTCAGTCTTATTACTACTTCTATACATCGCACAATTTATAAACCTTCCTTACTACTCATCATTTATCATCGTATGTAGTACTTCCATGATTATCGTTATGCAAGCAGTAAAAAAATGGATTCCTTTCTTAAAAAACACAAATGAATATGAAATAAAACATGATTCTTTTCTTGTAGACACATTGTTTTTAGCGCTTACTTCAAATCATAAATCAATTTTAGGTTCCATTATTCTTTCATTCGTTTTTATGGAATGCGTTTTTCATGCAAATGGACTGTTACAATTTATCGTTCAATTTGGCGGAAATTCACCTATAATTGTTACAATCGGCTTATTACTACTCTATATCCCATATAGCATACTTTCTTTCCTTCAAACACTATGGACCACAAACTACTCCAAGCAACAGTCATACACTTTAACGAGAAGTGTTCCAAAACCTTAATTTAAAATAACCCTCTATAATCTAAAAGTAGGGGGTTATTCCTTTTGTATAGCGGACAAAATAACAGCAAATTCAAAAACTATTACAGAAACATACCAATATTTACCCTTTTCCTTTGACTATTCTTTTCATTTGGATTTATTATAAAAGTATAACATAATTGCAGGAGGTGACATCTTTATTCCAGACCTTGGAATGGAGAACACGCTTGGACATATTAAATATTTTTCTCATCTTTGTACTTATTCTTATTTCTGGCTTTTTCGTTGCATCAGAATTCGCTGTTGTAAAAGTACGAAAAAGTCGAATTGACCAACTTGCAAATGAAGGTAATAAACAAGCTTTAGCTGCAAGAAGCGTCCTATCTAATTTAGATGTTTATTTATCAGCTTGTCAGCTCGGAATTACAATCACTTCTTTAGGGCTTGGTTGGCTTGGTGAACCGACTGTGGAACATATACTACGACCGCTCTTTGAAAAAATTAATATTACTGGAACAATGGCTAACACTTTATCTTTTGTTATTGCTTTTAGTGTTATTACATTTTTCCACGTTGTATTAGGTGAATTAGTTCCAAAGTCTTTCGCAATTCAAAAAGCAGAAGCAATCACACTCAAATTTGCAAGACCGCTTATTTTATTTGATAAAATTATGTATCCATTCATTTGGCTACTCAATAGTACAGCTATATTTTTCACAAAACTACTCGGATTAGAACCTGCGAAGGAAAGTGAACTTGCTCATTCTGAAGAGGAATTGCGACTCATTTTAGGTGAAAGTTTTAAAAGCGGTGAAATAAACCAAACCGAATATAAATATGTAAATAACATTTTTGAATTTGATGATCGAGTTGCGAAAGAAATTATGGTTCCTCGTACCGAAATGATTTGCTTGTCTACTGAAAATACGTTAGAAGAAAATATGGATATCGTCGCTACTGAAAAATATACACGCTATCCAATCATTGAAAAAGATAAAGATGATATCATTGGGATGATCAATACGAAAGAAGTATTCCATGATCAAACGAAAGGTATTTATAAACCACTTGAATCTTATATACATCCTGTTCTAACTGTATTTGAAACAGTTCCAATTCGTAAAACGTTAGTCCACCTTCAAAAAAATCGCGTTCAGATGGCAATCGTTATGGATGAATATGGTGGTACTGCCGGACTTTTAACGATGGAAGATATTCTTGAAGAAATCATTGGAGAAATTCAAGATGAATTCGATGCTGATGAATCACCTATGATTGAAAAGCGTACACCTAAGCTTACTGTTTTAGATGGAAAGGTGCTTATTTCTGAAGTAAATGATATGTTTGGCCTACATATTGATGATAGTGATTTAGATACAATCGGAGGATGGCTTCTCTCTCAAGCAGTTGACTTAAATATTGAAGCTGGCTATTCCATTGAATACGCTGGTTTTCAATTTAAAGTATTAGAACTTGATGGACATCAAGTCAAAAAAGTTGCTGTACATAAACTAGATATTAAAAAGGAGCTATAAAGTGACTGTTTTATTAACAATTTGTATCATTGCCTGTTTCGTTGTTTCATTTCTCGCCTTTATTTATCCAATTATCCCTGGCATACTAGCTGTCTGGGCTGGATATTTGATTTACCATTTCGGTATAAATGGAGGCGAATTAACAACTTCTTTTTGGATTATTCAAGTCATTTTCACTCTTTTCATTTTCGTTGCTGATTTTATTGCAAATGGATATTTCTTAAAAAAATACGGTAGTTCTAAATGGGGTGAACGTGTCGGAATGATTTCTATCATTGTCGGCTCGTTCTTCTTCCCACCATTCGGACTTATTATCATACCGTTCTTATCAGTATTTATAACAGAACTAGTACATAAAAAATCGCCAAAAGATGCTTTTCTAGTTGGAGTCGCTACTGTAGTTGGTTTTTTAAGCAGTACAGTAGCGAAAGCAATTCTCCAAATCATTATGATTATCATCTTCTTGTGTTATATCATCTTTTAACCATCCCGACTTCGGGATGGTTTTTTAATATGCAATACCTACTCGACTATTTTCATATATATTTTTCTTACATAGATCCCATGCAAAGTGTGCTGTATCACCCACTGTAATTTTTGATCCACCCTCTGGCAATATATCTTTTTCAGTTCGATATACCTCTGTCGCCTCACCATCTATTAAATGTGTCGGACAAACAACTGTCCAACATAAATTATTACTATTACTTAGTACCTTATATGCAGCCAAATGATCTTCCGCTGCCGTTGTCGTTTTCCTTTTTGATTCCGTTGATTGAAAACGATATAAATTTAGATCTGTTCTTGCTTGTAAAATACCAGCTGTTCCTATTGTTATGATCCTACGAACCCCATCTTCTTCCATTTTCTTTATAATTTGTGGCATACTCTTCGCTAATGTTCCATTTTGATCCGTTCCAAGTGCACTAATTACTATATCACTTCCTTCTATCGCTTTCTTTATATCATTTTCGTTCAATACATTCCCTTCTATCACTCTTAACCTTTCATGTTGTATTTCTATTCTATTTAAATCACGCGCTAATGCAGTCACTTCAGCTGAATCCTTTAATGCTAAATTAATTATGTTTGAACCTACTCGTCCTGTTGCTCCCAATATACATACTTTCATTTGTTTTCCCCCTCTTTCATTCTCTTTCTATTTTTCAATAATCTCAGTCAATTTACAACAAAAAAACTTCCTCATATATAAGAGGAAGCTTTATTATTACTTTATTTCTTTTCTTTAGAATCAGTAGACTTCTCGGTTCCGCTTGTTTCTTTATCCTTTTTGTCCTCTTGTTGTGTTGTTGTGTCGTCTTCTTTCTTCTTGTCCTCACCTTTACTACAACCTACCATTAATAAAGAACTTGCAAGTGCCATAGCAGTTAATGATTTAACCCATTTGTTCATTTGCGTTTCCTCCTTGTGATAGAATATGTACAACCTCATATTACTCTCTATTTTTAAAGGAGAGATTGAAAAACAGTAAATATACGGTAAATTTTTGTAAATTTTCCGATAACAAAACCTAATTTTAATTTATATATTTCATTTCCAATCGATACACAATAAAACTAGTTTTTTCTCTCAATAGACGTAAAAAAAACTAAGGCGCATACCATTTCGCCTTAGTTTCTCATGCAAACTTTTCATTTTCATATAGATGTGTAATCTTATATTCCTTCTTCATAACATATTGCCACACACTATAAGCGTAACGGTTCATTTTCAGGAAACAATTTTCCAAAAATGAGCGAAACTCTGGGTTAGCAACTTCCACTGCAACTTGAGCAAACTTTAAAGCTAATCGTTTCAAATGCGCAATATAACTGGTTGCAATATGAATATCCCCTGTATATTTACTAACTGTTTCCTTTCCCATTTCATGCAAATCAAACTCCATTGTTTCACAGGTTATATGCTGCACATTCTCTCCTTCTTGAAAATTTACTTGTTCATTATATGCTTGTAACATATATGGTAAATGGTGCTGTAATAGATTTTTTAATTCTTCGTCTCTGACCTTTCCAGCATACTCTCCAACCTTGTATATTAGCATATAACTATATTTCATTAATTCTTTCATACAGTCCATTAAAGCGCCTCCCTTCTCTTTTGTCCATATACTATAAATATGATGCTAAAACATTCGCTATTCTCGCTAAAAACCAATCCCATCTACTAATTTTCTCAAAATCTTCTTCAGAAAATCGTTTTGATTTATGAAAGTCTAACTGTAATCGACTCCATACTTCATCAACAACTGTTTTATCATATATGATACAGTTAGACTCACAATTTAAATAAAAACTTCTATTATCAAAATTCGCTGTCCCAATATCAACAATTTCTCCATCAATAATTGTTACTTTCCCATGAAAAAATCCATTTCGATATTGATAAATCTCCGCTCCAGCATGTAACATATCTTTCAAATATGGATAGGCAGCTTGTTTTAACAATATGGCATCACTTTTAAATGGCACGAGAATTTTCACATTAACACCACGATTTAATGCAGCTTTTAACTCTTTCACCATTTCTTTACTTGGTACAAAATATGGTGTAGCGATAATTAAAGACTTTTTAGCCTTTTTTAAAAGTGCCCCATATTTTTCCCATAAGCCTTTTCCATTTGAAAATAAATATTGATATTTCACATTCCCTAATGTAGGTATACTTTCATGTATAGGCATTTTTTCTCCTGTATCTTCTTTCCAATCTTCGGCGAACTTTCTTTCCATATCCGCTGCACCCTCACCATGGATGCGCACGTGATAATCACGCCATGGCCCAAACTTTGGATTTTGTCCAAGGTACTCCTTTCCGATATTAAAACCACCGACGTATGATACCTTTCCATCTATCGTAACAATACGTCTATGATTCCGTTGATGCAAAGAATAGAACACATTTTTCAGTTTCGGTTTTTTACTAAATGTAAACTTCACACCGTTTTCCTTTAATCGGCTAATTACCTTTTTCTTCAGCTTATATCCACCTATCCGATCGACTGACAATTTCACTTCTACTCCGCTAGATGCTTTTTTCTCTAATAACTGTAAAAACTCTTGGCTTATTTCATCTTTTCCTACAATATAAAAATGGATATATATATACTTTTCTGCATCGTTTATATCCTCAAATAATTTTCTATATAACTCTTCACCGTTCGTATATAATTGAAATTCACCTAATCGAACTTGTCCTAATTCATATTCACTAGCCATTTCCTTCCCCATTTCCACATCGATGTTCATCCAAATGAATACACCTATTAAACAAAGGATTATAGCGAAAAAGTGCTTCATGGATAAATTCCTTTCTCCACTTACTGTTATTTCTATATCTTCCCTTTTTTATTACATTATCATTCAAGAAAATATGTCATTGCATGATATATGTCCATATCAAACAATAGCTCATTTGCATATTGTATGTTGTATCTTAAAATAAAAGGAGGAAATAACAATGGGCTTCGCACATGGTAATGGATTTGCGCTATTAGTCGTATTATTTATCCTCTTAATCATCGTCGGTGCTGCTTGCTTCTGCTAAGTAGCTACTGTCATATGATATGTGGATGAAAAAACTATAAAAGCGGACACCTATTTTTAGGTGTCCGCTTTTCATTTTAAAACCATTTCCGACTGCTATAGTAACTTAAATGGCTAAATATTCATCTCAAAAGGTTAACAATGTGGCTACTTTCTTACTCTCTGCCTTACGTATATGACGCTGTTCTGCACGTAACACAGCAATACGATGTAATTCTTTCTCTTCTTCTGTTTCAGGGATAACACGCGGTACTGGAACTGGATTATTTTCCTTACTAAGTGCCACAAAAGTAACGAATGACGTTGCCGCTATACGCTTCTCACCTGAAATTAAATCTTCAGCTACTACCTTCACAAACACTTCCATCGAAGTTCTTCCCGTCCAAATTACGAAAGATTCATAACTAACACAATCTGAAGAACGAACAGGATGTAAGAAATCGACCCAGTCCATAGATGCTGTGACACATTCCTTTCTCGAATGTCTGGATGCTGAAATAGAAGCAACCATATCCATCTCCGCTAATATCTTCCCACCAAATAGCGTGTTATGATCATTTAAATCTGTTGGGAATACTCGGCTCGTTTTGAACACCCTTGACTCATTGGCTGTTTTCCCCTTTACTTCTGTCATTGTTATCACCCCTTTAATGATTTATCCCTAATATTTCAATAATCACTATACTAAATGAACTACACGTTTAATATTAACAACATTCAGAACTTTTAGTCCACAAAAAAGAACCGATTTTATCAATCGGCTCCTCTAAATACATATTGTTCTTTCGGCTGTTCAACTTTATTCCATTTTGTTACTTCTAATACAGGAATATTCGCATGAAACGGCTGATAAAACTCAGTAGTTATCTCTCCTTCTACTTGAATCCAGTCATCATTATTCCACTCTACGCCTTCTGGCTTTTTCACTAACATACCATACACACCAGAATCTGCTACGCAATGTATAATACCGAAACGGAATAAGAAGTATTGTTCTTTTTTAGAAGAATCATCCCTAAAAACAAACCCTTTAAAAGATAATTTTTTCCCAGTAAACTCGCCAGGATAATTATAAATTGTTTCCATACCCTTTAGGAAGTCTTCATCTTTCAAATTAATATTGTCTTTCGTAACAAACTCTTTCTTCCCTTTTTCCATTACACCACGGTATCCTTCTTTCCCGTAATAAATGCTCGTATCAGGTCTTAGAAATTGTCTTGTCATAAATGGATCCTTACTTTCTGCTTGTGCAACAGGAAAGTGAAATCCTTTCGCTTTAACAATATCCGAATCTAACGTCGCAATTGGGAAAAATAACCCTGAGATAATTGGAAAACAAAACAAGGAGTACGAAAATGCTTTTTTCCACCATGTATTCTCATCTTTTGAATGATCATGTCCGCAATGACCATGGTCACAACTGCAATCATTTTTCTCTTTTTCCTTTTGGTGCTCTTTTTGGAAAACGACGATAATTTGTATAATCGTTAAGAAACCTAAAATAATTGCTGCTGTTGTTGATAAATAGGCATACTTCATATTGATATACTTCGTAATGTTACCGGAAATATGAAGCTGCGCAATTAATATTGTAAAACCTAATAATATATATGCTCGAAACATAACCTACCACCCCATCGCATAAATGAGTAGTGAGCTTGCATAAACAACAAGAGTAACTGTAACTATAACAACAATTACAAATTTAGTTTTAAATGTCGCAAGCATCATAAACATATTTTTAATATCCACCATCGGTCCGTAAACGAGGAACGCGACAAGTGAAGCTGTTGAAAACGTACTTTGGAACGAAGAAGCGATAAATGCATCTGCCTCTGAACAAAGTGATAATATATAAGCAAGTCCCATCATAACAGCTGATGAAGAAAACGGACCTTGTCCAATAGCAAGAAGTGTTGAAGTTTGTACAAACGTTTGTACCGCTGCTGCAATTAACGCACCTAGTACTAAATATTTTCCCATTGAGAAGAATTCCTCAACAGCGTGTGTACATACATCCCACATTTTTTTACGCAGTGGACGCTTATTATTCACTTCTGGGAAGTGATCATCTCTTAATTGATGTTCTTTAAACATAAAGGATAATATAATTCCAACGATAATGGCTACGATAATCGCTACAATAGAACGATACCATACCATGTGCATACTACTCCCAAAGGCAACATAAGTAGCAAATAATACAACTGGATTAATAATAGGTCCAGTTAACATAAATGCAATCCCTGCGTATGGTGGAACGCCTTTTCCAATTAATCGTCTTACAATCGGAACAATTCCACATTCACAACCTGGAAACAACATACCTAAAAAAGTAGCTAATAAAACAGACAGAAATCGGTTCTTCGGCATCCATTTTGCCACCATATCTTCTGTCACGAACATTTGAATGAATCCTGAAATAAATACACCAATGAGCACGAAAGGAAGTGCTTCGATCAATATGGAGATAAAAATTGTATTCATTTGCAGGAATGCTTTCGGTAATTGAAACAATTCCATGATGTATTTCCTCCAACTTTTCATTAACAATATGTAATTTTAACCCCATTTCATTAATTGAACAAGGTTTATATGGCATACATACCCTTTATATACATTACATTGTACAAGTTATATTCTATTCAAAATTTGAGATTTCATAGCAAAAAAGCTGCTCTAGCGTAGTTATATAACTATGCTAGAGCAGCTTTCTTATCGTTAAAAGTAACGTTTCTTCCAAAAAACAAAAGCTAACGTGAAAGATAGTGTTACACATATGATGAGTACAATTACAAAACCGTGGGCTTCCCCTTCAAACGGAACCTTTACGTTCATTCCAAAGAAACTAGAAACCATCGTCGGTAAAGATAAAATGATCGTAATTGACGTTAACAGTTTCATAACACTATTTAAATTATTTGATATAACGGAGCTAAAAGTATTCATCATTCCACTTAAAATGTGACTATATATTTCCGCCATTTCAATAGCCTGTTTATTTTCAATTAATACATCTTCTAATAAATCTTGATCGTCTTCATACATTTTTAAAAATGTACTATTACGCATTAACTTTTGAATTACAATTTTATTAGCCTTTAATGACGTTGTAAAGTATACTAAACTTTTCTCAAGGCCTAACAATGTGAAAATCTCTTTATTTTTCATTGACTGATTTAATTGATGCTCTAAATCAATTGTTTTTCGATTTATTTGCTTTAAGTATCTTAAATAATAAGTAGAAATCGTATATAAGAGCTGAAGTGCAAAGCGCGTCTTCTTAAACGTATAAAATTCTTTAATACGTTGATTAATAAAACGTTCAAAAATTGGATTCTCTTCTAAGCAGATTGTAACAAAACAATCCGGCATCACAATCATACCTATTGGAATCGTGTCATAAATCGAATTTCCTTCTTCATCATGTCTAACTGTCGGAATATCCACGATAATTAAAGTATTATTGTCTTCCTTTTCAATACGAGAGCGTTCTTCATCATCCAAAGGGTCTTTAATGAAATCTAAGTCTACATTTAAAGTTTGTACTAGATATTGAATTTCTTCTTCTGTTGGATGAAGTACATTAATCCAGCACCCCTTTTGCATTTCCTCAATCTCTTGTAGTTTTCCGTTTCGGTCTGTTAAATATATATTTAACATACTATCACCCCGATTCTTTTTACATGTAGGAATCTACCTCTCTTAAATCACAGTTTTTAAACCGCCATTCTCAGCATATGAAACATACGTTTAAATTTCAATAGAAAAATTATTTTGAAAACGTTTTTATAAGAAAAATATTATAAAGTGAAACTTTAATCAGTGGGGGGCTTCATCCTCACCAATTATTAGCCCTTACAAATCGGGCTTTTACGGGTTATCCGCCCCCAACCAAACTTCTTTTTTTCGCTGAATTTTGAGGTGAGGGTCTCACTGCCCGTTAAAGCGGGATAAACATAGAAAAAGACAGAGTGCTCTCTGCCTTAAAAGCTTATGTTGCCTTTATAACATATTTAGAAAGCATCCACAAGTTAAACCCGACTGAAATCGTATAGCCCGCGTATGTTGAAATGATAAAACTTACATAATCGAAATACGGAAGCAATACAATATTTAAAACTATCTTCACAATAATTCCAATCACTAGTCCTAGCACCGTCTTCTGCTGTTGATTGATTCCTTGTAGCATAGCAGCCGTTACTGTAAAAAGAGAAAATAGTATGCAAGCAGGAGCATAATACTGTAAAATGATTCTCCCCATCTCTGGATCATTTCCAGCACCGAATAAAAGAGTATATACAGGTTTGGCTAACACCATCATTCCAATTGCCGCCGGTACCGTAATTGCTACTACTAATACATTTGTTCTCGTAAAATGTTTGTACAATAGCTTCGTATTTCCTGCTGTGTAAGCTTTCGTCATCTCTGGTACGAGAGACATACTAAAAGCTGTCGCAACGGATACCGGGATAAGCACAACCATTTGAACAAGACCAATTATCGCATTAATTTTTTCCGCTTCTCCTTGCATATACCCTATTTGTATAAGTAGTTTATTAATTGTAAATGTATCAATCGTCTGATACAACGGAATTGCTAAGCCCACCACAACAAAAGGAATAGAATATGTAAAGAGCTCCTTATACAATGAGAAAAAAGATTTCGTTGTTTGTGGTATACTTTCCATCTCTTTTTTCTTTAAGTGCCTTCTCCTTCTTATATAATACGCACTTAAAACAGTTAATCCACCTACAGCTCCCATAAATGCACCGAACGTTGAAATACCAACTGCTAGCGAAACAGAAGCTTTTAAAACATATAAAACGACAAAGCTTCCTATTAAAATGGTTAAAACCCGAAAAAATTGCTCTACAACTACACTTAATGCAGAAGGCCCCATCGATTGGAATCCTTGAAAGAAGCCCCTTAATAAACTCATTACTGGCACAAGTATTAACGCAAAACTTACAATTCGAATATTAGTAGTAACCGCTCCTACACTATTCCCCGTTTGATCATTCCCATCGATGACAAGTTTAGCTAAATGCGGAGCTAGCATATATAACGTAAAACACGAAATGACTCCCATTATAAACATAAACACGATTCCACTTTTCAACACTCTCTTAACCGTATGATAATCATTCAGTTGATCATATTTTGATACCATCTTTGAAACAGCTAGCGGTAATCCCATTGTTGCTATACTGAGCATGATGGTATAAGGACGATATGCATATGTGTATAGAACGTAACCACTCGTACCGACCATCGCTGTAAATGGTATAACATATATAAACCCTAACATTTTTGATATCATCGTTGCCATCGTTAAAAATATCGTTCCACGTATAAACGGTGACCCTTTCATCACATTCCTCCGCTACGCTTTATTATTACACATTATGGACAACTCCTTTTCTTTAGAACCGAAACAAACAAAAAAAGCCAATGAAAAATCATTGACTTTAACGCGCTGCTTTTTTCTTTTTGAAATACTTTAAACCAAAGTATAGAGCAATAAAAAGAACAGCTCCTATAATTATGTAATGTGTGTAATCAGATGCATACTCTTTAATTTGTCGCCAATTCCCACCAAGTTTTTCACCTAAGTATATAAATAGAATTGACCATGGAATGATCGCTACAACCGTATAAAGTGTAAATAGTTTTAATGGCATCTTAGCTAGCCCTGCTGGAATAGAGATCGCATGACGTACTACTGGGATAAAGCGCGCAGAAAATATTACGCCTGCTCCATAACGCTTAAACCAACCTTCCGCTATGTCTAAATGATGTTTATTAATAAGTAGATATTTCCCATATTTCTCTACAACCGGACGCCCTCCGTAGTATCCAAGCCAGTATAAAAAGATTTGCGCTAAAGTACCACCAATCGTTCCGGCGATAACTGCACCCACAAAACTAATTTTACCATTCGCTACTAAAAAGCCAGCATACGAAAGTACAATTTCACTCGGGATTACTTCAATCATTAAAGCAAGAGCTACTCCAAAGTAACCTAAGCTTGCAAAAAATTGCAATAACTGATCTATTATGTTTGCTAACATGTTCTTTTTTATCTCCTTTTTTCTTCACATACCATCCCATTATTACATAAAGGCTGCAATCTGCCAATATCTTCATTTTAACAATATGTACAATTCAAGCAGGATTAATCTATTAATTTCTCTTTCTGCGGGTCCTTCATGTAGGCAAACATCTCTTTAATTTGGTCTTCTGTATTTCTAGCAATTGATAAATTAGGCAATTCATTTTCACCAAAAAACTCCACCTCTTCTGTTTCAATACTAGTTTTCTTTTCTCCACCAATAATCTCGCATCCAATGAAAATCTTATATACATGCGTCGCCGATGGAGAGGGTTGATGTTTTTCTTTATCAAATATAGCTAGTAACTTAAAATGATCTACCTCATAACCAGTCTCTTCGAAAACCTCTTTTGCTGCAACTTCGGTTGGCGTATAACCGACATCAGCCCATCCACCTGGCAATGCCCATTTCCCATCGCTTTTTTCTTTCACAAATAATAACTTTTCATTTTGAAAAACAACCGCTCTTATATCAACTTTAGGTGTTTGATAGCCTGTCTCACGTGCAAATAATTTCTCTACGACTTCCCAATCTGTTTTCGTGTAATGTGACATCATTGAAATAGAAATATCTCGTAATTGCTGGAAACGCTCAATATCATACACATCCTTAGAATACGTTAAACCCGCTTGAGCTATAGATTGTATTTGTTTTACCCAATCAATCCATTTAATCGTCATATATCCGCATCCCCATTCTCTATCAAATATATTACTTCATTTTTATTGATACATCTTTATTATACAAAAAAAAGAGATTGATAACGTTTCAATCTCTTTCAAAATTAATCTAATTCATGTAAGTGGTCTTGTATATACTTTCTTCTTTTATTTATATATTCATAAATCATATCAGCCTCTTGATCAAATGTTTCTAATTTTTCTTTCATGTATGGATCTTGTAGTAAATATGGGCGAATCAATTCACACAACCCTTCTACTTTCGGCCTCATAAACGAAACTGTGAATTGATTTTCTAATATTTCTTCCAAAATACTTCGATACTGCTTTCTAAATACAGGTATGTCTAGCAATCTTGCACTTAACGTATTATACCCTTGAATGCGAATATATTCATGATTAAGTGGTCTCCCTTGTACATCTCGCCCCCAAGTCGCATCATAATCCCACGGTATAACTTCAAATAAATTTGTTTCATCGTTATGATATAGTGCATAGTTATGAACGAAACCATCAAAGTTTTGCGTAAAAATAACTCCTGCTAACCATCGTAAATATTTATCTACATGTAGAAACTTCCCAATTTCTTTTTCATAGGCTTCCCTCGTCAAAGTATTCGCTTGAAATACAAATTCACTCAGTTGTTCTTCACTATTTTTATTCGAATATTTAAATTCATAACCCGCAAAGAGCTCTGTCTTAACATCTTTATCTCGTTCACTCATTAATGAAAAATTCGCATCATCATCTATCGCATAATAAATAGAACCACTCGGTAATCCTCTATTTTTCAAAAAATTTTCATCAACCGATTCTAACTGTAAATACACACCTTGAATTTGACCATTAATTTTTATAAATACATGTTGTGATTTTGGCGAAAGTACACCAATATCATGAAAAAAATCTAAAGATAATTTATTTCGTATGAGAGACGGATCCATAAACTCCGAATTCAAATGAAACTCTTTCGCACCTTGAAATTTTTTAGGCTTATAAAACATAACATGATAAGACTTTTTCTCAAATTCGCGAATATGAGCTCCTCGGTATACGATATCAATATCATACTTCTTTTTTCCATAAGTTAATTTTGCTGGCACTGGACTATCTGACCAAATGTCCTTTTTCAATTCCACTAAGTACATTGGATGAACAAAAAAATCATATGAAGGCAGCATGTTTTCTCATCCCTTCTCAGTTCTCTTCATTCAATGTATGCGCCTTGTCTTGTCCATACATCCGCAATCATCTATTTATATAAAATTACACTCTTGTCCTGTTCAGAAAGATGCCTACATACATATCATGTTAAGGAAAAAGAATACCTTTTCACTTTAATACATGATAAGGAGGATTTCTATGAAACGTGATATTAGAAAAGCTGTTGAAGAAATCAAAAGTGCTGGGATGGAGGATTTCTTACACCAAGATCCAAGTACTTTTGAATGCGATGATGATAAATTCACTCATCATCATTGTACAACTGGATGTAAATGTACAACTGGGGGTAAATGTCCAAGAACAAGATGTACTCGCGTGAAACATTGTACGTTCGTTACAAAATGTACGCACGTAAAAAAATGGACATTTGTTACGAAATGTACACGTGTACGTGTTCAAAAATGGACGTTCGTTACGAAAGTAACGCGTAGAAAAGAATGCGTATTAGTTACAAAACGTACTCGCAGAAAACATTGTACATTCATTACAAAATGCATACGCTTTGAAAAGAAATTTTTCTGGACAAAACGAAGTTTCTGTAAAAAATGCGAATTCTTCCCTAACAGACACGGTCACTCTTGCGATGATTCATGTGATCATGGTAAAGACTGTCACGATAGCGGGCACAAATGGAATGATTGCAAAGGCGGACATAAATTCCCATCTTGCAAAAATAAGAAATTCGATCACTTCTGGTATAAAAAACGTAACTGCTAGTTTTTATACCACCCAAAAAAGGCCGTTTTGCGGCCTTTTTTACATTTATTGAAAGTGACTTATATCTGCAAATTGTTTCACTTTACCAATACCCTCTTCAAATTCTATTATGCTCAAACTGGCACTATGCATAAATGGATCATCCCACACATTTTCTATTTCAATTCCCGCGAAATGCCCTACAAGTAATTTTGCTGCTGCCGCATGAGAAACAATCAATATGTTTTGTCCTTTATGCTTCTCTAAAAGAAGCTGCATCCCTTCAATTACTCTTTCATAAACGGCCTCAAAATTTTCGCCTGATGTTGACTGAAAAAGATGTGGCTCATTCCAAAACAGATGCACTTCTTCTGGAAATTGGTTTTCTATATCCGCGATTGTTTGTCCTTCCCATATACCCATGTTGATTTCATAGAAATGCTCATCCGCTATAATGGGTATATCACGTTCCCCCTTTATTAACTCTGCCGTATGAAGTGTTCTTTCGCTCGGACTACTATAGATCGCATGGATTGGTAAATCTTTCATTCGATTCCCTAATTGTTTCGCCTGAACTATACCATTTTCAGTTAAAGCAGAATTTTTCCGTCCCTGCATTCGCTTCGCTACATTCCACTCTGTTTCACCATGCCTTGTTACATATATAGTTGTTTTCATTTCTTACTCCCCCTCACCATGTTGGTCGTAATTCCCACGGTTCAACTCTCCCTACAATCCACTCCGCTCGTTTACTTTCAATCCCTTTTATAACTCCATCAGCTATCTCTTCATGAGTAAGCCATCTTCCATATGTATCTTCTAAAATAAAACCTAAAATAATTCTATGATAAATACATCGCGTACTCCCTATTTTTTGTGCAGGCATACGTGATGCTTTACTACCTAAAATATGAAATAAACTATATGTTTTAGACGACAAATCTAGTTCTTTACAAATATTTGATAGTACATGCTTTGCACTTGTGTGTACCCATGCAACAACTAATGTGATTGGGCCATTTTTCTCAATTGTACTTTTAATAGCTAGCTTTACATCTTCATCATTATGATAATCTAACGAAAGGCATGTAATATTTTCTGGTGCAGAACTCATTCGCTTAACATTTTCTAATTTCACTTCATCTCGCCCGATAATAGAAACATAAAATCCTTTCTCACAAAACCACATAGAAACTTTCTTTAGCATTCCTGTTCCACCAATTACAAGTGCATGCAAATGCTATCCCTCCCTAATAAAATGTCATATGAGGTTTCTCATCTCTATAATAATTTAAACGGTCTTGCAGTGTCCCTGAGTGAAACTCAAATTTATGACCGTCAGGATCAACAAAGTATATAGATTCGCAATCTCTTACATCACGTTCTCTTCCTTGTAAAATATGAACATCATTTTCTTCTAATCGCTGTATTAGACATTTAAAGTCTTCTTGTTCAACAGAAAATGCAATGTGCGTATAAGATTGATGAATCTCATTTCTCGAAATATGCGTCTCTTCATTAAGCGCTATCCATACTCCACATATGTTAAAATAAGCCAATTTTCTTCCTTTAACTAATAATTCTCCTTCTAATACTTTTTCATAAAACATAATAGAGTTTTCTAAATTAGATACCGAAAAACAAATATGATTGATTCCCCTTAACAACTATAATTCCTCCTTATACAAATAAAAGATGAGCGAAAATTCACTCACCTTTTATTATACTATTTTTTTGTAATATATGCCCATTTATAACTGAAGTCCCCGCCAAACGTATGGTTAGCAATGCCTTTTACAAACGGCTTCTCTAAATAAGCTGTACTTTGTTGGTACGTAGGAGAAATTGCTGCGTCTTGACCAATTAAGATTTTTTCAGCTTCCGCAAGTGCATTCCAGCGTGCTTTATCATCTTTTAATAGCTCTCCTTTTGATTTCGCTACTAAATCATCATACTTCGGATTAGAATAATCCATTTCATTAAATGAGCTTCCAGTAACAAACATATCAATATAAGTCATTGGATCCGGATAATCAGGGCTCCATGCAGATAATGAGAATTCGTATTGGAATTTCTTTTCTAAATCTAGCTTCTGCTTGTATGGTTGCTGTTTCAAATTTACTTTAATACCAGGCAAGTTTTTCTCTAGTTCTTCCTTAATAAAGTCGCCTACTTTTTTCCGGCTACCGTTATCATCGTTTAGTAATTCAACCGTAATTGTATCTTGACCAAGCTCTTTCTTCGCTTCTTCCCATAATTTTTTTGCTTTCTCTGCATTATCTTTACTATCACGGAAGTTTTTATTTACAGAGCGGAAATCTTTTCCATCCGGACCTGTCGTGAATTTTTCAGGTACTAAGAAATATGCTGGCAATGAACCGTCATTTAAAATGACATCAGCAATTCCTTTTTTATCGTATGCTAAATCAATCGCTTCACGTACTTTTTGGTTTTTAAATGTTGCATTTTTTTGGTTAAAACGTAAGAAATATATGCGTGGATCTAACTTCGTTTTAAATTCATCTGGCTTATTCTTTTTATATTTATCAACAAATTCAGAAGTTAAAATAACTCGATCTGCTTGATCACTATCATATAAATTTACTCCCGTGCTTGTTTCCTTCACAATACTTACATTAATTTCGTCTAATTTTACAGTATCTTTATCCCAATAATTAGGATTTTTCTTCAACTGATAATTTTGTTCATGTTTCCATTGACTCATTGTAAATGGTCCATTATATACTAATTTATCTGCTTCTAATCCGTATTTATCTCCTTGCTCTTTCACATATTTTTCATTTAATGGGAAAAATGTAGGGAACGACGTAAGCTCAAGAAAATAAGGTGCTGGTTGCTCTAATTCTACTACCAACGTTTTATCATCCTTCGCTTTAACACCCAATTGATCTGCTGGTAATTCACCTTTATTTACTTTCTGTGCATTTTTCACATCAAATAAAATGAATGCATATTCTGCCGCTAATGCTTTATCTAATGTACGTTGCCATGCATATACAAAATCTTGTGCTCGAACTGGATCACCATTTGACCATTTCGCATCACGTAATTCAAATGTATATGTCTTTTTATCTTCACTAATCTTCACATCTTTTGCCATACCTGGTGTTGGTTTATTATCTTTATCTAGACGATATAAACCTTCCATTGCATTTACAAATACACGGAAAGATACAGAATCCGTTGATTTAGATGTATCCATTGAAGGAATTTCAGCTGTTTCTAGCAAATTTAAAACTTGTTTATCGGCCATTCCCTTATTCGATTCTTTCTTCGTTGTCGAAGCCTTCTCACCATTCCCACATCCTGCAACCAATACACTTGTCGTTAACGCAAGTGCAGCAATTGTTGTTGTCTTTCTCTTCATTCTTCCTTCCCCCAATCTATATGTATAAGTTAAATCCTATATAATATATTTCATTATACAAAAGATTCTGATTATTTTAAATATTTATTTTAACAAACATAGAAAAAAGCGATCGGAAATTTCTTTCCAGCCGCTTTCTTGAATAGCATTTACTTGTAATCCATCCTCTATATCAAATGGATTTTGAACTTTAAATATTTCTTCCATCAGCTTCAAAAACTCTTCTTCAGTTTTAGATTCACCATTAACCATAAGTGAGTATGGTTCCACTTCACCTAATTTATAATCGACAACAAATTGAATCTTCACCTTTTGTCTTGGCGTTCCGGTGTTATATCCTTGGAATTCTACTAATTCTAACCCTTCCGTTCCACGATAATATATCCAACCTGAATTTTGAAAATAATTTTCGAAAGATTCACCTATTGAAAAGAAAGGATATTCATAAAGCGAGCTTGTACGAACCTTTTGAATAACGTCTCGATCAGTCGGAAAAAAGAAATGACTAAAAAATATGCTAGCAACTGCTAAAATAGTAACAATTGTCGCTCCCATTTTGCTCGTTCCGCCGCTATCATTGATTAGATAGTTTTCAACTGATTTATCTTTTATTTCTCTTGCTTTTATTCGGTATATACGTCTTTCCGCAAATTGATAGTATAATCCATTTGCAAAAATCCCCATTCCAAACAGAATAAAAATGAGTAATAAAAACGTAAGAGGCACCATATTAATGATTGGCAACGCTACATTAAATCCCATATAATACGAAAATGCATCACACGCTACTAATAACAACATAAATAAAGCAGCTGGTACATAATACTTACGATATCCTAGCCAGCCTATATTGAAAATAGCAGCCCAACCATTCCAGCTCCACCTAGCAATCCGCTTATTCTCAAGATCCCATTTCCTTTTGTAATACGGATATTGTCTCCCTACATATACTTCCAGTTCTTTATCTATTAACGAGCTACCTTCCTCTTGTTCATTATCCAAGTTTCGCTGACAACTTGCACAATTTAACTGTTCCTCCTCGCAAGGTTGCCCACAATTTATACATTTCAAAACAATCCCTCTTCCCATCCATACGTCATTTCAAAATACCTTCGTGTTTTAATAACCACTCTTTCCTCCATAAACCACCAGCATATCCAACAAGCTTTCCACTCTTTCCTATTACACGGTGACATGGAACAATTATTGAAATTGGATTCCGACTATTTGCCCCTCCTATTGCCCGTACAGCTTTTATATTTCCAACTTTCTCTGCAATATCTAAATATGAAGCACTTACGCCGTATGGAATAGTATAAAGTGCATCCCATACATTTTTTTGAAATGCTGTTCCCTCCGCAGACAGCGGGACCGTAAACTCTTTTCTTTTCCCTTTAAAATATTCATCTAACTCATTTATACATTGTTCTATCATTTCATTTTTATTTTCTTCTTGTCGTTCATCAACAAATATAACAGACGTAATTCCTTCTTGATTCGCTGTAATTTCAAGCAAACCTAATTCGCTTTCATAATAAGCCTGGTACATATGCCATCCTCCAATTTAGTTCATATTAGTCATTGTAACACGAATATACAAAATTTTTCGTATAAGCGTTTTATTAGAGAAACAAAAAAGAGAATGGTAAAATATAAGAAAATTCAATCAAGGAGGCTATTTGATGAATTCCAAGCTTTTTTCACCTTATACAATTAAGAACGTTACACTAAAAAATCGTATCGTTATGTCGCCTATGTGTATGTATTCCTCGGGGAATGAGGATGGCAGCGTTACGAATTTTCATCTCATTCATTATGGAACTCGCGCTGCTGGCCAAGTAGGTTTAGTTATGCTTGAAGCAACTGCGGTGTTAGCTGAAGGACGAATTTCTAACAAAGACTTAGGTATTTGGGATGACAACCTAATTGAAGGCTTACATAAAACGACTACTTTTATACATGATAACGGCGCAAAAGCTGCCATTCAACTCGCTCACGCCGGAAGAAAAGCAGAATTAGAAACAGATGCGTTAGCTCCTTCAGCCATTCCATTTAATGAAACAATGAAAATGCCAATAGAAATGAGCAAACACCAAATTAAAAATACTGTATTAGCTTTTCAGCAAGCTGCAGTACGATCAAAACAAGCTGGATTTGATGTTATTGAAATACATGGCGCTCACGGTTACCTTATCAATGAATTCCTATCACCACTTACTAATAAACGGACGGATGAATACGGCGGCTCACCTGAAAACTGCTATCGTTTCTTACGCGAAATCATTGACTCGATAAATGAAGTTTGGAACGGACCGTTATTTGTCCGTATTTCAGCAAATGATTATCATCCTGAAGGGTTAACAGTTCAAGATTATGTTCAGTATACAAAATGGATGAAAGAACAAGGAGTAGATTTAATCGATTGTAGCTCTGGAGCTGTTGTCCCTGCACACATCGATGTTTATCCTGGGTATCAAGTACAATATGCTAAACATATTAAAGAGCATGCTAACATTGCAACTGGTGCAGTTGGATTAATTACGACCGGAGTACAAGCAGAGCAAATTTTAAACAATAACGAAGCTGATTTAATTTTCATCGGACGTGAGTTACTTCGCAATCCGTACTTCCCGAGAATAGCGGCCAATGAACTTGGCTTTGAATTGCAAGAACCATATCAATACAAGCGAGCGCCAGGGAAAATTCATACGAATAAATAAAACCGAGAAGTCATTCTTCTCGGTTTTATTTATTCTATCGTTGTAATTTCATTTGAATTATAAGTATGGATACCCGATTCTTCTCGCAGCGCGGTTATATACATCCCTTTCGCCACATCTTTAGCTGAAATTGGTTTATACTTTTTGAAAGCCCCTTTAAAGATAAAAGGAATAATACGAGATAACTTTTCAGCCATTTGTTCGCCGAAACGAAATTCTTGTCGATTTCCTACTAATAATGATGGTCTAAAAATGTGAATACCACCGATCACTAACTTTTGCAATTCTTCTTCCATTTTCCCTTTCACTTGTGAATAAAAGAAAAATGATTTAGGATTCGCTCCCATAGAAGACACGACAAGGAAATTTTGTACCCCTTGTTTTTCAGCTAAACAAGCAGCTCGTAACGTATATTCATAATCTACTTTTTTAAAATTTGCTTTTGTTTTTGCTTTTTTTATTGTTGTTCCTAAGCAACTAAAAACATCATCCACAGCAAAGAACTCTTTATATTCCTCTAATACCGAAAAATCAACTTGTTTCTGCTGTAACTTCTCATGTTGCAATTGCATTGGCTCTCTTACAAAAATAGTAACCGAATCGTAGTAATCTGATTCAAGTAATAGACGCGTTATCTCTTGTCCAACTAAACCACTTGCACCAAGTATTAACGCTGTTCGCTTATTCATATATACATATACCTCTTATTTTACTTTTCTCTCCTTCAGTAAAATACAACCTTTAGGAGTTTCCTGCTCTTATTTTACCACAAGTAAAACACTATGCGTACGCATAGTGCTTTACTCACTCTTTTTTCTCATTTCTCTCTTGTAATTTCGTTATTGTTGTAGCGTCCCCTAAATTACTTATTAATCTTCTTAAAAAAATTAATACGAAAGATAATGGCAATACTACCGCTAATATTAATAAAATAGCTTCCATTAAGTAACCCAAGCGCTCATCCCCCTCTTTACCTCCTTTTCAATATATGAAAACAGCGTTGTCACATATGCATGCATTTGCAAAAATAATACACCTATATTTGACAACTTTATAACAAAAACAAATCGGAATGATTATTATTTATTGCAACTTTATTAAAGATGTATTATACTAAGTTCGCAAACTAAAACGTAATTATTCCGTTTTGTATTAAAATGATATTTTTCTTCTATAATTGGGGAAAATATATCCGTAAAAAAGAAAAGAGGAGAACTTCATGCCTAAAAGATTGACTATATTTTCATTCTTACTTATTTTTACCTTAATTTTCGCTGGCTGCTCAAATAAAAAAGAAAGTAATGCCAAGAAAGATGGAAAGCTAACAGTTTATACAACGATTTTCCCACTTGCTGATTTCGCAAAGAAAATTGGTGGCGACTATGTAAATGTTGAAGCAATTTACCCACCTGGTGCAGATTCACATACATTTGAACCAAGTCAAAAACAAACAGTACAAGTTGCAAAAGCCGATTTATTTGTTTATAACGGCGCTGAATTAGAACCATTTGCTGAAAAAATGGAAAAAACATTACAAAAAGAAAATGTTAAAATTGTAAATGCATCTAAAGGTATTGAGCTTCGTGCTTCTACTGAAGAAGAGCATCATGATCATGGAGATGGCCATAAAGAAGATGAACATCATCACGATAAAGACCCACATGTTTGGTTAGATCCTACTCTAGCAATGAAACAAGCAGAAAAAATTAAAAATGCACTTGTAGAATTACAACCTGAACATAAAAAAGAATTCGAAAAAAACTTTGCAGCACTTCAAACTAAATTTACTGATTTAGACGATGGATTTAAGGCAGCTGTAGCGAACGCAAAAACGAAAGAAATTTTAGTTTCTCATGCTGCCTATGGTTACTGGGAACAACGATACGGCCTAAAACAAATTCCTATCGCTGGAATTTCAGCTTCTGATGAACCATCTCAAAAGCAGCTTGCTGACATTACAAAAACAGTAAAAGAACATAATCTAAAATATATTTTATTCGAAACGTTCTCTACTCCAAAAGTAGCATCCGTAATTCAAAAAGAAACTGGTACAAAAGTTTTACGCTTAAATCACTTAGCTACTATTTCTGAAGATGATGCAAAAAATAATAAAGATTACTTCACTTTAATGGAAGAAAACGTAAATACATTGAAAGAAGCAACAAACTAATCCATTATATTTTCTAGGCAGCTGAATCTGTTATTCAGCTGCCTTTTTATGTATTTATCCTTGACTTGACCAAAATAACAAGTAAAATTATCCATATTAGCTTGAAAGCTATATTAATTTAGAAGGTGAGTTGGAATTATGAATCTTCACATTTGTGAAGTAACAGCAAAAAATTGGCGTTCAGTAGTTGCTTTAGACGTCGCAAAAGATCAGCAACAATTTATTGAAAGTAACGCGTTTTCTTTAGCAGAATCATTATATGAAGGAAACGGAACGTCAGTAGGTTTATATGATGGCGAAACACTTGTAGGATACGCAATGTATGGATGGTATTCAGTAAAACATAAAAGTGTATGGCTCGATCGCTTTATGATTGACCAACAATATCAAGGAAAAGGATACGCAAAACGTTTCCTTCGCTTACTTATTCAAGTCTTACAAGAAAAATTTGAATGTAAAATAATTTACTTAAGTTTACATCCAGACAACAAACTTGCAATGGGACTGTATGAATCATTTGGTTTCCGCTTAAATGGGGATATTGATGATGAAGGTCCAGTTGTAGGTGTTGTAATGGAGTTACTAATAGACGAAAATACAAGCCTGTGAAAACAGGCTTTTTATTATACAGTCATCAATTTTTAGTTTCTTTCCCTTATTTAATTCTGTTTTGCAATCTAATAGAATGCTCATAAAAAATAAGCCTACAATTTACGCAGACTTATTTCACACACTCCTCGAAATGTTCTTGGAACCACTCTTTATTAATATCTCTTCCGATAAAAACTACTTCACTTACTCGCTCTTCGCCCTCTTGCCACTCTCTATCGTACGAAGCAGCAAATAACGTATGTACACCTTGGAAAACGATACGTTTATCTACTCCGTCTATCGATAAAATTCCTTTGTAACGATATAAATATTCCCCTAGCTCTTGCACGACAGCTGACATCCACTCATTAAGCTTTTGTAAATCCAGCGGACGTTCTTCACGTAATACAAATGATTTCACACCTTCTAAGTGGTTATGTTCTTTATGAGGGTAAATTTGCAACGTATCTTTCGTTTTAAACGTTTGGATTTGTAATAAAGATGGTATATCTACCTCACAGTTAGTCGCCTCAATTAACTTTGCAGTCGGGTTAATTCCTTGAATTTCATGCAAGAGATTTTCTTTCTCATTCTCTTCAATTAAATCTAATTTATTTACTAAAACAACATCAGCAAACGCAATTTGCTCTTTTGCTTCTAATCCTTTTTCAAAATGTTTATGTATATGATAACTATCTACCACCGTTACAACACCGTTAATTTGGTAAGCAGATTGGATGACTGGATCTAAAAAGAATGTTTGAATAATCGGGCCTGGATTTGCAAGGCCAGTCGTTTCAATTACTAAACCATCAAAATCCATTTTCCCTTCTGCTTTTACGTCCAATAACTGTTTTAAAGCAACAAGTAAGTCTTCACGTACAGTACAGCATAAACAGCCATTTGTCATTTCCATAATTTCTTCTTCCACATTCATAATCAACTGATTATCAATGCCAATTTTCCCTATTTCATTTACAATCACCGCTAATTTCTTACCGTGATTTTCTGATAAAATACGATTTAATAATGTCGTTTTCCCCGATCCAAGAAAACCAGTTAATATTGTTACTGGAATCATTTCGTACATCTCCTTATAGCTATATGTTTCTACATTATAACATATGAACACTCCCCCACTTAACAAAGTTTGAAGTGGGGGTTTCTAACGTTTCGACCTAACGGACGATTAACGTCAGGGGAGTTAACACATTAGCGAGCTGTTTCACGCCTAACCCCTCTATCCCATTTGTCCATGCATTTGGGATTACTTTTCGTAAAATGTTAGCCGCAGCATTTACATCTGCATTAATTAAAGTTTTATTTGCTGAACGATATATGCCGCGCTTTATTCGTTTTCCT